>NZ_RAVW01000011.1 GCF_003611585.1 Corallococcus exercitus | reverse complement strand
GGGGCAGCCCGATCGTGGCCGCGTTCGTGCTGGGCGTGGGGGGGCTGCTCTACGGACGCGGGAGGGACCGGATGCCCATGACGGTCATCATGCCCGGGATGTTGCAGCTGGCGCCGGGCTTCATCGGCACGGAGGCCATTGTCGCGCTGTTGGGCGCGGGCAGCGCGGGCGCGGAGGATGCCCGGCTGTTCAACGTGCTGCTGGTGGCGCTCCAGCTGGTGCTGGGGCTGGTGTTCGCCACGGTGGTGGTGCCGCCGCGCATCTCCATGGAGTACGACGCCAGCAGTGCGTAGCGGCTACGGGCGCACGATGCAGCGAAAGCCGATGTGGCTGGCCCCGCTGTCCACGGCCTGTGGCGAGCGAGCCGCGGGCCGGTAGCGGCGGCAGTAGTTGGGCGCGCACAGGTGGCTGCCGCCCTTGAGCACCCGGCGCGGGAGGGTGATGGCGGGCGTGGAAGGGTCCTGGCTGCCCTGGGCCGTGGCGGGGCCGCGAGGGTTGACGGGGATGCAGCACGCCTTGCCTTTGTTTCCCTGGTGGCGCTCCTGGTACCAGTCGGTGGTCCATTCCCAGACGTTGCCGGCCATCTCGTGGAGGCCATAGCCATTGGGAGGGAAGGCGCCGACGGGGCAGGTGCCCTCGTGGCCGTCCTCGCGCAGGTTCTGCCACGGGAAGTAGCCCTGCCAGGTGTTGGCCAGGTGTTCGCCGTTCGGGGTGAAGTCATTGCCCCAGCAGAACTCGTTGCGGTCCAGACCTCCGCGCGCGGCGCGCTCCCATTCGGCTTCGGAGGGGAGGGCCTTGCCGGCCCAGGTGGCATAGGCCTCCGCGTCCTCGAAGGCGACGTGGACGACGGGGTGGTCGCGGCGGTGCTTCACGGAGGAGCGGCGGCCTTCGGGGTGTTTCCAGCAGGCGTCGGGGACATAGCTCCACCAGTTGGCCACGTTGCCCAGGTCCACGGGGCCGTGGGCCTTCTGGAACACGAGCGAGCCGGGCACGAGCGATTCCGGCGTGGCGCCGGGGTAGTCCGCGGGATTGAGAGGGCGTTGCGCGACGGTGACGTAGCCGGTGGCTTCGACGAAGCGGGCGAACTGTTCGTTCGTCACGGTGAAGCGGTCCATCCAGAAGCCGGAGACGGTCACCTGATGCGCGGGGGCCTCTTCGGGATAGTGGTGGTCGGAGCCCATCCAGTACGTGCCGCCAGGAATCCAGACCATGTCCGGGAACGGAGCGCGGCCAGGTCGCGCGGCGGTGTCGGTGGGCTCCGCGTCAGGCGTGGCGTCGCGGCTGTCGTTGCGGTGCATGGCTGGAAGTCCTCCAACGGAGAACATCCGGCCCGGCGCCCCGAATGACACTCGCACCGGGGGCCGGGGCGGGTGTCGGGCAGTGGAGGGATGGACGCTCCACCGCCCGACGGACCCGAGCGGCTACGTATGCGACTGCTGGAAGCGGTGGATGAACTGCTCCACCTCGTTGGCCAGGGACATGACCTGGTCGCTGATGCTGGGCTCCTCCTTCTGCTTCCTCGCCTCCGCCATCTTCTGTTTCACGCGCTCCTTCAGCGGCCCGATGCTCAGGCTGCCCGGGGCCTGGCTGGGCAGGAACTCGATGAGGCTCTCCGCGAACTGCTTCACCAGCATCTGCGCCGGGACGAAGGTGAACATGCGCTCGCCGTACCACTGCGTGTAGAGGCCGGAGTGCGTCGCGTACTCGAACGGGTCCGAGCGCAGGTTGATGAGGTAGGGCCACGCCGGGTTGAAGCGCTTGCCGCTGAACCACATGTCCGGCCCTTCACCGTCCTGGTAGCTGAAGATGATCTTCCAGTCGTTGTAGCGGACCGCCGCGAGGTTGCCGCTGTCGAGCACGTAGATGAATTCGTGCCGGCGGCCCTCCTCCGTGCCCGCCAGCAGCCCCCGCTGGTCGTACCCGTCCAGGTAGACCTTGAAGGTCTTGTCCCCCACCTTGTAGCCCTGCTTGCACTTCTCCGCGAGGTCCGGGGGGCCGCCCGCGGCCGCCACCATCGTGGGCATCCAGTCCTCGTGCGCGAAGATGTCGTTGATGACGCGCCCCGGCTCCACCACGCCCGGCCAGCGCACCACGCACGGCACCCGCACGCCGCCCTCCCACGTCGACCCCTTCTCCCCGCGGAACGGGCTGTTGCCGCCGTCCGGCCAGCCCATCTTCTCCACGCCGTTGTCCGTGGAGAACACCACCAGGGTGTTGTCCGCGATGCCCAGCTCGTCCAGCTTGGCCAGCAGCACGCCCACGATGTCGTCCAGCTCCCGCATCGCGTCCGCGTAGAGGCCATAGCCCGTGGCGTTGCGGTACTTCTCCTGGAGGTACGTGAAGACGTGGGTGCGCGTGGTGTTGTGCCAGAGGAAGAACGGCTTGCCGTCCTTCACCGCGCGCTCCATGAAGTCCAGCGCCTCCTTCAGGAACTCGCCGTCCACCGTCTCCATGCGCTTCTTGGTGAGCGGGCCGGTGTCCTCGATGCGCTGCCTGCCCACGACGCCCCAGCGCGGGTCCTCGGTGACGTCCTGGCGGTCCGTGGCCCAGCTGTGCAGCACGCCGCGAGGCCCGAAGCGCGCCTTGAAGGCCGGATCCTTCGGGTAGTCGGGGCACTCCGGCTCGCACTCCGCGTTCAGGTGGTAGAGGTTGCCGAAGAACTCGTCGAAGCCGTGGTTCGTGGGCAGGTAGGGATTGGAGTCGCCCAGGTGGTTCTTGCCGAACTGGCCGCAGGTGTAGCCCAGCGGCTTGAGCATCTCCGCGATGGTGGGGTCGGAGTCCTGAAGGCCGTACTTCGCGCCCGGCATGCCAATGGTGGTGAGCCCCGTGCGCAGCGGGTTCATGCCCGTGATGAACGCCGCGCGGCCCGCGGTGCAGCTCTGCTGGCCGTAGCAGTCCGTCATCAGCGCGCCTTCCTTCGCGATGCGGTCGATGTTGGGCGTGCGGTAGCCCATCATCCCCTGGTTGTAGGCGCTGATGTTCCAGAAGCCGATGTCATCTCCCCAGATGACCAGGATGTTGGGCTGCTGCTTCGCCTGCTTCCCGTGACCATTGCCATGGCCGTTGCCCGAGGGCTTCGCCTTGCTTGCCATTCGCCACCTCCTGGGCACGAGGTGCCCACGGAGGCCGGTCCGGACATCGTTCCGGCGGCCGGGGCGGGCGGACGCTCAGGAGGCAGGTCCCGCTTCCCGCGTGACGCTCGCTGGCCTCAGTGCGTGGGCCCCCGCGAGTCATCATCGGCCGGTGGATGCGGCAGGTTCCGCAACAGCTCCCGCATGCGCGTGTCCGCCTCGTCCAGCCGGATGAGGAGGTCCTCCTGCCGGTGGCGCTCCTCGCCGTGCAGCGCCGCGCCCGCTTCGTCCACGCGCGAGCGCACCAGGTACAGCCCGTCCTGGATGAGGCGCCACTCCTGCCAGGCCTGGGACTCGTGCCGCGCCATCCAGGCCTCCACGCCCGTACTCACCTGGGGATACACGTTCCGCCGCTCCACCTTCGCCAGTACTCCGGTGCGCTCCAGCAACCGGAGCGTCGGCGCGTGCACGCGGGCCAGGGCCAGGGTGATGCCCCGGTGCGACAGGTCCTCGTGCAGGCCCGCCAGCATGTCCGCGCCCGGCACGTCCAGGTCCTCCGTCAGCTCCAGGTCCAGCAGCACCTCGCGCACCGGCACCTTCGCGTCACGCACGAGGGCTAGTACCTGGTCCCGCAGCGCCGTCGCGTTCGCGAAGAAGAGGCCTTCCTCCGGCCGGATGACGTGCAGGCCGGGCAGGGTGATGGCGGAGGACTCGCGGTGCGTGGCCACCAGGTCCAGCGTCCCGGGCACCCGCCCCAGCTCACTCAGGCGCGGCTGGCTGGCGCGGTAGACCGTGAGGAACAGCGACATGCCCACCGCGATGAGCAGGCCGGGCAGCACGTCGAAGGCCAGCACCGCCGCCAGCGCCACCGCCGCGCCCAGGAAGTCCCTCCGGCGCAGGCGCGCCAGCCGCGTCAGCGCCTTCACGTCCATCATCCCCAGGATGGCCACCACCACGATGGCGCCCAGCGTGGCCTCCGGCAGTGCGCGGAACAGCCCGGTGAGGAACAGCGCCACCAGCAGCGTCAGCCCCGCCGTCACCAGCGAGGACACCTGCGTGGTGGCGCCCGCCTGATCATTCGCGGCGGACTTGGACAGGCTGCACCCCATGCTGAAGCCCCGGAAGAGCCCGCCGCCCAGGTTCGCGGCGCCCAGGCCCACCAGTTCCCGGTTGGGGTCCACCTCGTAGCCGTGCTTCGCGGCGAACATGCGCGCCGGGCCTATGGCCTCCGCGAACGCCACCAGCGCGATGCCGCACGCGCCCGGGAGCAGCTTCACCAGGTCGCCCAGGCCCACGTCCGGAAGCTGGGGTGGCGCCAGGCCCGCGGGGATGTGCCCGACGATGGCCACCCCCTTCGCGTCCAGGTGCAGCCCGGCGGACACGGCGATGCCCAGCACCAGCACCACGAGCGCCGCGGGGATGCGCCGCGACAGCCGCCCCAGCAGCAGCAGCGCCGCGATGCTCGCCGCCCCCACGGCGAGCGTCAGCGGATGCGTCTGTCCCAGATGGGCGAGGATGAAGCCCAGCCGCTCGAAGAAGCCGCCCTTCGCGCCCTCGATGCCCAGGAGCTTGGGCACCTGCTTGATGGCGATGATGAGCGCCAGCCCGAACACGAAGCCGCTCAGCACGGAGGTGGAGAAGAACTGCGCCACGCGCCCCAGCTTCAGCACGCCCGCCAGCACGGCCACGGCACCCGCCATCAGGGCCAGCGCGGCCGTGAGCGCCACGAAGCGCGGGGTGCCCTGCCGTGCCATCGCGCCCACCGTGGCGGCGGACAGCACCGACACGCTGGCGGACACCGCGATGATGAGCTGCCGCGAGCTGCCGAACAGCGCGTAGAGCGCCAGCGCCGCCGGGGTGGAGTACAGCGCCGCCTGCGGAGGCAGCCCCGCGAGCTGCGCGTAGGCCATGCCCTTCGGGATGTGCAGCGCCGTCACCGTGAGCGCGCCCACCAGGTCCTTCTTCAGGCGCGTCCGGTCATAGCCCCGCAGCGAGCCCGGGAAGGGACTGACGCGGGTGAGCCACGAGGTGTGGCTCCGCGCGGAGCCCCGGCGCGCTTCGTCTCCCATGCGCACGAGGTGGCCACCGGGCCCGACACGGGCATCGTCCTCCGGGCAGGGGCATCCGGGCGGACAGGTGTTTCAGATGACGCTGGTCATGCCTGCCTGCATGACGCGAGGCTGCCGGGCATGATCACCGTCAGTGCTTTCAAGTGGGTGCCGCCGTTCGCGCAGGGCCTGGTGCGAGACCTCCGGGTGCGGTGGGCGCTGGAGGAGGCGGGCCTTCCGTATCAGGCGAGGCTCATCGATGGCGAAGTCCAGCGGTCGGCCGACTACCGCATGCAGCAGCCCTTCGGGCAGGTGCCGGTGTACGAGGAGGACGGCCTGTCCCTCTTCGAGTCGGGCGCCATCCTGGTGCACATCGCGTTGAAGAGCGACGTGCTCCTCCCCACGGACGAGGCAGGCCGGGGGCGTGCGCTGTCGTGGTTGTTCGCGGCGCTGAACTCGCTGGAGATCCACATCCAGCAGCTCGCGGAGATCGACCTCTTCGTCCCGGACGCCGAGTGGGCGAAGCTCCACCGGCCCGACGTGGTGAAGCGCATCCACCAGCGCATGGGCGAGCTGGCCACGTGGCTGGGAGACCGCCCGTACCTGGAGGATCGCTTCACCGTGGGCGACCTGATGATGACCACGGTGCTGCGCATCCTGCGGCACACGGACGTGCTCGACGCCCATCCCGCGCTCAAGGCCTACAAGGAACGCTGCGAGGCCCGGCCCGCGTTCCAGCGCGCGCTGGCCGCGCAGTTGAGCGCGTTCCAGGACGCGACGCCGCGCGGGAACTGAGGCCTGTCCGGGCTTTAGCCGCATTTCTTGTCAGACGGGTATTCTAGGGTGGAAGGCCGACGGAGGAGCCGGGCAGGAGGCCCGGTGACTCCGTCGATGACGTCTCCTTCCACGCCGGAGAACCGGATGAACACTTCGCGTTTCGCCTCCCGCCTGACGGGCGCGCTCGTCGGGCTCACGTTGTGCACCACCGCCTTCGCCGCTCCCCAGGAGCAGCAGCCCCGCGTCGCCGCCGACAAGCGTCTGCAGAAGGCGCTGCCGTCGGGCACGCCCGTGGAGCGCCTGGTGGTGAAGTTCCACGAGGGCAGCCGCGTGCGCCTGCGGGGCAATGCCCTGCGCCCGCTCGCGACGGAGCGCTCCCAGTCCGAGCGCTCGCTGCTCGCCGGGCGTGGGCTCTCCGAGGCCCGGCTCGACGGTGACGTGAAGGCCGCGCAGGCCCTGCTGGAGCGCGCGCCCCGTGCCTCCGCGCTCCGCCGCCTCTTCACGGAAGAAGAAGGTTCGCTGGAGGCGCGCAAGGTGTTGGGCGAGTCCGAGAGCGGCCGCCAGCTGGCGGACCTCAACCTCTACTACGAGGTGCCGCTCGTGCCCGGCACCACCGCGGAGCGCGTGGCGGAACTCGTCGCGTCGCTCAACGCGCTGGACAGCGTGGAGGTCGCCTACGCGGAGCCTCCCGCCGAGCCCGCCATGGTGAACTTCGGCATGGAGCCCACGCTGCGCGCGCTGCTCGCCGCCGCGGACATCGCTCCCACGACGCCGCTGTACGAGGGCAACCAGGGCTACCTCAACGCGGCCCCCAGCGGCGTGGACGCGCGCTTCGCCTGGGGCGTGGCTGGTGGCAACGGCGCGGGCATCCGCTTCGTGGACATCGAGGGCGGCTGGCGCACCACCCACGAGGACATGCCGGGCCTCTTCACGCAGATTGGCACGCAGTACAACGACCTGGGCTGGCGCAACCACGGCACCGCGGTGCTGGGTGAAATCGTGGGCACGGCCAACGGCTACGGCGTGACGGGCATCGCGCACGGCGCGACGGTGGGCGTGTCCGCGGCCTCGCAGGGCACCGCCGCCGCCATCTCCAACGCGGCGGCGGCCGTGGGACGTGGCGGCGTCATCCTGATTGAACTGCACGCGCAGGGGCCCGCGGACAGCACGCCCTGTACCTGCAACCAGGGCCAGTGCAACTACATCGCGATGGAGTACTGGCAGGCCAACTACGACGCCATCGCCACGGCCACCGCCAACGGCGTCACCGTGGTGGAGGCGGCGGGCAACGGCAGCGCCAACCTGGACGAGGCCGCGTACGGCGGCGTCTTCAACCGCAACGTGCGCGACTCGGGCGCCATCGTGGTGGGCGCGAGCACCGCCACCACGCGCGTCCCCATGTGCTGGACGAACTTCGGCTCGCGCGTGGACGTGCACGGCTGGGGTGAGAGCGTGGCGTCCATGGGCTACGGCGACCTGTTCGGCTCCGCCTACGGCGAGGACCAGTACTACACGGGCACCTTCAGCGGCACGTCCAGCGCGTCGCCCATCGTCACCGGCTCCGCGCTGAGCCTCCAGGGCGTGGCGCGTGCGCGCGGCACGGGCGCGCTCGACCCGCGCTACGTGCGCGGCCTGCTGGCCAGCACGGGCACGGCGCAGGCGGCGGATGCGCGCAACATCGGCCGGCTGCCCAACCTGCGCCAGGCCATCCAGACGATGCCGGACATCGCCTGGTCCTCGGCGGGCCCCATCGCCGGCCGGTACTGCACCCAGGTGAACGAGTCGTTGGACCCGGACACGTGGAACGACAACTTCCTGTGCTCCACGGTGAACTACGGCTTCGCGTGGAGCAGCGCGGGCCCCATCGCCGGCATGCGCTGCACGCAGGTCTACGAGGACTCCGAGCCCGCCGCGCACACGTGGAACGACAACTTCCTCTGCGTGCCGTCCAACAGCCCGCTGCAGCTGTCCTGGTCGCAGGCGGGCCCCATCGCGGGCAAGCTCTGCACGCTCATCCACGAGGGCGCGGACCCCCACGCCTGGAACGACAACTACCTCTGCTACTGATTGATGCTTGAAGTTCGGACACGCCGTGCGTGACGCGGCGTGTTCACCGGGCCATGGCGGGCGCTATCCTGCGCTTCCAGTTCCTCCAGAACCTCCCCTCAGGAGCGCCCCCATGCCCCGCGGAATCTCCAAGTTCAGCTCAGGTCCGTCGCTTCCGGTGAAGCGCAAGCACGACGACCTCACCTCGCCCATCCGCAAGCCCCAGGTGGAGGGGCCGCCGCAGAAGAAGCAGCGGACCGAGGGCCCCAACACCGTGCAGCAGCAGCCGGTGCAGAAGCCGCCCACGGACCCCTCGATGCATGCCGTCTACGACAAGATGGCGCACGAGGAGATGCTGAAGAACCCGAAGTACGCGGCGCTGGCGGACGACGCCGCGAAGGCGTCCGATGGCAAGCCGGTCAATGTCGTCACCAAGGACCAGGTCCATGGCGGCATGTTCTACAAGAAGGACAACCAGATCGGCCTGCGGCCGGACCTCACGGGCCCCAAGCGCGCCAGCGTCATGGCCTTCGAGGCCACCAACGCCGCGCAGCAGAAGAAGTTCAGCAAGGTCACGAGCGATGCCTTCAAGAACGAGCTCAACGCCGTGCAGGGCAAGCAGACCTTCGGCGGGGACCTGAACGCCCGGCGCGAGAACTTCGCCAAGAGCATGGAGCGCATCGAGTACGACGGCATCAAGCGCCACCATGACGTGATGAAGCACGGCATCGACAACCATGGCTGGCCCAAGGAGATGGACCGCTTCGGCAAGCGCCTGGAGGGCTCGGACCCCAGCTTCGACAGCTACTGGGCGCGCCAGAACGTCGCGGACGCGAAGACGGGCAAGAGCCACTCGGACGTGTACCGCGCCCAGTTCGACAACATCCACGCCACCGCGCAGAAGGCCGTGGCGGAGAGCAAGGCGAAGCAGGGCATCAAGTAGCCCCCTGGTCCCGCGTGCCGCTTCGCGCTAGGGAGGGAGGCCATGTCCTCCGCCATCCAGCCCCGTCCCCGGAGTGAGCTTGCCTCCGGGCGCCTCGGCCAGTCCCGCTACATGATCCGCCGCAAGTTCTTCAAGCTGTTCGGCGGCGCGTTCCACATCTACGACGAGGCGGGCAACGTCGCCTTCTACTCGAAGATGAAGGCCTTCAAGCTGAAGGAGGACCTGCGCATCTACAGCGGCGAGGACATGCAGGAGGAGCTCATCACCATCCAGGCGCGCAGCATCCTGGACTTCGGCGCCACCTACGACGTCACCGACGCGGCCACCGGCGAGCGGGTGGGCGCGCTGCGCCGCAAGGCCCTGAGCTCCATGCTGCGCGACACCTGGCTCATCCTGGACGTGGACGGGAACGAGGTGGGCAGGGTGGAGGAGGACAGCATGCTGCTGGCGCTCGTGCGGCGCTTCCTCACCAACCTCCTCCCACAGACCTTCACCGGCACCCTGGGCGGTGCGCAGGTGTTCAGCTTCCGGCAGCACTTCAACCCGTTCATCCAGAAGATCGACCTGGACTTCTCCATGGACACGCAGCGCCAGCTGGACCGGCGCCTGGGCATCGCCGCGGCGGTGCTCCTGTGCGCCATCGAAGGCCGCCAGTCCGGCGGGTGAGGTCTATCGGCGCGGGCGCTCTGCCTCAAGGGCGGGCGCGCGGAGCCTCATGGGCCCGAGTGGGCACGAAGGGCTGTCGCCGGTCATGAAGCGGGGGGCTTTGGCGTGTGGGCCATGGAGGCGTCAGAGGGGCACAGCCCATCGTCCTCGTGGTGGGGGTGGGCCCCTGGGGGCCATGAGGCGGCCCGCTCGACTTGCGCTTCTCCTCGCGCAAGCGGCTCCTCTTCCTGAGACGAAGCGCTCCCACCCGCTCGACAGTCGGACAGGTTTCCCGGGGCCGCGCCCGTCACGTCCACAGGGGCGCACGCACCCTGCGGCTCGCCGGGAGTAAGGCATGGGGCAGCTGGAAGACGCGGCGTCCCGCGGTCCGGCTCCACGGGAAGGGCTCCCTCGTGGACGCGGGGGGCAATACCGAGCGTTTCCGTTGCCCCGGCGGCTGGCGCGAGGGGGGCAGGGCCATGCTCCTCCACGCAGGGGCCCGCGGCGGGCGCATCGTCCTGCGCGGAGGCTGAAGCGGGGGCGTCAGGGTGGCACTCCGGGAGGCACTCGGCCTCGGGGGATTCCTGCTCCTGGGGGACAGGGGCGAAGTCCTCCAGCACGCGCTCATCGCACGCCTTCAGCAGCGCCGGCAGCTCGTGCTGGAGCGCCCGCGCGTCGCGATTTCGCAGGGCCTCTATCGCGCACAAGACCCACTGGCGCAGCGTCTCGCCGCCCATGAGGGACAGCAGCCGGGTCGCGTTGCCCCGTAAAGCCCGCTGCAGCGACTGGATGAGGAGCAGGTGCCCTGGACGCTCCGCAGCCCGGGCCGCGAGCCGCAGCAACTCGAACTCCCACTGTGCGCAGCGCGCGCCAGGATTCCAGCGCGCCGCGTCCGAAAGCCAGAAGCAGGCGTCCTCCAGCTGGCACAGGGCCGCGTCGGAGGCACTCGTGCAGCAGTCGGCCAGGAGCTCCACCAGCACCTGCCGCTTGAGGCTGAAGAAGCCCTCCAGCAGCCGACGGCACTCCGGGCGGCGTTCGTCATGCAGCGCCAAGCCCAGGTTCTCCAGCGTCAGCGACTCATCCAGCGCCACGGCTCTTGTCTGACGTCCGGAGCGCTGCTCCACCAGGCCCCGCGCCGCCAGCCGCCGCAGGGCCTCGCGCACCGTGCCCCGACTCACCCCGTAGATGCGCGCCAGCGTCTTTTCCGAGCCCAACTGCCCGCTTCTCGGCAGCCTCCCCAGCGAAATGTCCCGCTCGAGCTGCTCCTCCACGTACGCCACGAGTCCAACCCGCACCATCACCGTCGCCCTCCTCGCCCAAGCCTCGTGCACCAAACCACGGGGGTCTGACATGGATGCGGGCCAGCCCGCCCTGGGGCGCCAGGCGGCGCGAACCTGTCCGACTGTCGGACAGGTTTGGAGAGGGCGTTCCCGGCAGGGCGCCGCTGCACGTGGACTCGCCTTGGCGTCGTTCATGCACACCGTCGGGCCCACCACCGCTCCGCGAGGTGCGGGGCCTCGCGGAGAACTTCGAGGCAGGATGGGTTGACGAACTCCTGGCGGCCTTCTCGTCCGTGGCGCGAGGTACTCGCGGGGCGCGCAGCCGAAGCGGGAACGGAAGGCCCGGGTGAAGCGGCCGGGTCTCCGAAGCCGCACATGCGCGCGGTCGCCAGCACGGACGCGGCCTGGCCCTGGCGGAGCCGCTCCGCCGCGCGCGCCAGCCGGTAGCCTTGGAGGTACCGGGTGGGGCTTTCGCCCATGCTGGCGCGGAAGGCCCGCAGGAAGGGGGCGCGGCACAGGCTGGCGGCTTCCACCAGATCCTTCACGCGCAGGGCGTCCGCGTCCTCCACCACGATGCGCTCCAGGGCCCGCTGGGGCCGCGCGTCACGATTCGCCGGATGGACCACCCGTTGCGCCAGGACCGGGTCGCGGCCTGGCGCTATATCTCCGGGCATGCAAGCCCATCCCTCGCAGGTGCGTCAGGTCCCCGTGCTCATCGTCGGAGGCGGCCTCGTGGGGCTGTCGACCGCGTTGTTCCTCGCCCACCAGGGTGTGCGCGCGCTGATCATCGAGAAGCACGCGGGCACGTCGCTCCATCCGCGTGCACGCGGCTTCCACGCGCGCACCGTGGAGTTGTTGCGGTCCACGTGCGCGGGTGAGGAGGTGGAACGGGCCGGGGCCGTTCCCGAGGGCACGGTGGTCGGAGAACTGGTGGCCGTCACGCTCGCGGGGCCGGTGCATTCGTGGAAGACGCGGGCGGTCTCCACGCAGCGGATGGACCTCAGCCCGTGTCCGTTCGTCTTCCTGGGCCAGGACCGGCTGGAGCCCATCCTCTTGACCGCCGTGAGGAGCCAGGACGTGGAGGTGTGCTTCCGTCACGAGCTGACGGGCTTCACGCAGGATGAGCAAGGCGTGCGCGCCACGGTGCTCGACCGCGACACGGGCGCGGTGTCCACCGTGCATGCGGCGTATCTCATTGGCGCGGACGGGGTGCGCAGTCCGGTGCGCGAGGCGCTAGGCATCCAGCAGCGTGGCCGGGGCTCCTTTGGCCACAACCTCTCCACACTCTTCGAGGCCGACCTCTCGCCCGTGCAGCGGGAGGTGCCGCTGGGCTTCGCGGTGCTCACGCATCCGGAGGTGGGCGGCGTCATCGTGGCCACGGACGTGAAGGACCGGTGGATCCACGCGACCCGGATCGACATGTCCCGTGAAACGGCCGCTGACTTCACGGAGGCCCGGTGGACACAGCGGCTGCGCACCGTCACGGGCATCCCGGACCTGAAGCCCACGTTCCACGGGACCTTCGTGTGGGAGGGCGCGGAGCGAGTCGCGGAGCGTTTCAGCGCGGGCCGTGTCCTTCTTGTCGGAGACGCCGCGCACCAGATGCCGCCCACGGGAGGCTTTGGCGCCAACACCGGCATCCATGACGCGGCGAACCTCGCCTGGAAGCTGGCGGCGGTGTTGAATGGCCACGCAGGCCCCGCGTTGCTGGAGACCTACGACGCCGAGCGAAGGCCCGTGGCTGCTGCCACCGCGAACCAGGCCGCGCTGCTCGCGATGAAGATGATGAAACGCGAGCTTCCGGCGGGCGAGGAGATCGTCGAGGACGACGCCGTCACCCTGGGCTACCGCTACGGTGACGGTCCGCCATTGCCGAAGACCTTCGTCCCCACGGGCGAACCCGGCACGCGCGCGCCGCATGTCTGGCTGGACGGAGCGGAGGGGCGCAAGTCGACGCTGGATCTCTTCGGCAACGGCTTCGTCCTGCTCGCGGGGAGCGAGGCGTGGAGCAGCGCGGAGCGCATGGCGCTGCGGGTCCACGTCGTCCAGGGCTGGCAACACGCATATGGGGTCGGGGACGGTGGTGCCTGCCTCGTGCGCCCGGATGGCGTGGTGGCGGCACGGTGGAATGAACCCGTCCCGGACGCGGAGCAGGTCCTCGATGCAACGCTGGAGGCACAGCTGTTCCGAAGCGGCTCCTGATCACAGCCTGTGTCAGGAGTGCCCACGCGGATGCCGTCCCCGAAAGGGTAGACTGCATCCACGGGAACGCGGGGCACCGCGTGCAAGGAGGGGGCTTGAAGGCATCAGCGATTGCTGCTCGGGGACTGCTGCTCCTGCTCGGCGCCTGCACCGGCGCGCACCGGACGGAGTCACCGGCCAGGTCCCCGAAGGCCGAGGAGCCATCGAAGTACGTCAGGACCGACAGCCTGGGCACCCGGACCTGCTTCGCGGAGGACGGGGAGACCTGGCCCGATTTGTTTCCTCGCGGGGCCTTGGCCCTGAACCTGGGGCCGCATCTCGACATGAGTCATCGCAGTCAGGAGCTGCTGGAACTGGAGCAGTGCTGGTGCTCGTACAAGCTCTTGGCCTTGAAGGAAGACTCGCTGCTCCCCCTGGCTCCGGACAGCGAGGTCTACCGCTTCACCTGGATGCCCTCCTTTGAACCGTACCGGCTCATTCGCGTCGAGCACCGGGGGAGCGTCTACTCCCTGCACGTCAAGGAGGAGGGCAACAGCAAGGGGGCCCTGGCTGTCGACAGACGCATCCTGCTCACGCCCACCCAGTGGCAGGCCCTCCAACATCGATTGGAGCAGGCCCGGTTCTGGACCCTCGATCGCTTCGCTCCGCCGAACTCCCTGGTCTACCTCGACGGTTCACAGTGGCTGTTCGAAGGAGGGCGGAAGGGCCGCTATCGGGCCCTGGACATCCAGAGCCCCGAGCCGGACGGGCGCGCAGGGGCTCTTTACGGCCTGGGGGCATTCATGATGGAGCTGGCTGGCCTTCCCATGGACAGGAACGCGCTGTACTGAACCGCCCCGTCAGCGCACGCTGGCCCAGTACGGCTTGAGCGCTTCGCGGCTCGCGGCCAGTGCCTCCCTCGCGTCCGCGTTGGTGGCGCCGGACGCGAAGCTGTCATCCCTTCCCGCCAGCACCTCGATGCACGCGTGCACGGAGTTCGACAGCCCCTCCAGCGAATAGCCGCCCTCCAGCACCAGCACCAGCTTCCCGCCGGAGACCTCCTCCGCCAGCTTGCGCACGGACGTGCACATCGCCGCGAAGCCGCGCTCGGTGACGTCCATGCCGCCAATCGGATCCGCGCGGTGCGGGTCGAACCCCGCGGACACCAGCACCAGGTCCGGCCGGTACGCCTGCGCCACGGGCAGCAGCAGCTCCTCGAAGATCATCCCGTAGTCCGCGTCGGTGTTGCCGCCCGGCAGGCCGCAGTTGACCGTGAAGCCCTGGCCTTCTCCCCGGCCCACCTCCGGCGCCGCGCCGCTGCCCGGGTAGTAGGGGAACTGGTGCACCGACTGGTACAGCACGTCCCGCCGTCCCCAGAACGCCGCCTGCGTGCCGTTGCCGTGGTGCACGTCCCAGTCCAGCACCAGCACGCGCTCGGCCCCCAGCTGCCGTCCGGCCTCCGCCGCGATGGCGACGTTGTTGTAGAGGCAGAAGCCCATGGCCCGGCCCGGCTCCGCGTGGTGGCCGGGCGGACGCACCAGCGCGAACGCATTCCTCGCGTGCCCCGCCATCACCTGCTCCACGGCCTGCACCGCCGCGCCCGCGGCCACCCGCGCCGCGTCGAGGCTGTCCGGGGACACCGCCGTGTCCTCGTCGATGCGCTCGAAGCGGCCCCCCAGCTTCTCCATCGCGTCCAGGTGCGCCGGGGTGTGCACCGCCAGGATTTCCGCGTCCGTGGCGGAGCGGGGATGGGCCATCACCGTGCCCGCGACGGGGTTGCGCGCCAGCACCTGGAGGATGCGCCGCAGGCGGGCGGGCGACTCGGGGTGGCCCTCGCCAGCGTCGTGCTGGAGGAAGAGCGGGTCGGTGAGCAGCAGCGTCGCGGTCATCCCCTGGACCTTACGCATCCTGCCCCCGGGAACCCAGCGTCCGGCCCTGGCAGGCGGGGAAGTCCGTTCCTTGCCCGGACGGGCCACCCTCCCTACAGTGGGCCGGCCTTGCCACGTCGCCTCAAGAAACCCGGTCTCCGGGGCATCCTCCTGGGTTCGTTCGGCCTCGCGCTGGCCGTCATCCTGGGAGCGCTCTTCTTCGTCGTTCCCCTCCAGGTGGCCAACCACCTGAGGGAGCGCATGGCGCTGCACGCTCAGGCCAAGGCCCGGGAGGTGAAGGTCCTGGTCGAAAGACAGGCCGCCACCCAACCGGTCCCCAGCCTGGATGGGCTCTACCCGCTGGATGACGACTTCAGCGTCGTCGCGGTGGTGGACGCCCAGGGCGTGCCTCGCGCCACGTTCCCCGCGCCGCCGCCGGAATGGTTCAGGACGGGCCTGGAGAAGCGCCTCTCGGTCCGCCCCCTCCCGCCGCTGGACAAGACGGAGTTGTCCGATACCGCCTGGGCGGTGTCCGAACCCGTGACGCTCGCGGGCGGCGTGCCCGGCGAGGTCGTGGTGGTGGTGAACGACTCCCAGCTGAATGGGGTGCTCACGGCCCTGCGCCACACGGTGCTGCTGGCCTTCGTCGTGGGCCTGGTGCTGTTCCTCCTGGTGGCGTTCCTCATCTCGCGCGCGTTCATCCTCCACCCGCTGGACGCGATGATGTCCATGGCGCGCAAGCTGGCGGAGGCCGACCTCACCGGCCGCGCGGAGGTGCGCAACAGCAAGGACGAACTGGGCCAATTGGCCGAAGCCCTCAACCGCATGGCCCAGTCCTGGCGCGACACGCTGGGCCGCGTGCGCGGCGTGTCCGACGTGGTGGCCGGCGTCATCGAGCAGATCCACCGCACCGGCACCACCGTGTCCTCCGGCGCGGGCACCGTGCAGTCGCGCGTGGAGGAGACGTCCTCCTCCATGGTGGAGATGATGGCCAGCTTGCGCGGCATCGCGGAGAACGTGGAGGTCCTCTACCAGAGCGCGGAGGAGAGCAGCTCCTCCATCATGGAGATGGCCGCCACCAACGACGAGGTGGCGGAGAACGTCCAGGCCATGGCCGCCAGCGTGGAGGAGACCACCAGCGCCATCGAGGAGATGACGTACTCCATCAAGGAGGTGGCCAAGAACATCGAGGACCTCTCCGCGTCCACCGAGGACACGTCCTCCGCCATCAGCCAGATGGACGCCGCCATCGGTCAGGTCGACGCCAACGCCAACGAGACCGCGCGCCTGTCCGAGCAGGTCTTCGAGGACGCGCAGACGGGCGTGGAGGCCCTGCGCAAGACGCTCTCCGGCATCGACCGCATCAAGGACACCAGCCGCACCGCCGCGGGCGTCATCGACAGCCTGGGCCGGCGCATCAGCGAGATTGGCAACATCCTCAACGTCATTGACGACGTGGCGGAGCAGACGAACCTGCTGGCCCTCAACGCCGCCATCATCGCCGCGCAGGCGGGCGAGCACGGCAAGGGCTTCGCGGTGGTGGCGGAGGAGATCAAGGACCTGGCCGAGCGCACCGGCGCGTCCACCAAGGAGATCGCCGAGCTCATCCGCGGCGTGCAGGAGGAGAGCCGCAACGCCGTGGTGGTGATGAACCAGGGCGTCAAGAGCGTGGAGGAGGGCGTGCAGCTGGGCCGCGAGGCGGAAGGCGCCCTGCGGAAGATCAACGACAGCACCCAGAAGTCCACGCAGATGGTGAAGGCCATTGCCCGCGCCACGGTGGAGCAGGCGCGCGGCAGCAAGCAGGTGACCGCCGCCATCCACCGCATCTCCGCCACCGTGTCGATGATCTCCCAGGCCTCCAACGAGCAGGCCCGGGGCGGCGAGCAGATCATGAAGAGCGCGGAGCGGATGAAGACGCTCACCCAGCACGTGCAGCGCTCCAGCCAGGAGCAGGCGCACGGCAGCAAGCAGATCACCCGCTCCATCGAGAGCATCAACGAGATGGTCACCCACCTGAACCGCGCCCAGAAGGAGCAGACCAAGGGCAGCGAGCAGGTGCTCAAGGCCGTGGAGACCATCAAGGGCGTGTCCGAGCACCAGACGCGCTCGGTGCGCCAGCTGGAAGAGGCCATCGACAACCTCACGCGCCAGGCGGAGATCCTCCGCGCCGAGGTCCGCCGCTTCCGCGTCTGACGCACCGCCATTCCCCCAAGGCTTCCATGCCCGAGTCGTCCGAGTCCGCCTCCTCCCGTTCCGTGTCCGAGCGCGCCGTGGTGCTGCTCATCGGCGCGGTGCAGTTCGTCAACATCCTCGACTTCGTGATGGTGATGCCGCTGGGCCCGGACTTCGCGAAGGGGCTGGGCATCGAGTCGTCGCACATCGGCACCATCGGCGGCAGCTACACCGCCGCCGCGAGCGTGGCGGGGCTGTTGGGGGGCTACTTCCTGGACCGCTTCGACCGGCGCAAGGCGCTGGCGGTGTGCATGCTGGGGCTCGTCGCGGCCACGGCGGCGGGGGGCCTGGCGCTGGGGCTGTCCACGCTGCTGCTGGCGCGCGTGTGCGCGGGCCTCTTCGGCGGGCCGGCGACGGCGCTGTCGCTGTCCATCATCGCGGACCTCATCCCGGTGGAGCGCCGGGGCCGGGCGCTGGGCGCGGTGATGGCGTCCTTCTCCGTGGCCTCCGTGCTGGGCGTGCCCCTGGCCCTGAAGGTGGCGGAGCTGGGCACCTGGCGGACGCCCTTCTTCGTGGTGGCGGCGCTGGGCCTGGTCGTGGTGGTGGCCGCGCTGTGGCTGCTGCCGCCGGTGCGCGGACACCTGAAGCCCGGGGGCAGCGCGTCCCGGGCCGTAGGCGTGGGGGAGCTGCTCACCCGCACCGACGTGCAGCTGTCCTACCTGATGACGGCGCTGGTGATGATGAGCGGCTTCATCGTCATCCCCAACATCTCCGCGTACCTCCAGCAGAACCTGGGCTACCCGCGCGACCACCTGTGGATCATCTACTTCGCGGGCGGCATCGTGAGCTTCATCACGCTGCGGCTGACGGGGCCGCTGGTGGACCGCTTCGGCTCCTTCCGCGTGGGCACGGTGGGCGTGGTGCTGGCGGCCCTCAGCACATACGTGGGCTTCGTGCACTATCCCGCGTGGCTGCCCATCCCCGCGCTGTTCATGGTCTTCATGCTGGCCATGGGGGTGCGCAACGTGGCGTACAACACGCTCACCTCGCGCGTGCCGGACAACCCGGTGCGCGCCCGCTTCATGTCGCTGCAGTCCGCCACCCAGCACATGGCCTCCGCGCTGGGGGCCTTCCTGTCGTCGCGCCTGCTGGTGGACCTGCCGGACGGGACGCTCGGCGGCATGGACACCATCGCCTGGGTGTCCATCGCGCTGTCGGTGGGCATTCCCGTCATGCTGTGGGTGGTGGAGGGCCGGGTGCGCTCGCGCGAGCAGGCCCGGGCCCTGGCGGTGCCCCCGGCCCAGGGGATGGCGGCGCCGCTGTCGCCCCAGGCCAATCCGCACGCCTGATGGGGCAATGTGCCCCAGCCGGGGTAGGGTGCCCGGCCGCCCGCCTCCCTGACACGAGGCCGGACGGACGCTGGACGGTCGCTGACGGTTGCGCGAGCCGCCAGTGGGCGCGATAACCCCGGGACGTTCCCTTCAAGGGAAAGACGACGACCCATGTTCAACATCGGCGCAGGCGAAATGGTGTTCATCCTGGTGGCCGCGCTGATCGTGCTCGGCCCCCAGCGGTTGCCTGAGCTGGCGCGGGCCATCGGCAAGTTCATGCGCGAGTTCCGCCGGCAGACGGACGACGTGCGCAACGTGGTGGAGCGCGAGTTCTACGCCATGGACGAGGACTTCAACCGCGAGCCCCCGCCCCGCCCGGGCACGCGCGTGCCGTCCCCACCGCCGGAGCTGGCTCCGTCCACGCTCCCGGACATGTCCCCGCCCAACGTGCTGGCCGAGCCCGCGCCCGCGCTCACCGCGACGCTGGACCCCGCGAACGTGCCCGCGCCTTCGGAGGCCGCCGTGGACGCAGCCGCGCCCGGCACGGAAGCCCAGGTCGAGGCGGCGCCGGCGCAGGACGAGAACGGCCTTCCGCAACTCGCCCCCATCCCGGGCACGGTGGCGCGCAACGCGCCGAAACGGAGCTGAGCCCTGAACCGCCAAGGGGTTGACCTGTCGGATTTCCGCATGAGCCTGGCGGAGCACCTCACGGAGCTGCGCTCGCGGCTCGTGAAGTGCTCGCTCGCGGTGCTCGTGCTGGGCGCCGTGTCGCTCATCTTCGCCAAGCCCATCTTCGGCGTGTTGATGCGGCCGGTGCTGGACGCGCTGCCCCCGGAGGGGCGCTCGCTCGTCTACACATCCGGCATCGAAGAAATCAACGTGCTGATGAAGGTGGGCGTGTACTGCGGCATCTTCCTCACCACGCCCGTCATCCTCTGGCAGATCTGGGGCTTCGTGGCGCCGGGGCTCTACCCGGAGGAGCGCAAGTACGCGTCGCCCTTCGTGGTGCTGGGCTCCGTGGCCTTCATCGTGGGCTCGCTGTTCTGCTACTTCCTGGTGCTGCCCTCCATGTTCAAGTTCCTCCTCAACGAGGAGGAGACGCTCGCCCTGGAGCAGCGCATGGACACGGCGCGCATGGGCGCCGAGGACTCCCTGCGCTTCCTGCGCATTGGCGAGGTGGAGCGCGCCGGCCACGTGGCGAAGGAGACCAGCGCCGCGCTGACCGCCGCGGGCGAGGGCCAGGTGCAGGACCCGCAGGTGGCGACCGCGAAGAGCGTGGAGCTCACGGCGCGCCTCAAGGGCCTGGGCGACCTGCTGGACGCGGCGGCGGACGGGATAGGAGTCCCCGCGCGCGGCGTGCTGCGCCAGGCGGTGGAGAAGCGCGTGGAGGCGGTGACGGCCTTCGGCAAGCAGGACTACGTCGCGTCGGAGGCCGCCATGGACCAGGCGGCGAGCCTGCTCGCGGGCGTGGCGCCCACGCGCGCCGAGGAGATGTCCGGCCTGTGGCGGCTGCAGAAGGAGCTGGCCCGGGGCCACGCGGAGGCCGAGGCCGCGCGCTGGACGCGGCCCATGCTGACGATGAACGAGCAGCTGTCGCTGGTGCTGCTGCTCATCCTCGCCTTCGGCGTCATCTTCGAATTGCCGCTGGTGATGGCGCTCCTGGGCATCGTCGGGGTGGTGCAGTCGAGGTGGCTCTTCCGCTACCAGCGCCACGCGTTCGTGGTGTGCCTCATCGCCGCGGCGGTGCTGACGCCCACGGGTGACGTGGTGAACCTGTCGCTCATGGCCGGCCCCATGTTGCTCTGCTACGAGCTGGGCGTGCTGGCGGTGTGGCTCATCGAGAAGCGCCGTGCGAAGGCGGAAGCCTCCACGGACATCACCCCGGCGGCGTAGGGCTCCCGCGCGCATGAAGAGCCCCGCCGCGCGCCTGATGGTGGACCTGCGGTACCTGCGCGCGCTGTCGCGGAGGTTCCGCAGCACGCTGCTGCTGGCGGCGGTCATCTTCGGGCTGGGGCCGCTGCTGTACCACTGGCGCTACGTGGGACCGGGCGGGGACCGCATCTCCTACGGAGAGGCGCTGCACCACGTCTACTTCCTGCTCTTCGGGCAGCCGTCGCTGCCGTATGTGAGCGACTGGCTGGTGGAGACGCTCAACATCCTCATCCCGCCGGTCAGCATCGCGCTGGTGGTGGATGGCGTGGTGCGCTTCGCGTACCTCTTCTTCGCGCGGCACAAGAACGACAAGGAGTGGGTCTCCGTGGTGTCCGAAACGATGAAGGGCCACGTCGTGGTGTGCGGCGCGGGCCGCGTGGGCTACCGCGTGGTGACGCAGCTGCGGGAGATGGGCAAGGACGTCGTCGTGGTGGAGAAGCGCGAGGACGCGACGTTCGTGTCCGCGCTGCGCGACGAGAACGTGCCCCTGCTCATCGACGACACGCGCAGCCCGCTGTGCCTGCCGCGCACGCACGTGAAGAAGGCGTCCGCCATCGTCTGCGCCACGGACGACGACCTGGCGAACCTGAACATCGCGCTGGACGCGCGGCGGTTGAACCCCGGCATCCGCGTGGTCATCCGCCTGTTCGACGACGACCTGGGCGCGAAGGTGCGCGACACGTTCAAGGCGGAGGCCCTGTCCAGCTCCTCGCTGGCCGCGCCCGCCATGGCGCTGGCCGCGTTGGATCCACGGCTCATCCATTCGTTCCGCATCGGCAAGCACCTGATGGTGGTGTCGCTGTTCGTGGTGCGCGACGGCCTGTCGGGGATGAACGTGTCCCAGGTGCGAGACCGCTTCGGCGGGCTGGCGCTGTCGCTCATCCGGGGCGAGACGGAGACGCTGCACCCCACCGGCGACGTGGTGCTCCAGGCGGGAGACCAGGTCACCATCCAGGCGTCCTATCCGGAGTACTGCGCCCTGCGCGCCTTCACCGGCGAGTCGGATGCGCCGGCGTACGCGGACCACGACAACTTCCTCATGCCGGGGTACCGCCCCACGGGGTGAGGGGCCGCTGCTCTGGTTCACCCTCCCGCACCCGGTGGATGCGGGTGCCGGAAGCGCCGTCGCCCAGCCCGGGCTTCAGCACCTGCTGCGTGTCGTAGTGCCCGCCGTTCTGCCTGCGGAACGGAATGGGCGCGTCGGTGAACAGGCCGTCCAGCCGTGCCTTGAACGCCTCCGCCACGGCGGGCCACTGCTCCTCCTTCATGCGGTCGGACTGGTAGACCGTGAATGACGGCAGGACGTCCATCCCCGGATAGAAGAGCACCCCGTGCTCGATGGGGAAGAGGAGGTCTTCCAGCGCCCCGTTGACGCCCCGGTCCGTGTAGTGCGGCGCGCGTCCGCCAATGGTGATGGAGAGCATGGCGCGGCGGCCCGTCAGCGTGCCCTCTCCGTAGCGGTCACCCCAGCGTTCGCCTTCATGCACGCCCACGCCATAGGCGAAGCCGAAGGCGAAGACCCGGTCGATCCACCCCTTGAGGATGGCCGGCATGGAGAACCACCACAGCGGGAACTGGAGGATGACGGCCTGGGCCCAGAGCAGCTTCTGCTGCTCGGCGGAGATGTCCGCCGTCTGGGTGCCGTTGGTGAAGGCGGCCTTCGACGCGCGCTCGTAGAAGAGCCGCTCTCCAGCGTTGGAGGTGAGGAAGTCCGCTCCATCCGCGCTGGCCTTCCAGCCCATGGCGTAGAGGTCCGACACCTGGACCGTATGGCCCAGGGCCGTCAGGTGCTGCACGGCCAGGTCCTTCAATGCGCCATTGAGTGAACGGGGTTCGGGATGGGCGTGGACGATGAGGACGTTCATGGCCCATGAGGTACGATTGCGGTTATTTCTCCGCAAGTACGCACATGTTTGGGCAGTACGTACAAAGAGGTAACCATGAGCCGCAAGCGCGACGACGACTCGAACACGAACTGCGCGGTGGAGGCGTCCCTCGGCGTCATCGGCGGACGCTGGAAGGGCGTGGTCTTGTACTGGTTGCTGAAGGGCACGCACCGCTTCGGTGAGCTGCGCAAGCGGCTGCCCAACTGCAGCCAGCGCATGCTGACGTTGCAGCTGCGCGAGCTTGAAGAGGACGGGCTGGTGAAGCGCACGGTCTACGCGCAGGTGCCGCCGCGCGTGGAGTACGAACTCACCGCCTTCGGCCGCTCCCTGGAGCCGGTGCTCATCGGGCTGCGGGATTGGGGTGAGAAGTACAAGCGCCGGCTGCAGCGCACGGGGTGAGTCACCCAGGACGGCTTGCGAGCGGGACGGCGGCCGACTAGGCAGGGCGCGCTCTCTTCCGGAGGCCGCCTTGCATCGTTTCGCCGTCGTCCTGGGTCTGCTGGCCGTTCTGTCGGCGGGGTGTGCGTCGTCCCCGCCACCGCGTCTGAAGGGGGCGCAGGTGACGCTGGCCTCGCACGCGGACGCGCGCGTGGGCACGTACGTGTCCTCGCCGTGGGGCTTCAGCACGTCGTCGTATTGGATTGAGGGGCCCACGGGGCTCATCCTGGTGGACACGCAGTTCCTGCCGTCCGCGGCGGAGGAGTTCGTCACCTGGGCGGAGGCGGTGACGGGCAAGAAGGCGGAGCTGGCCATCGTGCTGCACGCCAACCCGGACAAGTTCAACGGCACGGACGTGCTGCGCAAGCGCGGCATCCGCGTCGTGACGAGCGAGCAGGTGCGCGCGTCCATCCCGGCCATCCACGAGAAGCGCACGCGGGCGTTCGCCGCGCGCTATGCGCCGGACTACCCGATGTCGCTGCCGCTGCCGGACAGCTTCGGAAGCCAGACGGCGGAGCTGAGCGCGGGCGGCGTGACGGTGAAGGCGCACGTGCTGGGCGCCGGGTGCAGCGAGGCGCACGTGGTGGTGGAGTTCGACGGGCACGTGTTCCCCGGCGACCTGGTGGCGAACGACGCGCACAGCTGGCTGGAGATGGGTCGCACGGAGGCGTGGCTCCAGCGGCTGGAGGAGCTGAAGGCGCTGCACCCGAAGTGGGTCCATCCGGGGCGGGGGCCCTCAGGAGACGCGGGGCTGCTCGCGAGCGAGCGGCAGTACCTGGAGCGCGTCATCGCGGAGGTCGCGGCGGAGAAGCCCCAGGGACCGTTCACGGACGCGGCGGCGCAGCACATCCGCGCGCGCATCGAGGCCGCGTACCCGGGGCTGCGCTTCCCGGTGTTCCTCAACATCGGCCTGCCGGCGGAGTGGGAGCGGCAGGCGAAGGTTGCCGCTCCCTAGCGGGCTACTGGCAGAGCGCGTAGGAGACGGTCGTGAAGGTCGTCGTCTGGCCGTAGGTGGTGGTGGTGCCGTTGCAGCCGCAGATGAGGTGGCCCACCTCCACGGTCTTCGTGCTGTCGCTGAAGTAGGTGACTCGGGTGTACTGGCCCGTGCGGCAGGGGGACGCGGCCTGCTCGGCCGTGTCGAGCGTGGGCGCGCCGGGGGCATCCGCTTCGCCACCACATGCGGTGAACAGCAGGGCTCCCGTGCACAGCAGGCTCGTCAGAAGATGGCGCATCGTTCCTCCTAGATTTGGAAAACAAGATTATTCAGTAAGGAGTGTCAATGTCGACAGGTCGGACGGCTGATGGTGGATACCAGGCAGGAGTGCGGCGCTCGTTCGCGGTGGGGTCGGAGATGGCCTGGGCCGCGTGGGGCGAGGAGGCAGGACTCGTGCGCTGGGTGGGCGCGTGCTCCCAGCCGCTGAAGGAAGGGGAGCAGGTCGCGCTTCCGGACGGCACGCGCCTCAAGGTGGTGCGCCGGGTTCCGCCCCAGCAGCTCCGCATGCGCCTGGAGCATGACGCGTGGCCTCGTGCGCGCACCGTGCAGCTGCGCGTGCTGCCGTCGGTGCATGGCGTCACCGTCGCGCTCCATGCGGAGGGATTGCCGGACGCGGGCGCACGCGAGGAGACGCTGGCCCGATGGACGCGCGCGCTGGAGAGCTGGGACGCCTTCTCCGGAAGGGCCGTGGCGGTGAACCGGGATGGGCCCCCGAAGCGTGAGCCCGCGGGGAAGAAGGGCGCCAAGAGGCCTCCCGCGCTGGAGGCAGGTCTGGCGGAGCAGGGCGCCGCCGCGCTGAAGAAGCATGGCCCCGCGCGAGGAACGAAGAATGCCGCGACCACGAAGCAGCCCCGGGTGACGGAGAAGGCCGCGCCCGCGAAGAAGGCCGTGGCCAGGAAGCAGGCCCGAGCGGTGAAGAAGGCCGCGCCCGCGAAGAAGGCCGTGGCCGGGAAGCAGGCCCGGGCGGTGAAGAAGGCCGCACCCGCGAAGAAGGTCGCGCCGCCCTCGCGGAGCCGGAAGCCCGATGCGCGCACGAAGTAGAGCGCGACGCGGATGGCCGTGAGGCGTCGGCGCATCGCGGGTGGTGACCGCGGTTCGTGATGCGATGACTCCAGTCACCAGGAACGAGGCCCGGTGAGCTCCACCGTGCCTCGCGCTTCCTCAAGGACATCAAGCACTTGGCTTGCGGTGGATGTCCTCCAAAGGGTTGGCATGTCTCCTGCTGTAGGTGTTCCTCGTCAGCAGCACTCAACCTTCGAGGAAATCCCCCATGGTCATCGCCCCCGGCTCCACCCGCTCCGCTTCCTTCCGCGTCCCCTCCCAGGACTTCGCTTCCCGTCCGGATGCCGTGTCCGGCGCCCGCGTGCAGGGCGGCGCCTGCCAGAAGCCCGGTTCCAGCTTCGCGTCCCAGTTCCAGCAGGACGGCTTCAGCGCGGGCCCCGCGAAGGGCGCGCAGTTCAAGCAGTTCATGGAGGGGCTCAGCGAGGTGGTGAAGGAGCTGCAGCAGATCGTCCAGATGCTCCAGACCTCCATCAGCGGCGGTGCTGCCGCCGCGGGCGGCGTGGACGGAGCCCAGGCCCCGTCGGGCGTGTCCGGCGCGTCCAGCGCGGGCGCTCCTTCGAACTCGGGCGGCGCTCCCAGCACGGGCGGCGCGTCCGGCGCGGGTGACTCGTTCCAGGCGGGCTCCGCCCAGTCGGCAGGCGCCACGGGCGACATGCCGAAGGGCGAGGTGGGTGACTGGATCAAGCAGGCCATGGAGATCCTCAAGGCCGCTGGCATCCCGGTGGACAAGATGAACCCCCAGGACATCGCGAAGATCATCGAGCACGAGTCCAGCGGCAACCCGAACGCCATCAACCTGACGGATCAGAACGCGAAGGACGGCCATCCCTCCATCGGCCTGATGCAGACCATCCAGCCCACGTTCGACGCGTTCAAGCTCCCGGGCCACGACAACATCCGCAACCCGGTGGACAACATCATCGCGGCCGTCCGCTACTCGGTGGACCGCTACGGCTCGGTGTCCAACACCCCGGGCATCCAGGCGATGAACAGCGGCAGCGGCTACGTCGGCTACTGAGCCTCACCGCCCCCGCAGGTTCTGGGCGATCTTCAGGATGTCCGCGAGGACGCCCGCCGCCGTGACAGGGCCACCAGCGCCCGCGCCCTGCACGAGCAGCGGGTAGTCCGCGTATCTCTCCGTGGAGAAGGCCACGAACGCCTCCGAGCCGCGCAGCCGTGTCGCCGGATGTTCCTTCGGCACGGCCACCGGGCCCACGCGCAGCACCGGCCCGTCCTTCGCCGCAGGGTCGATGCGCGCCAGGTAGCGCAGCACCTTGCCCTCCGCGCGCAGGCCCTCGACGCGCGAGGTGAACGTCCGGTCCAGCTTCTCCAGCCCCGTGAGGAAGCGCTCCACGTCCGGCTCCTCCAGGTACTCGCGCGGCACGAACGGCTCCACCTCCACGTCCTCCAGCGACAGGTCCAATCCCTGCTCACGCGCGAGGATGAGCGCCTTTCGAGCCGCGTCCGTGCCCGCCAGGTCCTCGCGCGGGTGCGGCTCCGTGAAGCCCTTCTCGCGCGCCGTGCGCACCGCCTTCGACAGCGGCACGCCGTCCATCAGCTGCTGGCTCAGGTACCCGAGCGTCCCGGAGAACGAACCCTCCACTCCGTGCACCCGGTCTCCCGTGCGCACCAGGTCCTTCAGCGTCTGGATGACCGGGAGCCCCGCGCCCACCGTCGTCTCGTAGTGGTACGCGCGGTGGTTCAGGTGCGCCGTGCTCCGCAGCCGCTCCCACACCTCGCGCGGCTGCGTCAGCGGCTTCTTGTTCGCAGCCACCACGTGGATGCCGTTGCGGAAGGCCTCCAGGTACAGCTCCTCCATGCCCTCCGCCGCGGTGCAGTCCACCAGCACCGGCACCGGCAGCCGTCGCAGCGGCTCCAGCAGCGCGCGCACCACGGGCGGTGACGCGCCCTCGGGCACGGATGCGATGCGCTCTCGCCACTGCTTCAGCGGGATGCCCTCTGGAGAGAAGAGCACCCGCCGGCTGTCCGCGAGCCCCACCAGGTTGAGCTGGATGCCGTGCTCCTGCGCCAGCGTCTCCTGCAACGCGCGCAGTTGGTCCAACAGCTGGCTGCCCACCACGCCGTGCCCCAGCACCAGCAGGCTCACCTCCTCGTGCGCGAAGTGGAAGGCCGCGTGCACCGTGCGCACCGTCAGCGCCGTCTCCGCCCCGTCCACGATGAACGAGATGGAGCGCGCGCTCGCCGTCTGCGCGATGGCGCGCACGTTGATGCCCAGCGCGCCCAGCGGCTGGAACAGCCGTCCCGCCACGTTGGCGCCCTGGCCCATGGCCTCCGCCACCAGCGCCACCTGCGTCACCGGCGCGCGCACCTGGGGCGGCTGCAACGCGCCGCGCTCCAGCTCCGGCGCCAGCTCCCGTCGCAACACCTCCTCCGCTCGGGCCGCGTGCGCCCGGCGCAGCACCACCGCCACCGAACGTCCCGGTGACGACTGCGCCGCCATCCACGCGTCGATGCCCGCGGCCTCCAGCGCCTGCAACGCGCGAGGCCCCACCGGCCGCGCCGCTTCCTCCGTGCCGCCCTCCAGCCCCAGCAGCGCCAGGTCCTCCAGCGACACCACGCACGTGGGCACGCTGCCGTTGCCCGCGCCGCGCACGTCGATGAGAGTGCCGGGTTCGTCGGGCTGTTGCAGATGGCGCACGCGCAGCGGGATGTCCGCGTCGCGCAGCGTGGACAGCGCTCGCGGATGCAGCGTGGGCAGGCCCAGGTACACCAGCTCCAGGGCCTCCGTGTAGCTCAGGTGCGGCACCGGCCGCGCATCCGCCACGTGCAGCGGATCCGCCGTCATCACCCCGGGCACGTCCGTCCACAACGTCAACGGCGTGCCCAGCAGCACGGACAGCACCGCCGCCGTCTCGTCCGCGCCATCCACGCCCAGCGTCGTGGAGCGCCCATCCAGCGCCACGCCCCGGCCGCCCGCGTGCAGCGTCAGTCGTCCCTCCCACGAAGGCCGCAGCGTCGCCACCCGGGCGCGGGTGTGCTCGCGGTTCACGCGCGCCTGCCCGGGCTCGCCCTCCGTCACCGTCCAGTCGGCCGCGTCCACCTCCAGCGAAGGCACTCCGCGAGCGCCCAGCAGCCGCGCCAGCAGCGCCGCGGTCAGCCGCTCGCCGGTGCCGCGCACCACGTCCTCCAGCGCGGGCCGCCGCTCACGCACCAGGCTGGCGCCATCCAGCGCGCGGCGAGCGGGCTCCAGCAACGACGCCAGCGTGCGCGCACCGTCCGTCTCCACCGACGTGGAGCCCGGGGGCGCGCCCAGCCGGCGCTCGGCGTCCTCCAGCATCAACAGGCCCCGCGCGAGCAGTCCATCCAGCTCCTGCCGGGCCAGCGTGGAGTTGCCCTTCAACGCGATGGACAGCGCGGCCTCCAGCCCCGCCGCGAGCCACGGAGGTGACGACACGATGGCGGCGCGCGTGCTGCCCGCGTCGCGGCGCGACAGGTGCGTGGCCACGGACGCGAGTCCCTGGGCGGTGTCGAGCAGGAAGGGAGCGTAACGGGTGATGCTCACAGGGGCGGTCATGAGGTCTTCCGGGCGCGAACGCCGGCAGTGGAGGAAAGGCGGGCGTCGCGGCCCACGCCCGGAGGCAGGGCCAGCGCGCGAAGCAACAGGGGCGCGAGCGCGTCCCATTCGATGAGGAAGCCGTCGTGGCCGTGCACGCTGCACAGGACCGCGTACTCGGCATGGAGTCCCTGCGCGCGCAGGCGACGGGACAGGTTCTTCATGTGCTCGGGAGGGAAGAGGACGTCCCGGTCGATGCCGATGGTCAACGTGCTCGCGCGGATGCGGTCCACGCCGGGACCGCCGTTCGGCGTCGGCACGCGCGTGAGATCGTGGTGGTCCATGACGCCCAGCAGCGCCAGGTAGGAGCGGGCATCGAAGCGCGCCTCCAGCTTCGCGCCCTGGTGCTCCAGGTAGCTCTCCACCGGGTACAGCGTGCGCGACGACCAGGCCTGCGGACGCGGCTGGAGCGCGTCCAGTCCGGCCTCCGCGCGATAGGTGAGCGTCGCCAGCTGGCGCGCCAGCTCCAGGCCACGCCTTGGGGATTCGGGATACTCCGGGTCGAGGAGCAGGGCCTGCCGGGCCACGTGGTTCCAGCCCACCACCCACGCGGACGCGGCCTCCGCCGTCGCGATGGGGACCATGCGCTGGAAGCGCTCCGGCGCGAGCGCCGCCAGGCACAGCACCACCATGCCGCCCAGCGAGCCGCCGGTGACGAGCGCCACCTCGTCCACGCCCAGCGCGTCCAGCGCCGCGAGGATGGAGCGCGCCTGGTCCCACGGCGTAATCGTCGCGGGCAGGCTCCGCTCGTCCAGGCGCAGGTCGCCCTTGGGCAGCACCGGGGACGGGCCGAACCGCGTGTCGTCGGTGCGCTGCGGGAAGCCTTCGTCCGCGGGGCCGAAGGTGCCGTAGCAGGAGCCCAGGTTGTTGAAGCACAGCAGCCGCACGCGCGACGGATCCAACGGCCGGCCAGGCCCGATGACGGGCTCCCACCAGCCGCCTTCACCGCCCGCGTTCATGTCCCCGGTGAGCGCGTGCACCAGCAGCACGGTGGGCACCGCGTCCGGCGTGCGGCGGGGTCCGGTGCGGCGCGCGTCGCGCAGCTCGGAGGCTGCGTCGCGCAGCTCGGAGGCGGACCTGCGCACCACGCGCAGCCGGCCCGCGCGCGTCGCCTCCTCGGAATGCACGCGGGCGCGGGACTGCAACCACGCGAGGTCCTCCGGGGGCCCCCACCACCAGCCGCGCACGAGGTGGGGCGCCACGCGGGCGCCGGCCTCCAGCGGCAGGTCCGGCAGCGACAGGTCAAAGACGCGCGGGGTCTCCGCGCGCGGGGGCACTTCCTGGCCAGGCCTCACGGGTCGCATGGCGTCAGGCCGCGCTCAGGGCCTGGTCCAGGTCGGCCAGGATGTCGTCCAGGTGCTCCAGGCCCACGGACAGGCGCACCAGGTCGTCGGTGACGCCCGTGCTGGCGCGCTCCTGCGGGCTGAGCTGTTCGTGCGTGGTGGACGCGGGGTGGATGATGAGCGAGCGCGTGTCGCCGATGTTCGCGAGCAGGCTCCACAGCTTCACGCCGTCAATCACCTTGCGCCCCGCGGACAGGCCGCCCTTCACGCCGAAGGTGACGAGCCCGCCGAAGCCGCCCTGGAGGTACTTCTTCGCGTTGGGGAACGCGGGGTCGTCCTCCAGGCCCGGGTAGCGCACCCACTCCACCTTCTTGTGCTGCTTGAGCCACTTCGCCACCGCGAGCGCGTTCTGCGAGTGGCGCTCCAGCCGCAGCCGCAGCGTCTCCAGGCCCAGGATGAACGCATGCGCATTGAAGGGGCTGAGCGCGGGGCCCAGGTCGCGCAGGCCCTCCAGCCGGGCCTTGAGGATGAACGCCGCGGGGCCGAAGGCCTCTCGCAAGCGCAGGCCGTGGTAGCCGGGGTTGGGCTCGGTCAGCTCCGGGAACTTGCCGTTCTCCCAGGGGAAGTTGCCGCCGTCCACGATGACGCCGCCAATGGAGGTGCCGTGGCCGCCGATGTACTTCGTCGCGCTGTGCAGCACGATGTTCGCGCCGTGGCGCAGCGGGTTGAAGAGGGCAGGGGACAGCGCGGTGTTGTCCACGAAGAGAGGCAGGCCCGCCTCGCGCGCCACGGCGCCGATGGCGTCGAAGTCCGGCACGTCCAGGCGCGGGTTGCCCAGTGACTCCAGGTAGAGCGCCTTCGTCTTCGGCCCGATGGCCTGACGGAACGCGTCCGGGTTGCCCGCGTCCACGAACCTCGTGGTGATGCCCAGGCGCGCGAGCGTCACCTTGAACAGGTTGTACGTGCCGCCGTAGAGGCTGGCGCCGGAGACGATCTCGTCTCCCGTCTTCAGGATGTTGAGGATGCCCAGCGTCTGCGCGGCCTGTCCGGACGCGACCGCGAGCGCCCCCACGCCCCCTTCGAGCGCTGCGATGCGCTTCTCGAAGACATCCGTCGTGGGGTTCATGATGCGCGTGTAGATGTTGCCGAACTCCTTGAGGCCGAAGAGGGCGGCGGCGTGGTCCGCGTCGCGGAAGCGGTAGCTGGTTGTCTGGTAGATGGGCACCGCGCGAGCGCCCGTGGTGGGGTCGGGCGAATAGCCGGCGTGCAGCGCGAGCGTGTCGGGGTGCAGCGGGCGTTCGTTGTTGGGCGTGCTCATGGCAAGGGACTCCTGTTCGCGTCGCTCCGGAGGGAGCGCGCGTGCGTGAAGGCAGACGGGTGGCGGGGACGTCAGGGCACTGCGGGCGGCGGGGAGGACTTCAGGACGTGCTGGGCGCTGCGACGCTCCTCGGCAGGGGTGCGAGAGCGGAGGCCCGGAACGACGAAGCCCACCGACCCTCGCGGGTGGGTGGGCTCCGGTTGGCTCGCCAGGGGCAGGCTGTGCGTCAGCCGGCCGCAGCGGGCTTGGGCCCACCCGGAACAGGCATCGAACACATGCACATGGCGGAGGTGACGAACATTCTGCGAGAAGAAGTAGACGCGATGGCGTGAGCTGTCAAGCCACCCTCCGGAACATCGCCGCGCATGTCGCGGACCCGTGACATTCCACTGCTCCGTATTCCCAACACGATGATGCCTTCACGAAGTGTCCTCCTCTCCAGCCTGCTGGCCTGCCTCTTCGTCGGGGCCTGCTCCAAGCCCGCGCCGCCCACGTCCGTGAACCTTCGAAAGACCTTCCGCACGCAGTTGAAGGTAGAGCCCACGCAGCGCATCCCCGCGCCCACGCCGCCGAAGGAGCTGTTTGAGCTGGTGCGCTATCCCGCGCCGCTGGGCAGCAACGCGGCCTACGTCACGCCCGTGCGCGAAAGCGCGAAGCGTCCGGCGGTGGTGTGGATCCACGGAGGCATGGACTTCGGGCTCGACGACTTCGCATGGACGCCTTCGCCCCGGAGCAATGATCAGAGCGCGCGGGCGTTTCGCGAAGCAGGGCTGGTGTTGATGCTGCCGTCCTTGCGCGGGTCGGACGACAACCCGGGCGCGCGCGAGTACTTCCTGGGCGAGGTGGATGACGTGGTGGCCGCCATCGACTTCGTGGCGCAGCGCCCGGACGTGGACCCCGCGCGCATCTACGTGGCGGGGCACAGCACGGGAGGCACGGTGGCGCTGATGGCCGCGGTGCTGTCACCGCGCTTGAAGGGGGCCTACGTGTTCGGCCCGGTGCACGACGTGTCCGAGTACGCGGCCTATGTCCCGCTCCTGGGGCAGGCCCGTGGGTCGGAGCTGTGGATGCGCAACCCGGTGAGCTACGTGGAGCACCTGCGCGTGCCCACGCAGGTCATCGAGGGCTCGGACCACGGCAACATGGACGCGTTCGAACCGCTGCGCGTGGCGGCGAAGGGCGCACCGCTGTCGTTCCTCGCGGTGCCGGGCGCCACGCACTTCAGCGTGCTCGCGCCCGTGACGGAGTTGCTGGCGAAGCGGCTCATGGAAGCGAAGGCGGATGCGCCTGCGGTCGTACTCACGGACGCGGAGGCCCGTCAGGCCGTAGCAGCGGAAGCGGAGTGAGGACTTCGCGTCAGCCGCGTTCGCGGAGCGCAGAACACGTAGGCGAGTGGCGCGGGTCGCGGCGCAAGAGGCCCACGTCCACCAGACGTGGAGCGCGGAGCGCAGGGCAGTGCCGCTCGCTGCTTCAGCCCACGCGCGCGTTCGCGGAGTAGGGCGGCACGGGGCCCAGGAAGCCGGGCTGGGCCCTCACGCGCTCCAGCCACGCGGTCACGGCCGGGTAGGGCGCGAGGTCCACGCCCGCATCCGGCGCCAGGTGCGTGTACGCGAAGAGGCAGAGGTCCGCGACGGTGTAGCGCTCGTCCACAAGGAACATGCGGCTGCCCAGGTGCCGCTCCAGCGCGGACAGGGCGCGCTCGGTGTTCTGCACGCGATTGCGGAGCACTTCGGATTGCGGTGACTGCCGGCCCGTGAGGAGCCAGTAGCGCGCGGTGCCCAGGTTCGGCTCCACCGCGTTCTGTTCAAAGAACATCCACTGATGCACCTGCGCCCGCGCGAAGCGGTCGTCCGGCATCAGGCGCGTACCCTCCGCCAGGAACAGCAGGATGGCGTTGGACTCCGCGAGGAACCGCCCGGGCTCCGGCTCCAGCACCGGAATGCGGCCGTCCGGGTTCTTCGCGTGGAAGTCCGCCGTGTGGCTCTCCCCCGCGAAGATGTCCACCGGCACCAACTCGTAAGCGAGCCCGAGCTGCGCGAGCAACGTGCGGACCTTGTAGCCGTTCGCGGAAGGCAGATAGTCGTAGAGGCGCATTCGGCTGCTCCATGCGGCGAAGGAAGAGTGCGCGTCACAGTAGACAGCTCCGTCCTCTGCCCGCGCTCCGCTTCTTGCTCCCGAATCCACCGGGTCGTATGGAAGCCCAAGCAGGGGACCTGACATGGCCGAGCGCTACGTTCCGAACTTGACGGGCATCCCGGAGACGATGCTCCTGACGCTGCACAATCGCGCGGCGGAGGCGAAGCGGCCCGACGGCATCCTTCGCGACGCGGACTGCGTGCGCATCTACGACGCCATCCAGTACGACTTCGAGCGCTCGTTCGGGAAGGCGCAGGCGTCCCACGCCATCCGCGCGGTGGAGACGGACCGCGTCCTGCGCCAGTGGCTTGCCACGCACCCGGACGGCTTCGTCGTGTCGCTGGGGGAGGGGCTGGAGACGCAGGCCCTGCGCGTGGACAATGGCCGGCTGTGTTGGTTGAGCGTGGACCTGCCGGAGGCCATGGCTATCCGCGAGCGCTTCCTTCCTCCCACGGAGCGGCTTCGCCACTTTGCAGCCAGCGCGCTGGACCGCTCGTGGATGGACGCGGTGGACGCATCCCATGGCGTTTTGATCATCGCGCAGGGGCTGCTCATGTACTTCCAGGAGGAGGAGGTCCGCCGCCTGTTCGCCGACATCGCGGAGCGCTTCCCGGGCGCGGAGCTCCTCTTCGACACGATTCCCCGGTGGGTCTCCCAGCAGACGCTCGCGGGGCAGCGCCGCACGCGTGCCTACCGGTCACCGCCCATGCCGTGGGGCATCAACCTGGATGAGGTGGCGCCCACGCTGAAGCGCTGGCACCCACGCGTGACGCACGTCTCGAAGGTGCCGTACGTGTTCCCCCGGGGCTTCCATCGCGCCGTCTTGAACACGTTCAACCGGCTGCCCTGGTTCCGGCACCGGACACCGGGAATCATCCACGTGAGGCTGGCGGATGCCCCGGTGCCCGCGAAGGCCTGATGCCTACTGCGCGGTGGCCTCGTTCCACACTTCCGTGACGCGGCCCACCTGGTCGAACGCGCAGTGCTGCGCGCCCGCGATGACCTTGTCGTTCACCGGGAACTGGAGTCCGCCGAGGTACTGCTCCGCCGCCTGGATGTCCTGGAGCAGGTAATCCTGGTCGCCGTACGTGAAGTAGAACTTCGTGCCCGCGCGCAGCGCCGCGTTGGACGCGTCCCAGTCCATCTGGCCCGACCACGGCTTCTCACCGCCGCAGCTCAGCGCATAGACGCCCGGGTAGCGGTCGCCGTAGCGCGGCAGGAAGCTGGCCGTCAGCTGGATGCTGCCGCCCGACGAGCCGCCGAAGAGGATGGGGCCGTCCTGGATGTCCCAGCCCTTGCGCAGCGCCTCGATGAGCGACACCAGCTCCGCCGCGTTCTTGCCCTCCAGGTCGCGTGCCTCGATGGGCGCCTCCGTGGAGCAGTCCGTGCGCTCCGGCACCGTCCACCACGCGCACTTGTTGGGCGCGAGCGCCGTCACGTAGAGCGTGTTGTGCCCGTACGTCCAACCGCCGTGCGTGAACAGCGAACGCGGGTTGCTGCCGTTGTACGTGGCCGCGCCGTCGCCGTGCAGGTAGATGGCCAGCCGCATGGGCCCGGGCGCGATGCCCTGCTTCGGCTCGATGAGCTTCACCTCCGTTGCGCCCACCTGCGCCACGCAGTACGTCAGCGTGCCCGCGTCCGTGCTCACCGTGCCCGTCTTGCTGCACGCGAGCTTGCCGGCGCCGTGCGAGCTGCCCGTGCCCGCATCCGTCCCGGCGTCCATGCCCGTGCCGGCATCCGTGCCCGCGTCCACGTCCGTCCCCGCGTCGGCCCCCGCGTCCATGTCCGCGCCCGCATCGCGGCCCGCGTCGGTGGTCGAGGTGCCCGAGTCAGGCGTGACTTCATCGGGGTCGTCGGAACACGCGGACAGACCGAGGGCGAGAACGGCGGCGAGCAGGATGCGGGACATGGTGACTCGAAGGGGGGGAGGCAGCGCCTCTGTTCAGCAGCCAGTATACCGGCTATAGATTTCCAGTCGGGAAAGGAAATTCCACCATGAGTGAACGCGTGAACCTGATGGCCCCGGAGGTCCGGGCGAATCCCTACCCCGTCTACGCGGAGCTGCGCCGCACCGCGCCGGTGTGTCAGGTGGAGCCCGGCGGACTGTGGGCCCTCACGCGCTTCGAGGACGTGGCCGCGGCCTTCAAGAACCCGCAGGTCTTCTCCTCCGCCGGGGTGCGCACCACCACCGCGCCGCCGTGGCTGGGCCACAACCCGTTCTCCGAGTCGATGATCGTCATGGATCCGCCGCGCCACATGCGGCTGCGCACGCTGGTGAGCCGCGCGTGGACGCCCGCGGCGGTGAACCGGCTGGAGCCGCGCATCCGGAGCTTCGCGCAGACGCTGGCGGAGCGGCTGACCCCGGAGCGCGAGGTGGACTTCGTGGACGCCTTCGCCATGCCGCTGCCCGCCAGCGTGATTGGTGAGCTCTTCGCCTTGGACCCCACCATGACGGCCCGCTACAAGCGCTGGTCGGTGGACCTGTCCAGCGTGTCCGGCACGACGGAGAAGGACACCCACCGGCACGAGTCCATCAAGGCCACCGTGCGCGAGATGGAGGACTACCTGTCCGACGTCGTCGCCGAGCGCCGCCGCCACCCGCAGGACGACATGGTGTCGGACCTGGTGAAGACGCGCGTGGACGGCGAGGCGCTCTCCGACGCGGAGGTGATGAGCTTCCTGTTCCTGCTGGTGGTGGCGGGGCTGGAGACCACCGTGCAACTCGTCAGCCACAGCGTGCGCCTCTTGATGGAACAGCCGCACCTGGTGGCCCGGCTGCGCGAGAACCCGTCGCAGGTGGGGCGCTTCGTGGAGGAGGTGCTGCGCTACGAGCCGTCCGTGCACGGCCTGGTGCGCGTCACCACGAAGGCCACGGAGGTGTCAGGCGTGGTGATTCCGGAGGGCGCGCGCGTGGCGCTGATGATCGGCTCCGCGTGCCGCGACGGCGAGCGCTTCAAGGACCCGGACACCTTCGACATGGACCGAGAGGGCGTGAACAACATGCCCTTCGGCCACGGCATCCACTTCTGCCTGGGCGCGCCGCTGGCCCGGCTGGAGGCGCGCGTGGGGCTGGAGGTGCTGCTGTCCCGCTTCACGCGCTTCACGCCCACGGGCCCGGTGAAGTGGAACACCTCCCTCACCGTGCGCGGCCCGCTGAGCCTGCCCCTCATCCCGCACGCCTGACGCGCGCGGGTTACGCCTCGATGTCGAACGCGAGCGACACGCGCTCGCCCGGGGCCACGTGCAACAAGCCCTCGCCGGTGGCCAGCGCCCCGGCGGCGGCCGTCCACGGCTCCACGCAGACGAAGTCCTTCCCCGCGAGCGTCCACACGACGAGCATGCGGAACTCCCCGCTCCACGACAGCTTCACGGGGGAGAGGCCCGGCCCGCGCTCCAGCACCGTGCCCGGCGCGGAGTGGTCACGCAGGTGCATGTCCACCTCCTGCGCCGTGAGGTCCAGGCCGGTGAAGGGCACCTCGTGCTTCGCGCGGTTGTCCCACGCGTGCGTGGCGTCCGTCTCCACGCGCGCCTGGGCCTTCTGCCCTTGAGGCACGCGGAAGTACGGGTGGTAGCCCAGGTGGAACGGCAGGGGCCGCGTGTCCCGGTTCTCCAAATCGAAGTCCAGCGTGAGCCGGCGCCCCGCGAGCGAGAACGCCAGCTGCGCGTCGAAGGCCCACGGGTACTGGCGCAGCGTCTCCTCCGAAGACGTGAGCCCCAGCACCAGCAGGGACTCTTCCGCCTGGCGCACCGTCCACGGCAGCTTCCGCGCGAAGCCGTGCTGCGGCAGCGAGTACGCCTTGCGGTCCGCCGGATACGTGTCCCCGGGCAGGGGACCGGCGTTGGGAAAGAGCACGGGGATGCCCCCGCGTACGCTCTTCGTGAGGTCGGCGACGGTGCCCTCGTCCAGATAGAGCACCTCCTCGCCTTCCACCACCATGCGCGTGACGAGCGCGCCGCGCGTGGGAATGACCTCCACGCGGCAGCCGCCGTCCTCCAGCGCGTAGGTCTCCAGCCCCGCGATGCCCGGGAACGGTCCGCTCATGGAACTAGATGGCCCCTTCCTTCGGGTCGCTGTCCATGAACGGGTAGGGGACCTTCACGGGCGGCGCGAAGTTCTCCTTGATGGTGCGCGGGCTGCTCCAGCGGAACAGGTTGATCATCGACCCGGACTTGTCGTTGGTGCCCGACGCCCGGCTGCCGCCGAAGGGCTGCTGGCCCACCACCGCGCCCGTGGGCTTGTCGTTGATGTAGAAGTTGCCCGCCGCGCTGCGCAGGCCGCTCATCATCTGCTCGATGGCCTTGCGGTCGCGCGCGAAGATGGCGCCCGTGAGCGCGTAGCTCGCGGACTGGTCGCACTCCTTCAGCGTCTCCTCGAACTTCGCGTCCGGGTAGACGTACACGCCCACGAGCGGCGCGAAGATCTCCTCCGTCATGATGCGGTGGCGCGGGTTCGTGCACTGCACCAGCGTGGGCTGCACGAACCAGCCCTCGCTCTTGTCCGTGCCGCCGCCCGCGACGATGGTCGCGTCGCCGCCGGACTTCGCCAGCTCGATGTACGAGGACACCTTCTTGAACGAGCGCTCGTCGATGACCGCGCCCATGAAGTTCCGGAAGTCCGCCACGTCGCCCATCTTGATTTCGCCGATGAGCGCCTGGAGCCGCGACTTCAGCTTGGGCCACAGGGACTCCGGCACGTAGACGCGGCTGGCCGCGCTGCACTTCTGGCCCTGGTACTCGTAGCCGCCGCGCACGATGGCGACCGCGAGCGCCTCCAGGTCGTCCGCCGCGGACGCGTGCGCGAAGATGAAGTCCTTGCCGCCCGTCTCACCCACCAGCCGCGGGTACTGCTTGTAGCGGCCGATGTTCTCCCCCACCGTCTTCCACAGGTTGTTGAACGTGGGCGTGGAGCCGGTGAAGTGGATGCCGCCCAGGTGGGGGCTGGCCAGCACCGGGTTGCCCACCGTGGGGCCGTCGCCGGGCAGCATGTTGATGACGCCGTCGGGCAGGCCCGCCTCGCGCAGCAGCTCCAGGCCGTACCACGCGCTCAGCGCCTGCGTGGAGGACGGCTTCCACAGCACCACGTTGCCCATGATGGCGGGCGACACGCAGAGGTTCAGCGCGATGGAGGTGAAGTTGAACGGCGCGATGGCGAAGACGAACCCGTCCAGCGGCCGGTAGTCCGTCATGTTCCACGTCTGCGGCGAGTTCTCCGGCTGGATGGCGAGGATCTGCTGCGCGAAGTGGACGTTGTAGCGAAGGAAGTCGATGAGCTCGCACGCCGCGTCGATCTCCGCCTGGTGCGCCGTCTTCGACTGGCCCAGCATGGAGGACGCGTTGAGCAGCGGGCGGTAGCGCGTGGTGAGCAGCTCCGCGGCGCGCAGGAAGATGGCCGCCCTCGCGTGGAAGGGCATCCGCGCCCAGTCCTCCTTCACGCTCATGGCGTTCTGGATGGCCTGCTCCACGTGGCCCGCGTCGGCCTCGTGCAGGGTGGCCAGCACGTGCTGGTGCCGGTGCGGCATGCGCACGGTGTCCGTCTTGCCGGACTTCACGTGCTTGCCGCCGATGACGACGGGGATGTCGATGCGCTCCCCGCTCATGCGCTTGAGGGTGGACTGGAGCTCCGCGCGCTCGGGGGTGCCGGGGGCGTAGGAGAGGACGGGCTCGTTCTTGGGAGCCGGGACGCGGGGAAAGGCGTTGAGCACGCGAGCACCTCAGGGACGGGAGGAAAGAAAAGGTGGGCAAGGTATAGCCCTCCCCGGGTCCCAGGTCAGTGTCAGAAGCGTGTGGCGTCCGCGCCGCGACACAGGCGCGGGCTCCGGGCGGGCGTCCGGCTCAGCCCTCGCCGGCGGCCTTGGCGGTGGCGCCCCGCGCACGCTGCAGCACGGCATGAAGCTGCGCGATGAGGTACGGCGGCTTGACCGGCTTGACCAGGTACGCATCCGGCTGGGGCTGCCCGGGCTCCAGGTCCGCGCGCGGCGCGTAGCCGCTCACGAACACCACCGGCAGGTGCGCCAGGGCTGGCTCGGCGCGCACGCGGCGGCACAGCTCGTAGCCGTCGATGCCCTCCATGTTCACGTCCGACAGGAGCACGTCCGGCGGCTGCGTCCGCGCGTGCGCGAGCCCCGTCTCTCCATCCGCCGCCACCGTGCAGTCGAACTCACCCGACAAGAGCAGCCGAAGCGTCTCGCGCATGGTCCAGGAGTTCTCCACGATGAGGACCTTGGGCTTCACGGTGCATCGACTCCCGGGGCAGCAACAGCGGACGGCAAGGGGGAACGGCGTGCACAGCATCCCCCCGCCGTGCGCACCGGGCAAGAGGTCCCCCTTCACCCGTGAGAATTCGCGAAAGCCTCCACCTCACGGGTTTGCCGCCAACGCCCCTAAGACTCGGGTGGCGGATTCACGAGGCCCCGCCGGGAAACCTCGGAGTCCGGCTCCTCGTCGCCTCGCGCCTCACGCTCGGGGACCTCCTGGTCCTCCCACTCCTCGCCGCGCTCCACCTCCGCCTCCCAGCGCGTCTCCTCCAGCGGGCTGGGGTTGACGTCCTCCTGGGCGGCCGAGCGGGAGCGCTCCCGGGCCAGCTCGGCGGCGCCGCGGTCCAGCGCGTCCTCCATCTGTCCCCGGTTGCGCGGCTGGAAGTTCTTGGAGTCCTTGTCCGAAGCCATGGTGTCACCTCCGACGTGAAGGTGGGACGCGCGGGGGCGAGCGGGCAACGACGGCCCGTGCGGAGGCCGCCTGCCCGGCCGTCCAGGTGCGGGAAGGGCAGGGTGCGCTGTCCTGTCGCGTCAGCGCGGCGCGGAGGCCGGCCGCCGGGCCAGGGGCTGCGCGTCCTCTCGCGACAGGCGCTCAATCTCCGGCGCGACGCCTCCGGTGGGCGCGGCGATGCTGCACCGCGCGCCGCCGTGCACCAGGCCCACCACGCGCTGCTGCTCGTCCACCAGCGGCGCGCCGGAGTCTCCGGGGACGCCGTGCATCGTGGTGAAGAGGGCGGTGGGCACGTCCGGCAGCGACGGACAGCGGCCCCAGCGCTCCACCCTCACCCGCTGGGGCTCGCCGGGCCGGTCATGGCGTCCGGTGAAGACGAGCATCGCGCCGGGGATGGGCAGCCCTTCGGCCACCTCCAGCGGGGCCACCGGCGCCTTCGCCTCCAGCTCCAGCACCGCCATGTCCCGGCCGCGATCCACGAACACGTAGCGGCCCCACAGCTGCCGGCCGTCCTCGAAGTTCGTCCGCTCGTTGCCCGCGTCCGGTGCGACGCAGTGGGCCGCGGTGAGGACATGGCGGCCCTGACCCACCACCACGCCCGCGCAGTGCCCTTCGCCCAGCGTCACCGTCGCGGCCTCGGCTTTCTCGATTCCCTCGGCTCCTGGGGTTCCGGACCGGCCGCAGGCCATCCAGGCCGTCACGGACGCGAGTGCCACCGTGGCGCCGCCCCACTTCCATGCGCGCATGCCGCCTCCTCCTCCCGCGAGCGGCGGGCCCACGGCCTGGAGGAAGGGTGTGCATGCGTCCGGGTGGGTCCCGGGTGCTGATGTGGAAGTGGCTCCCCAGCAGGCGTCCGGGCTGGCGGGATGCGCCTGCTTCCCGCCAGACGGGGAATCAGGGACCAGGAAGCGAGGTGCACCTGCTCGGATGTCCCGGAGGCGGTGTCACTGAAACGTGGTATTCCTCCGACGTCTGGATTCTGGACCCTGGCCTGAAAAGGCCAGCCCTTTGGCTCGTGAGCGACGACGAGAAGACAACGGTACTGGATGAGCGCACCCGCCCTCCGAGCACGTGGGGGGAGCGGATGCGTACGCCCATCACGTTGCCGGGCTCGGGCGTGGGCGAGCGGCGCTCGCTGATTCCAGGCGTCATCGTCACCGGGCGCTACCGCGTGGAGTCGCTGCTGGGCGAAGGCGGCATGGGCCGCATCTGGCTGGCGGAGGACCTGCAGGAGCGCCGCCGCGTGGCGCTCAAGGAGATGCACGTCCCCGCGGAGCTGTCCGCCGCGAAGGTGGAGGAGCTGGTGCTGCTGTTCCGGCACGAGTTCTTCGCGATGAAGAAGCTGCAGCACCCGTCCACGCTCAAGGTCTTCGACTGGGGCATGACGGAGGCCGGCAACCGCTTCATCACCATGGAGGTCGTGGGCGGCAAGGACCTGAGCTCGCTGGTGCACGACACGCCGCTGGACACGCGCACGCTGTATCGCGTCTTGATCCAGATGGCGCAGGTGCTGGCGTTCATCCACTCGCGCCTGTACGTGCACTGCGACATCAAGGCCAGCAACGTGCGCATCACCGAGTCCGGCGCGGTGAAGCTGATGGACTTCGGCGTGATGCACCAGCTGGGCACGCCAAGCCCCGGCAAGCTCAAGGGCACGCTGGAGTACCTGGCGCCGGAGTGGCAGCGGGGCGCGAGCATCGACGGCCGCGCGGACCTGTACTCGCTGGGCGTGATGGCCTGGTACCTGGCCACGCGCAAATTGCCCTTCAAGCGCGCGAGCCCCGCGGTGCTGCTCGCGGACCACCTGACGCGCCCGGCGCCGCGCCCGTCCACCATCTGCCCGGTGGATCCGCAGCTGGAGGAGATCATCCTCCTCCTGATGGCGAAGGACCCCCGCGAGCGCTTCCAGGACGCGGGCGAACTGCTGGAGGCGCTCTGCCAGGCCAGCGGCGAGCCCGTGCCGGAGGAGTCGCTGTCCGCGCGCGCCAGCTACCTGCACGTGCCGGAGGTGGTGGGGCGCGAGGCGGAGCTGGAAGGGCTGATGAACGGCCTGGCGGAAGCGGACTGGGGCCAGTCGCGCGCGGTGCTCGTGGGCGGGCCCGCGGGCGTGGGCAAGACGCGGCTGCTCCAGGAGTTCGAGCTCCAGGCGAAGCTGGCGGAGCTGCCCTTCGGCCGGGGCCAGTGCCGCGCGGAGGGGCTGTCGCCGCTGGCGCCGGTGGCGCAGGCCCTGCGCTGCCTGGTGCCGCACACGTCCGCGGAGCTGATGGACCGGGTGAAGGCCCCGCTCGCGCGCCTCCTGTCGACGGACGTCTTCGACGGCGACCTGCACGAGCAGCTCCCGCGCGACGGATCCGATGAAAAGACCGCCTTCTTCGAGGCGCTGTCGGAGTGGACGCGCACGCTGGGGGCGAAGCAGTCCTTCGTGCTGTGCTTCGAGGACCTGCAGTGGGCGGACAGCGCGTCGCTGGAGGCGCTCAACGTCCTCATCCGCGCGCTGCACGGCACGCGCGGCATGGTGGTGGGCACGTTCCGCTCCCAGGAGCTGTCGCGCCTGAGCCTCGCGTTCCAGACGGTGGATGAGAAGCTCACGTCCCGCGTGGACCTGGAGCCCCTGTCCGCCGAGCACGTGGCCACGCTGGTGGAGCTGGTGCTGCCGGGCCTGGACGTGCCGCGGGGCTTCGTGCAGCGGCTGCACGCGACCACGGGCGGCAACGCCTTCTTCGCCACGGAATGCCTGCGCATGCTGGTGGAGGCGGGCGCGCTCAAGCGCGTGGGCGGACGGTGGGAGGCGGAGGAGGGGCTGGGCACGCGCCGGCTTCCGGAGAGCATCCAGGAGGCGGTGCTGGTGCGTCTGGCCAACGCGCCGCCGGAGCAGGTGGCGCTCTTGCGCAAGCTGGCGCCCGCGGGCCGGATGCTGGACCTGCCGCTGGTGCGCGCGCTGTCGGGCCTGCCGGAGTCGGAGCTGTTCGCCGTGCTGGACGGCATCGTGGAGCGGCAGTTCCTCCAGGACGTGGAGGGCCGCTACGTCTTCACGCACGACACCGTGCACCAGGCCGTCTACGACAGCACGCCGGAGGCGCAGCGCCGGGCGCACCATGGCCTGGTGGCGCGGGCGCTCCAGGCGCTGCCGTCGGGACACGCAGGCGTGGTGCGCGCGGTGGGGTGGCACTTCGCGCGCTCGGACGCGCCCGCGGAGGCCATCCAGCCGCTGCTGCAGGCGGGGCACGCGGCCATCGAGGCGGAGGCGCTGCTGGAGGCCACGCTGCTGTTGAAGGAAGCGGCGGAGCTGCTGGAGTCCGCGCCGGACTACCCGGGGCGCTCGGAGCAGCTCTTGCGCACGTGGGTGTCGCTGGTGGAGGTGGGCTACTCCAGCGACCCGCCGACGTCGGTGGCGTACGCGGACCGGCTCTTCGCGCACTGGGATGCCACGGTGGACGTGGAGTCCGGACGGCGCGAGGCGCTCTCCCGGCTGGAGTCCGCGCGCTCGGCCACGCCCGCGGAGCGCGAGGAGCTGCTGATTCCGCTCTTCCGCGAGGTGGCGGCGGACGCGCGGATGACGCCGGTGGACGTCTTCTGGAAGCGCTCGGAGCTCGAAATCCTCCAGGGCATGGCGCTGGCCATCCTGGGGCGCACGGACGCGCTGGAGGCGCTCATCGCGCGCGTGGCCGCGGAGCACCCGGAGGACTCGCCGTACCGGGCGGGGCTGTCCGTGGCGCGCTCCACGCTGAGCGCGTACACCGGCCAGTGGGCGGGTGGGGTGGCCGAGCAGCGCAAGCAGGTGCAGCGGCTGCGCGAGTTCCGCGACGCGGTGGGGCGTCCTCCCCGGCGGCTGGCGTGGGCGCTGGGCATGGGCGGCTACCTGCTCAACGTGAACCTGGCCCTGCGCGGCGAGCCGCTGGATGAGGATCTGCTGAAGGACGGGCTCCAGCTGGCCGAAGCGCAGGGCTTCACCGACGTGCGCGCCTACCACCTCTTCGCGCAGGTGGCGCGCGCGGCCTTCACCGGCGACGGCGCCGCGTTCGCGTCCGCGCTCGCGCAGAAGACGGAGCTCATCCGCCGGCTGGGCAGCCCCCGGCTGATGGAGCGCAACCTGGCCCTCTTCACGCCGCCGTACTACCTGGAGCGCGGCGAGCACGAGCTCGTCGCCGCGGTGGTGTCGCGCGGCGAGGCGCTCTCCCGCGTGCTGCCCGAGGACCGCTGGCTGCGCGCGCACGTGCTCGTGTACCAGGCCTGCCGCGACGTGCTCTTCGAGGACGCGGGCGCCGCGCGCGAGTCGCTGCCCCGCGCGCTGGAGGCCGCGAGGAGCGGCGGCCTGCGCATGGAGACGCTGGTGCGCGTGTACCAGTCGCGCTTCGAACGCGACCAGGGCCGGCTGCCCGCCGCGCTCGCCGCCGCGCAAGGCGCGCTGGAGCGCGCCCTGGACCCCCGGTTCGCCAACCCCTGGGACGAAATCCTGGCCCGCCGCGCCCTGGCGCCGCTGGTGTCCCAGGAGGAGGGGGACGCGCACCTGCGCCGCGCGCGCCTGCTGGCGGAGTCCACCGGCAACGTGCTCCAGATGGGGCTCGTCTACCTGCAGCACGCGGAGCGCTACGGCACGCCGGAAGAGGTGATGCGGGAGCTGGAGATCGCCGAGCGGGCCTTCGCCACCGCCCGGGCCACGCACCTCCAGCTCCTGGCCCAGTCGCTGCGCGGCCCGCTGTCGCGCCAGCTCGAGGACGTGAAGCAGAGCGCCTGACGGCCGGGTCGTGCATAGGATGGGGCCCATGGCCTCTTCCCCCCTGCGCTTCTGCCTGGACTACCTGTCCCCGTACGCCTACCTCGCCTGGCTCCGCATGCCCGCCATCGCGGCCAGGCACGGCCGGGAGCTGGAGCCCGTGCCGGTGCTGCTCGCGGGGCTGCTCAACGCCGTAGGCTCCGTTGGCCCGGCGGAGATTCCCGCCAAGCGCGTCTACGTCTTCAAGCAGACGTTCCGCATCGCGCATGAGCAGGGCGCGCCCTTCACCCTGCCGCCCTCGCACCCGTTCAATCCGCTGTTGTCCCTGCGCGTGACGGCCGCGGTGGACGACGTGGCGGAGCGGACGCGGCTCACCACCGCGCTCTACTCGGCCGCGTGGGGCCAGGGCCGGGGCGTCGAGACGCCGGAGCAGGTGGGCGCGGTGCTGACGGAGGCCGGCTTCGACGCGCGGGCGCTGCTCGAGCGCGCGCAGCTGCCGGAGGTGAAGGACCGCGTGCGCAAGAACACGGAAGGAGCGCTCGCCGCGGGCGCGTTCGGCGTGCCGTCCGTGCTGGTGGACGACGAGATGTTCTGGGGCGTGGACTCACTGGGCCACCTGGAGCGCTACCTGGAGGGCCGCGACCCGCTCACCCCCGGGGACCTGGCGAAGTGGCGGGACCTGCCCGCCACCGCCAACCGGCGTCCGGAAGGAAAGCCCCGGTCGTGAACGTGCTCGGGCAGCTGGGAGTGGCCGTCGCCGGGCTGGTGCTGGCCGGCGTGCTCCTGTTCCTCAACTTCTGGCGCGCGGTGCTCTACCTCTTTCCCCACACCGTCCGCGTGGAGCCGGAGGCCCCGGCGGACCAGATGGACCTGCCGGACGCGCTCGGTCCCCTGGCGGGCCAGCTCCAGGCGCTGGGCTTCACGCCGCTGGGCAGCCACGAGGAGAAGCCGCTGCTCCAGAAGGCCACCCGCTCTTACGACTGGGCGCACGCGGGCGAGCGCGTCTTCGCCACCCTCCACGAGGGGAGCGACGAGCTGCCCCGGCTCTACCTGCTGACCCCCCTGGCCTCCGGGGGCTTCGTCGTCACCGCCAGCTACCGGCGCCCCGCGCTGGACGTGCCCGGCTACCGCTCCGGGTCGCTGGAGGACGCCGCACCGGAGCGCCTGTTGCGCGCGCATGTGCGACGACTCGAGGGGTTGGATCTGGCGGGCCCGGAGGGCTTCACCTGGGAGGGGCGCGTCCAGACGGCGAAGGCCTGGTACGAGGGTTTGGGCCGCAAGGAAATCCGCCGCCAGAACCTCCAGGGGTTGTTGTGGACGGCCATCGCGCTTGCCATCGTCGCCAGCGCCTTCCTGGGACGGCGCGCGGGCTGACAGCCCCCTGGACGCTTTTTTATGCGTCACGTCGTGCGTGCACCGCGCGCCCCGGAAGAGTAGGGAGACGAGCACCATGAAGAGCGTGTCCAAGAACGAGGAAATCTACTTCCTGTCCGGCAAGCGCACCCCGTTTGGTACCTACGGCGGCAGCCTCAAGGACCTGAGCGCCACCGACCTGGCCGTGGAGTCCGCGAAGGCGGCCCTGGCCCAGGCGGGCGTCTCCCCGGAGCAGATTGAGCACGTGGTGTACGGCAACGTCGTCCAGACGAGCGCGGACGCCATCTACCTGCCGCGCCACGTGGGGCTGCGCACGGGCGTGCCGGTGCCGGTGCCCGCGCTGGGCGTCAACCGGCTGTGCGGCTCCGGCTTCCAGGCCTTCGTCACGGCCGCGGAGATGATGCTGACGGGCGGCGCGGAGGCCGTCCTCGCGGGCGGCACGGAGTCCATGAGCCAGGCGCCCCACGTCATCCGCGGCGCACGCTGGGGCCTGCCGCTGGGCAAGGGCGGCCTGGAGGACATGCTCTGGACGGCCCTCACGGACAGCTACACCGGCCAGGCCATGGCGCTCACCGCCGAGCAGCTGGCGGTGGACTACGGCCTCACCCAGGACGACGTGGACCAGTACGCCGTCCTCACCCAGAAGCGCTTCGCCGCGGCGCAGGAGTCCGGCCGGCTGGCGGATGAAATCGCGCCGGTGACGCTCAAGGGCAAGAAGGGCGACACGGTGGTGTCCAAGGACGAGCACAACCGTCCGGAGACCACGGTGGAGGGGCTGCGCAAGCTGCCCAAGGTGTTCAAGAAGGACGGCGTGGTGCACGCGGGCGCGGCCAGCGGCATCTGCGACGGCGCGGGCTCCATGGTGATGGCCACGCGCAGGTTCGTGGAGAAGCACGGCCTGAAGCCCATGGCGCGGCTGGTCAACTGGGGCGTGTCCGGCTGCGACCCGAAAATCATGGGCATTGGCCCCGCGCCGGCCATCCGCAACCTGCTCAAGCGCGCGGACGCGAAGCTCACGGACGTGGACCTCTTCGAGGTCAACGAGGCCTTCGCGCCCCAGTACCTGGCGGTGGAGAAGGAGCTGGGCCTGCCACGCGACGCCACCAACGTCAACGGCGGCGCCATCGCCGTGGGCCACCCGCTGGGGGCCTCCGGGGCGCGCATCACCATGACGCTGGCGTACGAGCTGAAGCGCCGGGGCGCCCGCTATGGTATCGGGTCCGCCTGCATCGGTGGCGGCCAGGGCATCGCCGTGCTGGTCGAGGCGCTCTAGGCGTGCTCGGGGCGACGGGGTACGGGGCAGACGACTTCCGGACGGGACGTGAGATGAGCAACGAGGTGGACGCGAAGACGGCCCGCGAGCGGGCCAAGGCCATCGCCGAGCAGCGCCGTGCCGAGCGCCGCAACCGCAAGCGCCGCTGTGTGGTGTGCGGCGTGGAGGAGAGCGACAAGACGCCCCTGACGGCCCACCCGGAGGGCATCGGTCCCGCCTGCAAGGACGAGATCACCTGTCAGACCCGCCGGGCCGCCGCCGGCCGCTGAATCGCCGGGGCCCCTGCCCATGCCGCTTCGCCGCACTGTCGGCGGGTGGACGGTGGGCGGGCCCCTCTTCAGGGGCCTCTCTTGAGGGGCGGGACGCGCCTCCCGGGCCGGATTGTCGGGCCCGTTTCTTGATGGCGCCCGCGACTCGGGGTAAACATTTGTAATCTCTGGTGACACGAGGGTTGGAATGGGCGTTATCAGCTTCACGGGAGTCAAGGTGTTCTCCACCACGCTCGCGCGCGATCGCGAGAACATGGGCGAGAACATCACCAAGTGGCTGAAGGAGAACTCCTCGGTGGAGGTCGTGGACAAGATCGTCACGCAGTCCTCGGACAAGGAGTTTCACTGTCTGACCATCACGCTCTTCTACCGCCACAAGGTCTAGCGACCCCGGCAGGGTAGGGAAGGCGTGGGATGCGAGGGCGCTTCTCCCGGGTGACACCCGGGTGGGGCGCCCTTCATCGTTTCTGGATTTGGGGTTGCGGACCGGGCGGGGTTCCACCACCTTTGGGCCTCTATGCGACCCATGCGGGGCTTCAACCGGGGAGGCGGCGGTTTCGGCGGCGGCTTTCCGGGCCTGGATTCGATGGCCGCCAAGCTGGCGGTGGCGCTGGTGGCGTTCTCCGCGCTGTTCCTGGCGACGCGGCAGGGGCAGGGCGTGCTGCTGCTGCTCAACCCGCGGGACGTGCTGGGCCTGCGCGTGTGGCAGCTGTTCACCTACGCCTTCGTCGCCACGGACGCGCTGGGCATCATCTTCGGCGGCATCATCATCTGGTCCATCGGCGGCTTCCTGGAGTCCACCTGGGGGTCCAGGCGCCTGCTGATGGCGTCGGTGGGCATCACGGTGCTCGCGGGCCTCATCACGGTGCTGCTGTCGCTGGTGATGCCCATGGCCAACCTCTACGCCGGCGGCACGGTGATGACGACGGTGCTGTGGGTGGCCTACGGCCTGGTGATTGGCCGGGGGCAGACGAACTTCTGGGGCATCCCGCTCACGGGCAACTGGTTCGCGGCCATTGGCGCGGGCTTCACCGTGCTGCGGCTGCTCACCGCGCCGGCCTGGCAGGTGATGGCCCCGGAGCTCATCAGCCTGGTGCTCATCTTCGCGTACGTGCGCGGCGCGAGCCCCAAGCGGCTGATGCTCCAGCTGCAGCACTGGCGCCTGCAGCGGCAGCTGCGGGACCGCTCCAAGCACCTGCGCGTGGTGGACCGTGAGCGTCCGCCGGACCGCGACCAGTACCTCAACTGAGGCGCTGAAGGACTCGGAGCCGCGCGCGGCTAGTGCGCGGCCTCCGGGTGGCCGTACTGCTTGAGCTTCCGGTAGAGCGTGGCCACCCCGATGTCCAGCTGCTCCGCGGTGCGTGAGCGGTTGCCGCCGTTCTGCGCCAGCACCGCGAGGATGTACTCCTTCTCCATGTCCTCCAGCCGGCGCGGGTTGCCGGTGGGCACCAGCGGGGGCGGCGCGGCGCGTACCTCCTCGGGCAAATCGTCGCGCTCCACGCGCGGGCCCTCGCACAGCACCACCGCGCGTTCAATCGCGTTGCCCAGCTCGCGCACGTTGCCCGGCCACGGGTAGCGCAGCAGCTGATCCGCCGCGTCGGGGGAGAGGCTGGTGACACGCCGGCCCAGGCGCTCGCCGGCCTCCGCCAGCAGCAGCCGCGCCAGGGGGAGGATGTCCTCCTTGCGCTCGCGCAGGGGCGGGATGCGCAGCTCGATGACGCGCAGCCGGTAGAAGAGGTCCTGGCGGAAGCGGCCCAGGCGGACCTCCTCGGACAGCTCGCGGTTGGTGGCGGCCACCACGCGCACGTCCACCTTGCGGCTGGTGTTCTCCCCCACGCGGCGCACCTCGCGCTCCTGGAGGGCGCGCAGGAGCTTGGCCTGCATGGCGGGGGGCACCTCGCCCACTTCATCCAGGAAGAGGGTGCCGCCGTGCGCGGCTTCGAAGAGGCCGGGCCGGTCGTGCGTGGCGCCGGTGAAGGCGCCCTTCGCGTGGCCGAACAGCTCGCTCTCCAGCAGGCTCTCCGTCACCGCGGCGCAGTTCACGGCGATGAAGGCCTTGGGCGCGCGGCCGGACTCGTCGTGGATGAGCCGGGCGATGCGCTCCTTGCCCACGCCGCTCTCCCCGGTGACGAGGATGGTGGTGTCCACCTTCGCCGACCGGCGCGCCAGGTTGAGCACGCGCTGCATGGGCTCCGCGCGGGCCACCATGCCGGCCGGGTCCTCCGTCACGCCGGACACGCGCGCCAGCGACTGCCGCTTCGCGCGCAGCTTGCGCTCCGCCTGCCGCAGGGCCTCCGTCACCTGCCCGAGCACGCCCTCCATGCACTGCGTTTCATAGAAGCGCAGGAACTCCGTGCACTCGGTGCTCCACTCCTCCTCGGGGCGGCCCACGATGTGGCAGAGCGCGTCGCCGTGGCCCACGCACTTGAGCTCCGCGCAGTAGATGGGTTTGTTGTTGCAGTAGCTCAGGTACCCGGACGCGAAGCCGGTGAGGCTCCAGCACACCGGCTGATCCGCCTGGCCCAGGTGGAGCAGGTGCTGCTCGGCTTCATAGGAGTCGCGCCACTGCGCCTCCGCGAAGGGCTCCGGGCCGTCCTTGTCCGTGCGCTCGATGCGCTCCACGCGCACCTGGCCCATCAGCGTGTGCAGCCGTCCGCCCGCGCGGCGCCACTCCGCTTCGTCGTTCCACGGCACCGCGGTCTTCATCGCCTCCGCCGTGCGCCAGCCGTGCGCGTAGCCCAGCCGCGTGAAGATGCCGCGCGCGGCCGTCATCCCCAGCATCCCGATGAGCTCCTTGCGCAGGAGCCCCAGCGCCACGGGGTCCATCAACAGCGCCCGCTGCCCGGCGAAGCGGATGACCCCGCCCTTCGGCTCGAACGCGAGCAGCTCCCTCAAGTCCAACCCTTCCAGACCCGCCACGGTGTCTCCCGGTGTCTTTCAGACTGATGTGCCTCTCTATCAATCTGAGAGGCATTTCATAGCGGCGGAATGTGAACCTGAGTGATTTCATGGGGTTGTCATGTTTGGTGCGCTGGTCCCGGCGTTGCAGTACAAGGCGCCACGATGGCTTCCGGGGTGGACAGACGCGAGGTGCTGCAGGGTGTGGCGGCAGCCGGGGTGGCGGGGGTGATGGGGCCTGGCCCCTCGGTCGCCCGGCAGGTGGCGGCGGCCCTGTTCGTCTCGCACGGCTCGCCCATGACGGCGCTGGACGCGGACGCGTACCCCCAGGCCCTCAAGCGCTTCGGTGACGGCGCGGGCCCGGTGAAGGCGCTGGTGGTGGTGTCCGCGCACTGGGAGACGGACGCGCGCGTGCACGTCACCGCGATGGCCGCTCCGCCGCTCGTCTACGACTTCTACGGCTTCCCTGAAGAGATGTACCGGCTGCGGTATGCGCCGCCGGGTGCGCCTTCGCTGGCGCAGGACGTGGTGGCGCGGCTGTCCGCGGCGGGCGTGCCTGCGGTGGCGGACGGCGAGCGCGGGCTGGACCACGGCGTCTGGGTGCCCTTGCGGCATGCCTTCCCGGAGGCGCGCGTGCCCGTGTTGCAGGTGGCGCTGCCGGCGGACGCGACGCCCGCGCAGGTGGCGCGCATGGGGGAAGCGCTGCGTCCGCTGCGCGCGGAGGGCGTGCTGCTCATGGGCAGCGGCGGGGTGGTGCACAACCTTCGCCGGGTGAATTTCAGAAACAAGCTGGCGTCCGCTGAGCCATGGGCCGCCGAGTTCGACGCGTGGGTCGCCGGAAAACTTGCCGCGCGTGATTACGTAGGGCTTCAGTCGTGGATGGACGCACCGAATGCTCGGGTCGCGCATCCATCTCCCGAGCACTGGCTGCCCATCTATTTCGTCCTCGGAGCCGCCCTCCCCGAGGACCGCATCACCCCCGTGTTCGAGGGCTTCCATCACGGAACCTTGTCCATGCGCAGCTTCGCGCTGCGCGCCTGAACCTCGCAGTCCGCAATCTCAAGGAGTCACACCATGAAGATGTCGCTCAAGTCCGCCATCACGCTGCTCGCCGTCGCCGCCCCCTCCTTCGCGTTCGCCTCCACGTGGGAGATCGACTCGTCGCACTCCAGCGCGCAGTTCGGCGTGAAGCACATGATGGTGTCCACCGTGCGCGGCTCCTTCAGCAACGTGAAGGGCACCGTCAACCTGGATGACAAGGACATCACCAAGTCCACCATCGAGACGACCATCGACGCGACCACCATCAACACCAACGAGCCCAAGCGCGACGAGCACCTGAAGAGCCCTGACTTCTTCGACGTGGCGAAGTTCCCGACCATCACCTTCAAGTCCACGAAGATCGCGAAGGCCGGCAAGGACAAGCTGAACGTCACGGGCGACCTGACCATGCACGGCGTGACCAAGCCGGTCGTGCTGGCCGTGGAAGGCCCGACGGCGGAGACGAAGGACGCGTGGGGCAACGTGCGCCGCGGCGCCACGGCGACCACGAAGATCAAGCGCAGCGACTTCGGCCTGACCTGGAACAAGGCGCTGGAGGCCGGCGGCGTGGCGGTGGGTGACGAGGTGACCATCACCCTGGACCTGGAGACCACGAAGAAGGCCGAGGCGGCGGCGCCGGCGGCCAAGGACACGAAGTAGTCTTCGTCCGAAGCATGAAATGAAGAGAGGGGCCTCGGGTGACCGGGGCCCCTCTTTTTTGTGCGGCGTGTGGGGCGGCGGGGGCCGCCCCGGTGGTGGGACTCAGCCCTCGGCGACGGCCTGCACGCTGGCGCGGTAGATGAAGATGCGCGCGGTGTTGGTGCGGGTGTCGGCCGGGACGACGAAGAAGCCCGGGGTGGGGCCCTTGAAGTCCTGGGAGAAGCCGGCCACCTGGCGGCCGTCGTTGAAGGTGACGCGGATCTTCGAGCCCTCCGCCTGCGGCTGACGCGCGCCCGCGGCGAGCATGAAGAAGATGGCCTTCACGCGCTTGCCGGGGATGCGCTCCGGGGCGAAGCCGCTCTGCTGCTCCAGGGAGATGGTGTCCTCCAGGAGGTCCGCGTCGCGGATGGTGCCGCGCTTCACCTGGCCTTCCACGGTGTGGATGATGACGCGGTGCTCGCCCTCCACGAAGGACCTGGTGGCGGAGGTGAAGCCGTCACCCGGCACTTCGAACAGCGTGTCGTCCGTGGGGCGCAGGTGGTTGGCCGTCACGGGGGTGGCGGCCACGACCGGCGTCGCGGGGGCGACGGGCGCGGGGCCCCGGAGGGTCGGAATCGGGGCGGCGGGCGTCAGCCGGGCCACGGGCATGGCGTG
>NZ_RAVW01000119.1 GCF_003611585.1 Corallococcus exercitus | reverse complement strand
GTCGCGAAACCCAGCACCGTCGCACCCACGACAGTCCGGCGCCACCCCCGCCCCAGATACATGGAATCCCCTCCGTGTACGGCAGGGTTCGCATGCCATCCCACACCGGCAAATACGGCACGGAAGGTTGCTCGGCCGCCCGCTGCTGGAGGGTGCGCGTGGGATTCGCGGCGCCGTGGATGGGGGCCGCGAGCACCCAGGAAGGTCCTCGCGTTTACCCACCCGGCGATCAAACCCAGACACTACCGCCAGAAGCCGATGGAGACGCCCCAGTTGGAGTAGCGGCTCGCCAGGTCGAACGACGCGGTGATAGCCCAGTCCTCCCAGTAGCGCAGCACGAACAGCTCGAAGCCGCCGGTGAGGTGCGGCCGGGGATTCCGGTCCCGGAAGGGGGACGGCTCCAGCCACGTGCCCGCGCGCAGGCGCAGGAGGCCCGGGAAGGTGTCCCATTCGGCGCCCAGGCGCGGCTGGAAGGTGGCGGTGTCACCCACGAACTGCGGCTCCGTGGCGGTGGCGAACGAGCGCGACGACACCGCGTTGCTCACGCTGGAGATGAGGTCCACCTGCGCGGTGATGAGCCACCGGCCGGCGAGCGCGTCGCGGGGCTCCTCCTCCGGCACCGGCAGTGCGTCCCCTTCCACCTGGAGCTGCCGACGGGCGGCGGGGGACAGCCGGTTGTAGCGGTGCGCGCCCTCGCCCAGCCGCCAGCTGGCGCCCAGCGACAGCACCGCGGGGGACACCACGGCCGCATAGATTTGCCGCCCCGCGATGAAGGGGCTCTGGCCGTCGTCGCGGCGCCAGCCCGCCACCACCTCCGGGCGCACCGCCACGCCAATGCGGTAGGGCCGCCCGTGCGGGCGGAAGAGCATGTCCACCGCCACGCCGGTGTCGCCGTAGCGCCAGGATTCGTCGCCCAGCTCACTGAAGCTGGCCTGCGCGGAGAAGATGCCCAGCGACAGGATGAAGTCGTCCTGGCCGAAGGCCACGGAGCCCGCGAGCACGGACTGGGTGAGGGATACGCGCAGCTTCTCGCCCTCGCCCCGGCAGCCCAGGGTGATGCAGTAGCCGGTGCGGCTGTTGCGCCACAGGAAGCCGATGCCGAAGCGCTTGTATTGCAACATCAGCGCGCCCAGCAGCTGGCGGCTGTCCACGGAGTCGTCGGCCAGGCCGTCGTTGTCCACGTCCCGGCGCTTGGTGCCGGTGAAGGGCAGGTCCAGCCAGGACAGGGTGACGCCCAGGTCCCAGTCGCGCTCCAGGGAGGAGCTGCGCTGGGCCAGCGCGGACAGGTTGCTGGAGACGCCCGCCGCGCCCTCCGCGATGCCCACGTAGGCGCCGCCCAGGCCCACCATGCGCGCCGACCCCAGCAGCGCGCCAGAGTTGAAATACAGACGCTCCGGGCGGGGCTCCGTGGGCACATCGTCCTGGGCGGAGGCCGGGAGCGCGGTGAGGGACACCGCCGCGAACGCCAGGGCCGCCAGGGTACCGCGCACGCCGTGAGTCACCGGACCGCGGCCCCTTCGCCGAAGAGGCGATCCGCCTCCGCCGCCAGGGAGGTGTCGCGGGACGTGAGGCCGCCCGCGTCGTGCGTCACGAGGGCCAGCGTCACCTTGCGCCACCGGATGTCGATGTCCGGGTGGTGGTCCGCGGCCTCCGCCGCCTTCGCCACGCGCTCCACGAAGGCGATGCCCTCCAGGAACGAGGGCGCATCATAGGTGCGGCGGATCATCCCGCCCTCGTGCTTCCAGGCGGGGTGCTGGGTGAGGAAGGTCTGGAGCGCATCCGGGGAGAGCAACGTGCGGTCGTAGGCCATGGCGGCCGTTCTACCCGCTCCCCCGCCCGATGGAAGCCCCGGCGCGTTCAATGCGCCGGGCTTCGGTGTCTCATTTCACGCTCGCGCAACCGCCCGCTTCCACTTTTCCAGGTGGCGCGCGCGCACCTCGGGCTTCATCTTGGGCTTGAAGGTCCGGTCCGCCTTCCATGCCCGGCGGATGGCGTCCGGGCTGGTCCACACGCCCGCGCCCAGGCCGCCCAGGAAGGCCGCGCCCAGGGCCGTGGTCTCAAGGTTGCGTGGGCGGACCACTGGCACTCCCAGCAGGTCCGCCTGGTACTGCATGAGCAGGTTGTTGGCCGCCGCGCCGCCGTCCGCCTTGAAGGTGGGAATCTCCCGCCCGCTGTCGCGGCGCATGGCCTCCGCCAGGTCGTGGATTTGGAGGGCCACGCCCTCCAGCGTCGCGCGCGCCAGGTGCGCCACGGTGGTGGAGCGGTCGATGCCGGCGAACAGGCCGCGCGCCTCCGGGCGCCAGTGCGGCGCGCCCAGGCCCGCGAGCGCCGGGACGAAGACGACGTCGCCGGAGTCCTTCACGCTGGCGGCCAGCGCCTCCACGTCCGGGGCCTTCTTGATGACCTTGAGGCCGTCGCGCAGCCACTGCACGGCGGCGCCCGCGATGAAGGAGCTGCCCTCCAGCGCGTAGTGCGTGGTGTTGCCCAGCTTCCACGCCACGGTGGTGAGCAGCCCCGCGGTGGAGCGCACCGGCTGGGTGCCGGTGTTCATGAGGAGGAAGGCGCCGGTGCCGTAGGTGCACTTGGATTCACCGGGGTTGAAGCACGCCTGGCCGAAGAGGGCCGCCTGCTGGTCCCCCGCCATGCCCGCGACGAGGATGCCGTCCGGCAGGCTCTTCATGCCGCGCGTGGTGCCGTACACCTCCGCGTTGCCGCGGATCTCCGGCAGGCACGCGCGCGGCACGCCCAGGAGCGAACACAGCTCGTCGTCCCAGTTGAGCGTGCGCAGGTCCATGAGCAGCGTGCGGCTGGCGTTGGACACATCCGTGACGTGGGCGGCGCCGCCGGTGAGCTTGAAGACGAGCCAGGAGTCCATGGTGCCGAAGCACACGTCGCCGCGCTCGGCGCGCTTCTTCGCGCCCTTCAGGTGGTTGAAGAACCAGGTGAGCTTGGTGCCGGAGAAGTAGGGGTCCAGCACCAGGCCCGTCACCTCGCGCACTCGGGGCTCCACCCCTTGTGCCTTGAGCTGCTGGCAGATGTCCGAAGTGCGACGGTCCTGCCAGACGATGGCGCGGGCCAGGGGCTCGGCGGTCTCGCGGTCCCAGAGGCCCGTCGTCTCACGCTGGTTGGTGATGCCCACCACGGCGATGTCGCGGCCGGTGAGGCCGGCGTCCTTGAGGGCGCGCGCGATGCACCACTCGCTGGTGTTCCAGATGTCGATCAGGTCGTGCTCCACCCACGACGGCTTGGGGAAGTGCTGGGGCAGCTCCTTGTAGGAACGGCCCACCACCTGCAACCGGGTGTCGAGGATGGAGACGTGGGTCCCCGTGGTGCCCTGATCCAGGGCCAGGACGTATTTCGCCTTCGCCATGCGTGCGGAGCCTCTTTCGTCGGCCAGTGGCCGGACACGAAGGAGGACCCTACTCCAAGCGGAGGCGCCCGCAGCGACTGTGCGTGCGAGGTGTCAGGCACCGGGAGCTGTCCGTGGAACGCTCCCGTGCCTGCGTGGGGGTGCCGTGGGGGGCGCCTGGCCGGGGGAAGTCCACGGTACTTCCCGGCGCCACCGCTCGCGGCGGCCCGCTAGTAGCCTGCTGGCCGCGAGCGGCTGTTCATGAAGCGACGCAGGCCGTAGGCGCCCAGGCCCGCGAGGACCATCCGGCCCAGCGAGCCGCCCGCGCCGGAGGACTGGCGTCCCCGGTAGCCGTAGCCGATGGGACGGCGGCCATAGGCGCTGCGTCCCCGGTTCCAACCGCCGCCGGTGAAGACGCTCCGGCGAGAGCCGCTCAACGCTCCCAGCAGGTTCGATAGCAATGCCATGGTGTCACTCCGTGGTGAGGGGTACGGGGCCCGTGCGTCCTTCACGGGGGTCGGACCCGAGAAGGATGCGCGTGCGTTGAAAGGTGGGCCCTACGCCGTGCGTCGACACCCCGTGTCGAACAATGCGCACGGGCCGCCGTGCCCCGGGCCGGAGGGCAGGCGGGCGGGCCCGTGGGAGCGGCGGCTACGGGAGCCCGAGGAATCCGGATGCATGTCATTGGATGGAAGGCATTGGCCGCCTGCCCATCGAACGGAACCAGCGGCCGGGTGAGGCATGTGTCACCCGGCTCCCCGTCTCGCGCGGCGTCTCCACCTTCAAGTCCAGGCGGCAGCACGCATGGGGGTCCGTCATCCCTGTGGGGCGGACCCCCATGTTCTTCTCAGGCCCGGGGCACGAGCCCCTGGTCGCGCAGGAAGGCCACGGTGTGGGCCACGCCGTCCGCGAGCGGGGTGGGGCGGAAGGCCAGCTCCCGCTGCGCCTTGGCCGCGTTCACGCGGGCCTCCCAGCGCATGAAGGACAGCTGGCCGGGTGCGACGAGCGGCGTGAAGGGGAACACGCGCGCGAGCGGCGCGGACACGCGGGCCAGGGCCTCCATGAGGAAGACGGGCGCGACGGCGGGCGGCTTGCCCGCCCCGGCGGCCTGGCTGATGGCGAGCGCGAGGTCCGCGTTGCTGACGTACTGGTCGCAGACGAGGTAGCGCTCCCCGTTGACGCCGCGCTCGGCGGCGGCGAGGTGCACGTCGGTGCAGCCGTCCACGTAGACCGCGGACATGCCGCCCGGCGGGAGCAGCGGGGCCTTCTTGTTGAGCAGCTGGATGAAGAAGGAGTTGAGCCCCACGTGCACGGGGCTGGGGCCGTAGACGGCGGCCGGGTTGACGTAGACGACGTCCAGGCCCTGCTGGCGGATGGCCTCCACGGCGCGCTCGGCCTCCTGCTTGGAGCGCTCGTAGACGGTGGGCTTGGGGTGCGGGTCGATGTTCGCTTCGGTCAGCTCGCCGCCCCGGGGCGCGGCGAAGACGTCCATGGTGGACGTGTAGACCACGCGGCGCACCTTCGCGGCGTGCGCGGCGGACAGGACGTTCACGCTGCCCTGGCGGTTCACGCGGTCGAAGATGGAGTCATCCCGGTGCCACTGCTCCGGCATGCCCGCTGCGTGGAAGACGAGTTCCACGTCGTGCATCGCGGCGGGCAGGGTGCCCGGGGACGTGACGTCACCTGGGACGAGCTGTACGGAATCAGGGAGCAGCTTCGCGGCACGGGCCGGGTCGCGCACGAGCGCGCGCACGGAGGCGCCCTGCTTCACGAGCCGCTGCGCGATGGCGTTGCCGATGAGGCCGGTGGCCCCGGTGACGAGGACGTTCATAAGGAGGTTATGGGACGAACTTAGTTCGGTAAAATCGTAAATCTACCCTCGTGTTCTTCTTGACGTTCTAAGGATGACCCACCTACTCATCTAGGTCGTGGCCGGTGGTAAGCCTAGGATCAGGCTAATTTTGTAGTACAGCCGAACGCTCCCACAGTTGCTAGCAGCATGATGAATACATCATCTTTAGGTCTTTAGTTTTCTGTTTAAGCCGAATTACTAGGGTCGAAACTTGCCGAGCGGTGACGCTGCTGGAGGCGCGTAGAATGGCTTACGAGGCAGACATGGCGGTCGCGGCCCGGCGATTGCTCGAGGCTGCGCGGAAACTCAAATCCGCCGAACGTCCCGACGTAGCGGCCTATTTGTTTGGCTTAGCTGCAGAATGCGCCCTGAAAGAGGTGGCAAGGAGCATGCCCGAGACGCGCAATAAAGATATTTTATATGCGCACTTCCCCGAACTGCGCATTCTCCTTCGCGACGCTATGCAAGGTCGTCGGGCGCAATCGCTAAGACGACTTGTTGAGAATGACGGGTTTTTGAATGAGTGGGAAATAAAAATCAGATACGCCAAGGCCGACGATATTCGCAGTAAGCCGATTCAGCGATGGGAAGAACATGCCGTGGCGGCTGTTCGACTTATGGAAGGGATGTGATGCCCATGGGCGAAGTCTATTACGATGACGGGCTCCCCTTGCTGGTGGATGTGATTGTTTCTGAGCTTGGCGCTGAAGCGCTTGCTGCTGGAACGGTCCTCAGAGATTCGACTGGCAGGTTGGCTTTTTTTTCGAACAAGGAAATTGAGTCGACGCATTGTCAGAGATTGCGTGAGAGGTTGCTTGAAACATTGGCTCCCTACGCTCGAGTTGATCGCGTCTTTGCGAACCCAGCCGACATCGGTGCTGAAGATGTTCTTGCTGACCCTACTGCGGTGCAGTGTCGCGTTAGTCAGTTTGCTATTCGCTTGGTTGATAGACGACTAGTTGGTGGGGACTGGCTTCGTGTCCCGGCAAAATTGGCTCCTCCGCCTCCTCGATTCGTATTCGCGAGCTTGAAGGGTGGCGTTGGTCGTTCAACAGCACTGTCGGTTGTTGCCGCGCACATTGCTGGCAAGGGTGGCAGAGTGCTTGCTGTTGATCTCGACTTGGAAGCTCCAGGTCTTGGAGCCTTCTTGCTGTCAAAGGACACTATTCCTCGGTTCGGAAGTCTTGATGCATTGGTAGAGAATAGTCTGCACGAGCTTGATGATGGTTTTTTGGCTGACTTGGTCGGCCCATCCTCTCTGGCGAATCGCAGTGGCCGTATTGATGTGGTTCCAGCGTTTGGCAGTCGTTCGCTGCAGAATCCCGGTGAAATACTGGGAAAGCTCGCGAGGGCTTATGCGGAAGACATTCGCGCAGATGGAACGGTCGCGACAATTTTGGATCAGGTACGGTCTTTGATTGACCGTCTCGCGGGTTTTGGTGGGTATGATGCGATTCTCGTTGATGCTCGCGCTGGATTGCATGAGACAACGGCGTCGGCCGTTCTTGGCCTTGGTGCTGATGTACTCTTGTTTGGGGCCAACGAGGAACAAACTTTCCAGGGCTACTCTGCGATGCTTGCTCATTTCGCACGACTTGTTCCTGTAGGAGGTGGCGTGCCTGAGTGGGTTGAGCGGTTTACACCTGTTCAAGCGAAAGCTCCTGTTGATGCTGATGCTCGAATGGAGTTTGATCAGAGATGGCAGGCGATGGTGCGGGAGTTTGGTCCCCCTGGACTAACCCCGAAGTCGCCAAGGGAAGTGCCTCTCCCTGATGACTTTTCTGATGTTCCTTGGAACGATCAAGTTCCAGACGAAGATGTATTGCCTCCAGATTGGTCGTTGCTTAAGCCAATTGCGATCCTACGTGATGATCGATTTGAGCGGTTCAATCCGTTTCGGAGGCGTGATCTTTTGGCGGAAGAGGTTTATCGAAGCACGTTTGGATCCATTCTCGAACGTATCGAAGGAGCCGTATTCCCGAAAGGCAAGGTTCTGCTGTGAGCCCTTCTGAGAATGACCTTCTAGTACTCCGAGAGGAGTTGGCTTCGTGGCCAGCCGAAGCGTCAAGTGATGCGCATGGTGTGCAAGCTCCCGCCGAGCAAGATTTGTTCGCTCCGGCAGCCCATTCGGCGGCTCTCGATCCCGCTTCAACCATTGTTCAAGGAAGTCGAGGAACTGGAAAAAGTTTTTGGGCTGGCGTGCTGGGTGATGATGCATTGCGAGAGGCTGCTGCGAAGGCATATCCCCGGTTGGGCCTAGAGCGTCTCAGGGTGCAGTTTGGATATACTGGATTGCCTGGCCCGGAAGGCATTGACAAGGAAAAGCTCGACGACTGCATTCCGTCTGGTGCTACCGTTGATGAAGCCAGGACGTTCTGGTGGGCGACGCTGCTTCGTGCGATAGAGCGTGCCAATGGCAAGCCTTCGCGAAGCATCAAAGAGTATTATCGTGAGGCTGCAAATGTGGAGGGGCGAGAAGATATTATTACAGGATTTGCTCGGAAGTTGACCGTCCGCGGGGAGACTTTGCTTGTTGTTTATGACGCATTGGACACGCTGGCCTCTTCTTGGTCGCGGCGTCGGGTGCTTACGCTTGCATTGTTGGAGTTTGTCTGGGCCATGCGTGCATGGCGTGCAATTCGTCCAAAGCTCTTTCTTCGTCCCGATCAACTTGAGGATGAGGCTCTTAAGTTCGTGGAGTTGCCAAAACTGCGAACAGGGGCTGTGAGGCTTTCTTGGAGTGGTGCCGACTTGTATGCGCTGCTGTTTGCTAGGTTGTCAGTGGGGCCAGCAGAGCCAGCCTTTAAGCGTCTATTGAAGTCTTTGGGCCTACCTTGGGCTAGTCACGATCAGATTCTCTCTCGCCGTTGGCTGCTCGCCTATGATGAGGAAAGTCAGAAAGAGTTGATGGCGGCTTTGGCCGGGCCGTATATGGCTCCGGGTCCAAATGGTCATAAAAAGGGGTATACGTATGATTGGCCATTGAAGCACTTGGGAGATGCGTTTGATGAGGTTACGCCTAGGAGCTTCCTGAATCTTGCGATTGGTGCGGCTAGGTATGGCCCGCCTCCAACTGATCGGGTCATTACGCCTGAAGGCATTCGTCATGGACTGCGGGCTGCGTCCCAAATGCGGGTTGACCAACTTCGAGATGAATTCTTGTGGATCAAGGGGGTGTTGGCTCCTCTAGCGGGTTTGCTCTTGCCACGCGAGGAGGAGGAGGTTTTCGACGTCTGGAGAAAAGCCGGGACGGTGGAAATGGCTGTTGTGGATGCGAAGCGTAAAGGATATCTCCCGCCTTTTCCTGAGAAGACGATTGCTAGCGAGCGAGAGCTTTATGTTGCGCTCGAACGCATTGGTGTTATGTTTAGAAGGGTTGATGATAGGCTTGATATGCCTGATTTGTTTCGTGTGGCTGCGAGGCTTCTTAAGAAGGGGGGCACTGCGCCGCTGTAAGGGGTATGTCGGCCTACGCGCGGATGTTCTGGCCGAGCGTGCTTACAGTTCCTAACAAATGCCAGGACAGAGGCGTCGTAGGAGCATGACGCAGCAGCCGAGGACGAGGAAGCCGAAGTGGACATCGTCCCTGCGCTCGTCACGGACGCGAAGGCGGCGCAGCTGGTTCTTCCAAGCTAGCGTGCGCTCCACAACCCAGCGATAGCGTCCAAGCCGCTCCTTGGACTCAACGCCGGGACGCGCGATGCGGGCGGCAATGCCGCGCAGGCGAAGCCCGCGCCTGTTCTTCCTGGATGCGTAGGCCTTGTCGGCGTGGAGTTTTCCCGGGCGAAAGCGGCGCTGCCCCGAAGGCATCCGCACCGCGGGCACGGAGTCGACGAGGGGGAAGAGTTCGTGCGTGTCGTGGACGTTGGCGGCTGTCACCGACTCGGTCAGCGGCAGGCCGTGGGCCTCTACGAGAAGATGATGCTTGCTACCCGCCTTCGCTCTATCCGTCGGGCTTGGGCCCGTGAGGGCCCCCTTTTTGACGCCCTCACGGATGAGGAGTCGATGGAGGCACGCGAGAAGTCCACCTTGCCGCGCAGGCCCAATTCATCCAGCAACCGCTCCTGGAGCTTTTCCCACACGCCAGCGCGGGTCCATTCCTCCAGGCGGCGCCAGGCTGTCATGCCCGACAGTCCGAACTGCTTGCGGGGCAGCATCTCCCATGGGATGCCGCTTCGGAGGACGAAGACGATGGCCTCCAGCGCCGCCCGGTCATCCGCCCGAGGGCGGCCCAGCTTCTTCTTGGGCCGAGGCGTAGGCAGCAGGGGCGCCACGCGCTGCCAGAAAGCGTCGGGGACGAGTTCGCGGACCATGCTCCTCAAGCTGGAGACGGCCCTTGCTACTGACCAGTCCAGTCCGCACTTTCGTTAGGCGCTGTTAATCTCGGTCGCGAAACGCGCCAGTGTTGTGCCCGTGCCGGAAGAAGTCCCACGGCTTCTAGGTGAAGCGGTCCGTCCAGATCTGAATTGCGGCGTGCGGCTGTGGACGGTCTTGTCTCTCTATGGACGCCCGCGTATTCGGTCATCTCCAGGTGGACGTGTTCCTGATTGGGCTGGCTTCACGCCTGCTGTCCACCGACATTGCGCCATCCTGGCAAAGGTCTCGCTTCTCACTCGTGAGAACTGCATTTGCGTTCGAAGGGCTAGATGGGCCTTCGTGCATTTTCGTGGCTGTAAGGGCAACCGCAGGAGTCACCAGTGCCGCGCGCCGCGGGGCTCGGGGCGGGAGCGCAGCCCGTCGAAGAACATCCCGGTGAGGCGGGGGATGCGCTTGGGGTCCGAGCCATTCTCCGCGGCGGCGAGCGAGATGGCCATGGCCATGCACACCACGTCCTCCAGGAGGATGTCGCCGCGCACCTCGTCCGCGCGCTGAGCGGCCTCCAGCAGCTGCTGCCCCTCGGCCGTCGTCGCGTCACAGCCTTGGGTGTGGTTCTTGAGGACGATGCCCAGCGATGCCGCGAGCCCCTTGTACATGCCCGCGCAGTGCACGAGTTCCGTCAGGAAGACGCGCAGCGCTTCGAGCGGGGGTAGGGACTCCGAGCGTTCGCGGCTCTTCTTCGCGAGCGTCAGGAGTTGTTCGTCACACGTCGCCGCGAGCAGCGCCTCCCGCGACTCGAAGTGCCGGTAGAGCGTCCCGATGCCGACCTCCGCCTGCTTCGCCACGTCACCGAGCGACGCGTCCGCGCCACGCTCGGAGAACACGGCATGTGCCGCCGCGAGCAGCCGCTCCCGGTTGCGCCGCGCGTCCGCGCGCAAGGCTCCGCCCTTCGCGTCCTCCACCGGCGGATTCTGGGCGTGCTTCGCCTTCACTTGAAAAACGGAGGATAGCTCCGTATTCAACCGGAGCAACCCTCCGCTTAGCAAGCGAAAGGCAGGACGCGATGGCGACGAAGAGCGAGACCGTGTTGGTGCTGGGAGCGACAGGACAGCAGGGAGGCGCGACGGCGCGGGCTTTGTTGAAGGACGGCTGGCGGGTCCGCGCGCTCGTGCGCGACCCATCGAGCGCGAAGGCCCGGGAGATGGAGGCGGCGGGCGTGGAGTTGGTGCGCGGGGACATGGGGGGCCGTGCGTCGCTCGACCGCGCGGTCGCGGGGGCGTACGGCGTCTTCAGCATCCAGCCCAGCTCGGGACAGGCGCACTACGGAGTCACGGACGAGGACGAGGTCCGCTTCGGCACCTCCATCGCGGATGCGGCGAAGGCCGCGGGCGTCCAGCACTTCGTCTACACGTCCGTGCTAGGCCTGCGGTCCGGCTCGGGCGTGGGCCACTTCGAGAGCAAGTGGCGCATCGAGGAGCACGTCCGGGCGAGCGGCCTCCCTGCGACCATCGTGCGGCCGGGGACCTTCATGGAGCTGCTGCTGGTGCCGAACTTCGGCCTGACCCCGCGCGGGCTCCAGTTCTTCATGCGTCCGGACCAGTCCATGCAGTTCATCGCGGGGGAGGACATCGGCGTGCTGACGGCGCGTGTGTTCGCGGATCCGCGCACGCACGTGGGGACCTCGCTGGAGATGGCGGGGGATTCGCTCACCGGCGACCAGCTCGCGGAGAAGATCAGCCGGGCCACCGGGACGTCCATCTCCTACGCCCGGTTCCCGCCGGAGGTGCTCGCGGCGGTCCCGATGCTGCACAAGCTGGTGAAGATGTTCGATGAGGGGCGGGTGGACTGGAACGCGGACATCCCGGCGCTGCGGCGGCTGGCACCGGGCCTGCTCACGTTCGACGCATGGCTGGAGCGCGGGGGCGCGGCGGCGCTCCGGGAGCGCCTCGCGGCCTAGAACGCGACGCAGGGCTGGGAGTCGATGCGCAGCACCGACTCCTGGTGGAACTGGCGCTTGTACTCCTCGCGGATGGTGTCGACGTCCGCCGAGCGCGCCGCGCTGCCGTCATGCAGCAGCACCATGACCTTGGTCCGCTCCTGCACCACCTCACCACTCTCCAGCTGGTACTGCCCGTAGGCGTCATACACGGTCAGGCCGTCCTGGAAGCGGGGCGTGACCACCGTGTCCACGAAGGCCTGGAACTCGGCCTCGCTGACGGGCTCGCCGCCCACGCGGTTCCGGCCGAAGTACAGGTCCGTCTGGTACTGGGGACTGCCCATCGTGCAGCTCACGCCGTCGTCGTCACCACACGCCGTGGCGCCCAGCCCCAGCGTGAGCGTCAATCCCAGCAGCAGGCGTGAGGCAACCGCGGGCAGGTTCAAGCATGGCATGGATTGGAGCCCCCCAAAGACCGAGAGGGGATCCTGCCCCAGCCGTTTCCGCGCATGCTAGACCTGTCCAGGTCCGACTTCGGGGAGGTGGTCATGACGGGAGCCATCAGTTTGGAAGCCCTGGCGTCGTACATCCGGGATGCGTTCAGGGACGTGCACATGGATGCGCGGACGCCGGACGTCTTCTTCTTCGCGGGAGACGAGCGGCAGCACCCCTTCGCGACCATCGTCACGCGGGACACCGAGCTCGACCACCATTCGAGGCTGGACCGCCCGGGCGTGTTCCGGCTGAACCTGTGCGTGGGCAAGGACAGCTTCCAGAAGCTGTTCCCGGAGCTCGACCCGAATGTCGACTTCACGGCCCTGGACGTGCTCCTGCCGCACCCGGTCCATGCGCGGATGTTCTGGCTGAGCGTGCTCAATCCCAGCCACGAGACGTTCTACGTGCTGCGCCCCTACCTCCGCGAGGCCTACGACCTCCAGATTCAGCGGGGCGCCCGGGGCTGAATCACGGCGTGCGGCTGCGGACGGTCTCGCCGCTCCGGGGCGAGTCCGCGTACCCGGTCATCTCCAGGTAGCCTCGCCCCTGCACGGGCTGGCCCTCGCGCGTGCCGTCCACCGTCACCGCGCCCTCCCAGTAGCGCACCAGCACCGGCAGCTCCTGGTCCGGGAGCTTCGGCGTCACGGTGAGCTCGAGGGACACCTTCGGGACCTGGACGCGCCAGCCGGCCGGGTACTCGCCGCCGCGTGGGCTCTTCCAGGTGCCGCGCCGCTCCAGCTTCATGTCGCTGGCGGTCAGGTGCACGGCCTCCCCCGTCGCGGGAATGTACGTGCCCGCGCTGAAGGGGTCCGTCGTCCCGTCCTTCTTGCGCAGCTGGTAGAGCATCAGCTCGCTCCCGTCGGAGAACTGGAGCGCGAACCAGTCCCAGCCCACCTGGTCCCCGCTCAGCGCGCTGGTGCTCCACTCGCGGTCCATCCAGCTCTCGCCCTTCACCTGCACCGTCTGCCCATCCACCGACACCGTGCCCCGCGAAGGCATGCGCGGCAGGGAGTAGTAGTAGGACGCGTTGCCCTGCTGTGGCCCCTTCTGGCTCAGGCCCCTGTCACCCTGGAGCACCGGCGGCTTGCCCTCGTCGAGCGTCAGCTCCAGCGTCACGCCGTCGCCCTGCGCGCGCAGGTGCATGGGCCACGTGCCGCCCGCGCCTTCACCGCGCACGTCCCAGTCCTGAAGCCAGACATGGAACGGCGTCCCCTCCGCGCCCGCGAGCCCCTGGGCCGCGCGGCTGAAGCGCTCGCTGACGTGGAACCGCCCGGCGCTCACGTCCGTCACCGTGAAGTGCCCCATGAACACCTGCCGCGTGCCCCAGCCGGACTCGCGCTGCGTCTTCTCCGGCGACAGCGCGCTGCGGAACAGCGTGAACTGGTAGCCGAAGGCCCGCCCGTCCTGCGTCTCCAGATTCCCCGTCCAGTACCACCACTCGGTGCGGAAGTCGGGGTGGGGGCCGTGGTCCTCCGGGAAGTGGAAGGGCCGGGGCTCCATCGCGCGTGCGTAGCCCTCCATGCTGCCGTTGCCGCCCATCGCGGACGCGACCGTCATGCCGCCCGCGTTCCCGGGCCCGGTGGCCTCCGTGTCCCGCAGCACCACGCCCACCGCCACGCCCAGCGCGGCGAGCACCAGCACCACCCCGATGACGAGTCCCCGTCCCATGCCTCACTCCTCCCGCAGCGCCATGGCCGGGTTCGCGCGCGCCATGCGCCACGCCGGGTACAGCCCCGCGAGCGCCGCCGCCACCAGGGCCAGCACCAGCGCCTGTCCCACCACGCCGGGCGCCACCACCAGCTGCAACGTCCACCCGAACGAGCGCTGGTTGATGACGTGCACCAGCACGTAGGCCAACGCCAGCCCCAGCGGGATGGAGAACAACCCCGCGAGCAGGCCCAGCAGGCCCGTCTGCAACGACACCATGCCCCACAGTTGTCCCGGCGTGAGCCCCGTCGCGCGCAGCACCGCGAACTCGCGCGCCCGCTCCAGCTGCAAGGACATCAGCGCGCTCAGCACGCCCACGAATGCGACGCCAATCGCCAGCAACCGCAGCACCTGCGTGATGGTGAAGGTGCGGTCGAACACCTCCATCGACGCCTGCCGCAGCGCCCGGTTCGCGCGCACGTTCAACGCCTGCTCACCGCCCGCGCGGTCGCGCACCTTGGCGACCAGTTCGTCCACGTCCTGTCCGGGCGCGGCGAAGAGGGACAGGCCTGACACGCCCCGGTCCTCGTACCAGTGCTCGTACGTGGCGCGCGGCATCAGCACCGTGCCCACGTCCGAGCCATAGTCGAAGTACACGCCCGCCACGCGGAAGTCGTGCGGCCCCTTGTCCGTCGCGACGCGCAGCGTGTCGCCCGCGTGCACGTTCCGGTGGAACGCGAAGGGCTCCGACACGATGAGCGCATCCGGTGACGCGTCCAGTTGCCGCCACACGTCCTCCGCGCGCCCTTCCTTGAAGCGGTACGTCCGCTCGTGCCCCTTGGCGAAGTCCACCGCCAGCAGGTCCGTGTCCACGTCGTTGATGCGCACGTGGATGACCCGGATGGAGCCGCTTGCTTCCACCCCGGGAGTGGACCGCAGCTTCTCCGCGAGCCCCGGCACCAGGGAGGAATCCCCGCGCCGCGCCACCAGCGACGGCGGGGACACGAACACGTCCGCTTGCAACGCGGACTCCAGCCACGCGGCCACGGTGCCCCGGAAGCTGGACACCATCAGGCCCACGCCCACCGTCGTCGCCACCGCGACCATCAGCGCCGCCAGCGCCACCGCCGTGCGCGACAGGCTCGCCGTCACGCCTCGCGCCGCCATGCGGCCCAGGGGACCGAACAGCGCGCCCAGCGGCCGTGCCGCCGCCACCGTCAGCTTCTCCGTCACCCAGGGCACCAGCAGCGCGCTGCCCAGCAGCACGGCGAAGAGTCCCGCGTACGCGGGCAGCAGGGCCTGCGTGGGCCACGCGAGCACCGCCGCCGCGACGGCCAGGATGAGCACCCCCAGCACCGCCAGCCGGGGCGCCCGGTTGCGCGACACGTCCTCCACCGTCGAGCGCCGCAGCGCCGTCACCGGGGCCGCCCGCGCCGCCTCCCATGCGGGCACCAGCGCCGCCAACACCGTCGCGCCCAGGCCCAGGCCCAGGCCCTTGATGAGCGTGAACGGCTCCAATGACAGACGCCGCACGTTCACCACGAAGTACAGGTCGTTGATGGTGCGGGTGATGAGGCCCACCAGGCCGCTGGCCATCAGGATGCCCAGGAGCAGCCCCGCCGTGGTGCCCACGATGCCCAGCATCAGGGCCTCACCCAGCACCAGCGCGAACAGTTCGCCGCGCGTGATGCCCACCGCGCGCAGCCGGCCCAGCATCCCGCGCCGCTGCACCACGGAGAACGTCATCGTGTTGTAGATGAGGAACATCCCCACCACGAGCGCCAGCAGCGACAGCGCGGTGAGGTTGGTGCGGAACGCGCGCGTCATCTGCTCCACCGTGCCCGCGCGCCCGGACGTCTGCACCAGCTCCGCGCCCGGAGGCAGCGCGGCCCGCAGCGGCGCGGCCTGGGCCTCTCCGCCCTTCAAGCGCAGGTCCACGCGCGTCAGCCGGCCCTCCAGCCCCAGCACCTCCTGCGCCGTGGAGATGTCCGCGATGAGCAGCGACTCCAGCGCGCGCTCCGTCGTCTCCTGCGCCGGCGTCAGCAGGGCCGACACGCGCAGCTCCCGGCGCAGGCCCGTCACCGTCACGGGCAGCGTGTCCCCGGCCTTCACGCCCAGGGCCCGCGCCGTCTTCGCGCCCATCACCACCGTGCCGGGTTGCGTGAGCAGCGCGCCCACGTCGCCCACCGCGCCGCCGGTGGAGAAGTCCCGGAAGGGCGCCTCCGCGAACGGATCCAATCCCAGCAGCGTGAGCGTGCGGTGGTTGCCGCCCTCCACCTGCACGAAGCCCTGCACCACGGGCGCCGCGTCCGGTGCGTCCGGCCGCAGCTTCAGCGCCGTGTAGACGCTCTCCGGCAGGCCCGATGTGCCGCCGGTGATCTGATGCGTGGCGCGGCCCGCGACGACGTCCGTGGACTGCTCGAAGGCGCGCAGCGCGCTGCCGCTCGCCAGGTCGATGGACACCACCACCGCCACGCCCATCGCGATGCCCAGCAGCGACAGCGCCGTGAGCCACGGGTGCCCGCCCAGGTGCCGCAGGCTGGAGCGCGCGAGCAGCGTCCTCATGACGGCGTCCCCCGGCCGCGCCCGCCGGGGCGGTCCACCAGCCGTCCGTGCTCCAGGGTCAGCACGCGGTCCGCGCGCGCCGCCATCGCGGGCTCGTGCGTGACGATGAGCGCGCAGGCGTTGCCCTGCCGCGTGAGCCCTTCCAGCAGGTCCAGCACCTGGCCGCCCGTCTCTTCATCCAGGTTGCCCGTGGGTTCGTCCGCCAGCAGCAGCGGGGGGGCGTGGGCCAGCGCTCGCGCCACCGCCACGCGTTGCTGCTCGCCGCCGGAGAGGCGGTCCGGGAAGCTGTTCGCGCGGGCACCCAACCCCACGCGTCCCAGCAGCTCCCGCGCCCGCGCGCTGGCCTCCGCGCCGGAGCGGCCGAGCAGCTCCAGCGGCAGCCGCACGTTCTCCTCCACCGTCAGCGTGGGCAGCAGGTTGAAGGCCTGGAAGATGAAGCCGATGCGCTCGCGGCGCAGCAGCGTGCGGTCGCGCTCCGGCATGCGCCCCAGGTCGCGGCCCTCCACCAGGATTTCGCCGTGCGTCGCCTGGTCGATGCCGCTGATGAGGTTGAGCAGCGTGGACTTGCCGGAGCCGCTGCGGCCCAGCAGCACCACGAACTCGCCGCGGTGCAGGGCGAGCGACGTGCCGGAGAGCACCTCGCGCACGGAATCGCCTTCCGCGTAGGACTTGGTGACGGCGCGCAGTTCGACGAGGGGCCGCGAATCAGGAGGAGAGGAAGGCATGCCGGGCATCCGACATAGCCGATGCCCGGCGCCCGGGAGCGTTTCCGCGCCCGCCGGGACGGATGCCCGCTACTGGACGCCAGCAGCGCCAGGGAGCGCTCAGCCCATGACACCTGGCAGGTTGGCTGGGTTGCTTTTCGTGCCATGCGGCACGTCCCGGTGTTTGATGGTCACCTCTTCTCGCCTGAAGGCCCTGCCTTCCGCCGGGAACGGGGGGGGCTGCACACATGAATGATGCCCAAGCCGGTTGGGTGGCGGCGCCCGGCGGCGTGCCCCCGCGGCTGCATGAGCTGCTTCAGCAGCTCCCCGCCTTCTTCGGCCTCTATCGCGGCCCCTTCCATCTCATCGAGTTCAGCACCTCCACGCGCCTGACGCTGCTCGACACGCGCGGCCAGGTGGGCCTGCCGCTGCGAGAGGCCTGCCCCCTGCTGGAAGGCCCCGGCTGGCACGAAGCCTGGGACCGTGTCTTCACCACCGGAGAGGCCTTGCACCTGCGTGAAGCCTCCGCCCGCGCGTGCCCCGCGGACGAGGAGCTCTTCTTCAACCTCTCCCTGCTGCCGCGCCGCGACGCGCGAGGCCAGGTGGAGGGCGTGCTCGCCTTCGCGGTGGACGTGACGGAGCTCGTGCGCATGCGCCGCGCCGCGTGGACCACCGCGGCCTGGCGCACGGAGCGCCTGCAGGCGATGACCGCCGCGCTCTCCGAGGCGCTCACCCCCGCGCAGGTGGTGGAGGTGGCCGCGCGCGAAGGCGCCCTCGCGATGGGCGCCCTCACCGGCCTGGTGGTGGTGCCCACGGGAGCGGCCCTGGACGTCTTCGAGCGCGCCGCCGCGCATGGCTTCTCCCCGGGAGAGCTGGAGGGCTGGCAGCGCTTCGAGGTCTCCGCCACGTGCCCCCTCACGGACGTGACGCGCACGCGCGAGCCCTGCGCGCTGGGCTCGTGGACGGAGTGCATGGCGCGCTACCCGCGCCTGGCGCAGCTGTCCCTGGAGCGCACCCTGGCGGCATGGGCCGCGGTGCCTCTGGTGAGTGGCGGGCGTGTGTTCGGCGCGCTGGGCCTGGGCTTCGGCGACGCGCGCGACTTCGACGCGGCGGAGCACTCCTTCCTGCTGACGGTGGGCCGGCTGTGCGCGCAGGCGCTGGACCGGGCGCGGCTGTACGACGAGGAGCGCGCGGCCCGGAGCGCCGCGGAGGCCGCCAGCCGCGCCAAGGACGCGTTCCTTGCCACGGTGTCCCATGAGCTGCGCACGCCGCTCACGTCCATCCTCGGCTGGTCGCAGATGCTGCGGCAGGGCCTGGTGACCGAGGACAAGCGCCAGCGCGCGGTGGAGGCCATCGAGCGCAACGCCCGCGCGCAAAGACAGCTCATCGAGGACCTGCTCGACATCAGCCGCATCGCCAACGGCCGGCTGCGCCTGGAGCGGGTGCCGCTGGAGCTGGGCAGCGTGGTGGAGGCGGCGCTGGATGCGGTGCGGCCCACGGCGCTCGCGCGTGAGTTGACGCTCAACGTCTCCGTGGACGCGGACGGCGTGCCGCTGTTCGGCGACCCGGACCGCTTGCAGCAGGTGGTGTGGAACCTGCTCTCCAACGCCATCAAGTTCACCCCGCCCGGCGGCCACGTGACGGTGTCCGCGCGCACGCGCGACGAGGGCGCGGAGCTGGTGGTGCGCGACGACGGCGAGGGCATCCCGCCCGACTTCCTGCCCTTCCTCTTCCAGCGCTTCCAGCAGGCGGACACCGGCGTGAGCCGCCAGCACGGAGGCCTGGGCCTGGGCCTCTCCATCGTGCGGCACCTGGTGGAGCTGCACGGCGGCGCGGTGACGGCCACCAGCGAAGGGTTGGGGAAGGGCGCCACGTTCACCGTCGTGCTGCCCAGCTCGCGCGTGGGCGCGGCCTCGGGGGCCTCGCGCGAGCCGCGCCCCGTGGAGGGCCTGACGCTGCCGCGCTTCCCGGAGCTGGAGGGCCAGCGCGTGCTGGTGGTGGATGGTCAGCCGGACGCGCGCGAGTGGATGTCCGTGCTGCTCACCCGCGTGGGCGCGCACGTGCTCACCGCCACCAACGTCACCGACGCCATGGACGAGGTGCGCCGCTCTCCGCCCACGGTGCTGGTGACGGACGTGACGCTGTCCGGCGAGGATGGCTATTCGCTGCTGTACCGGCTGCGCGCGCTGCCGTGGGAAGCGGGAGGCGGCGTGCCCGCGCTCGCCGTCACCGCCGCCGCGCGCCGCGAGGACCGCGACCGGGCCCTGCGCGCGGGCTTCAGCGCCTTCGTCACCAAGCCGCTCGACGCGGTGGAGCTGCTCACGGCGGTGGCGCGTCTTGCGCCGGCCCCTCCGGCCCGCTCCTGAAGTCGTCACGCCATGGCTGGAGGAAGTCCCCCACCTCCTCGGCCAGCCGGGCCCCGCACACGTCGCGCGGGATGATGTGGAAGCCCTCTGGATACGCGACGAGCCGCACCGCCGGGGACGCCGTCATCCGCCGCGCGAGCCAGCGTCCGCCCTCCGGATCCACCACGTGGTCCTGCTCCGCGGTGGCCACCAGCACCGGGCAGCGCACCCGGGATGCGTCCACCACCGCCAGGTCTTGAAGGGTGCACAGGTCGCGCAGCCGGGCCACCGGGAACGCGGGCAGCACCGGCGCCTGGGCCAGCGCGTCCGGGTCGGAGATGTCCGTGCCGCCCTTGTCCACCCACGGCGTCGTCCACTCGAGCAGCGGTGTGCGGCACAGCTGGCGCACCAGCGCCATGCGCGCGCCCCGGAAGCGGATGGCGGGCGCCACCAACGCGAGCGCGTGCACGGCCTCCGGCTGGTGCGCGGCCAGCCGCAGCGCCAGGAGCGCGCCCATGGACAGTCCTGCGACGAACACGCGGCGGTACCCGGAGAGCGAGGCCAGCGCTTCGTCCGCGCACGCCTGCCAGTCGCGGTAGTCCACGTCCAGCATCGCCTCCGGCGTGGTGCCGTGGCCCGGAAGCCGGGGCGCCACGACGCGCATGCCCCGCGCCGCCAGGGCCTCTCCCAGGGGACGCACCTCCCACGGGCTGCCGGTGAAGCCATGCAGCAGCAGGCAGGCGTCAGGCCCCCGCCCCAGCGCGAAGGGCGCGGTGGACTCCCCGTCGATGTCCCGCCAGCGCGTGCTCACCGGGAGGACACTGGCCACGGCGGGCCCCAGGCGCTATGCCGCCTGCCTCATGGCGGACACTCCGACGAAGCCCCCCGAAATGCAGCTCCAGGTGCAGATGACCGAAGAGGTCTCCAATGGCCAGTACAGCAACCTGGTCCTGGTGAACCACACGGACTCGGAGTTCGTCCTGGACTTCCTCTACGTCCAGCCGCAGCAGCCCCTGGCCCGCGTCCGCTCGCGCATCATCACCAGCCCGCGCCACCTGAAGCGCCTGTTGAAGGTCCTCCAGGACAACGTGCAGCACTACGAAGCGCGCTTCGGCCCCATCCCCCTGGGCGACGACGAAGGCCCCCGGCACTGAGAGGGCGGGTCGCCAGGGACTTTCCCTGGCGGCCGTTCCCGGCGCACACTGCGCGGCATCGTGTTCCGAGCCCTCGTGTTCGCCGCTGCCCTGCTGTCCGCCGCCACCGCCTCCGCCCAGTGCACGGGAGACGGCGTGCAGCTGTATCCCGCGCCCGGGGGCATCGTCCCCACCAACATGCGCCTCTTGCTGGAGGGCGTGGGCACCGCGAAGTCGCCGGTGCTGGGACTGGTGGGCAAGCCGCTGAAGCTGGTCTCCACCGACCACGAGGTGAAGCTCAAGGTCACCAAGGGTTGGGAGAGCACCCTGGGCCGCGCCACCGTCATCCTCAAGCTCGCGGAGCCGATGCAGCCCGACAAGCGCTACTTCCTGAACCTGCAGGAGGTGCTCCCCAACGTGTCCCTCCTCAACGGCCAGGTGGGCGCGCAGCCCTCGTGGCTGAGCGGCAAGGGGCCGGACGCCAAGGCCCCCAAGTGGGTGAAGCGCCCCGCCGTGTCGGAGGGCTTCGTGCGCCGCTCGCCCCAGGGCATCGCGCGCTTCGTGAAGCTCAACCTGGCCCTGCGCGAGGAGAGCCCCGCCTTCCTGGTGGTGAAGCTGTCGCCGCGCCGCCTGGGCCTCTCCCCCCAGCAGTACCTGCTGCCCGTGCAGGGCAACACCGCTTATCTGGGCCATGAGGCCTGCGGTGGGGCGTTCGCGCTGGAGGACGGGCGCAGCTACCGCGCGCGCATCGAGGCCTTCGACGCAGCGGGCAACCTGGCGCCGTCGACACCGCCCGTGGACTTCGAGGCCCCGTCCGCCCAGGGCCCCTAGTAGTGTGTCCGCCCGTTCAACCCCACGACAGGGAGACAACGGGCATGACGGCGACGGTGGACGTGGAGGGCTTGAAGGCGCGCATGACCGCCTTCATCCAGAAGCTCCAGGACGACATCTGTGGCGCGCTGGAGCAACTGGACGGCCAGGGCCGCTTCCGCGAGGACGCGTGGACCCGCCCGGGCGGCGGCGGCGGACGCAGCCGCGTGCTGGAGGAGGGCGCCGTCCTGGAGAAGGCGGGCGTCAACACCTCCATCGTTCACGGCGAGCTGGAAGAGGCCTTCGCGAAGAAGCTCCAGGGCGAGGGGCGCACCTTCTGGGCCGGCGGCCTGTCGCTGGTGCTGCACCCGCGAAGCCCGCACGTGCCCACGGTGCACGCGAACTACCGCTTCATCCAGCAGGGCGGCCGCGCGTGGTTCGGCGGCGGCGCGGACCTGACGCCGTACTACCTGCACGACGAGGACGCGGCCCACTTCCACCGCGTGCACAAGGCCGCGTGCGACGCGCACGACCCCACGTACTACCCGCGCTTCAAGGCCGCGTGCGACCACTACTTCCACCTGCGCCACCGGGGCGAGGCGCGCGGCGTGGGCGGCCTCTTCTTCGAGAACATGGGCGGCGACCTGGAGCGTGAGTTCGCCTTCGTGCAGGCGTGCGGCAACAGCTTCATCCCTGCGTACCTGCCCATTGCACAAAAGCACAAGGACACGCCGGTGACGGAGGCGCAGCGCTTCTGGCAGGAGGTGCGCCGGGGCCGCTACGTGGAGTTCAACCTCGTCTACGACCGGGGCACCATCTTCGGCCTGGAGACGCAGGGGCGCACGGAGTCCATCCTCATGTCGCTGCCGCCGCGCGTGCGCTGGCGCTACGACCACCACCCGGAGCCCGGCACCCCGGAGGCCCGGCTGGTGGAGGTGCTGCGCAATCCCCGGGAGTGGGCCTGATGTCCGCGCCCCCCGAGCCCGCGCCCGGCCCCGCGCGCCCGCGCAACACGGGCGTGCGCCTGGGCCTCGCCGTCACCGTGTTCGCGGCGATGGCCGCCACCGCCGTGTTCATCGTCCGGATCCCGGCGTTGAAGGGCGGTGGGGCCGCGTCCCCGGAGCAGGTGGCCAACGAGGCCCGCATCCAGGTGCTGGCCCTGTGCGACGCGGTGCAGGGCTTCCGCGACGAGCACGGCGACTACGTGACCATCGCGCCGTATCCCGTCCCGGTGCCCCAGCGGGGGGAGGCCGTGCCCTTCCCGAAGGACCACGAGGACTTCCGCCGCATCGGCTTCGACCCCGGCCCCGCCGTGCACCTGCAGTACGAGGTGCGGGTGGAGGAGAGCCCCGTGGGCGAGCCGGAGGTGTCCTGCCTCGCCCGCGCGGACACGGACGGCGACGGCCTCAACGCCGTCTACCGCATCCGTCTGGATGCCAACGGGATGACCACCCCCGTGGAGGTGGAGCACGAGGGGGAGTAGCCCCCCATGCAACTCCGGGTTCTCGTTGTGAGAGAATCCTGGCGATGGGAAACGTCGGCGACATCCGCGGCCCCCGCGTGGGTGGGCCTCCTGGTCACGGTGGGCCCCGCTCCGGCGGTGGGCCCTCGGGGCCCGCGCCCACGTCGCCGGCCTCTCCGTTCCGCGATGACGGGATGGAGACCTCCACCCCCACCACCTCGCCCGGGGACCGCACCCGCATCGGGGCCCCGCCCGTGGGGCTTCCGCCGGAAGCCGATGGCGGCGCGCCCCTGGAGCCTGGAAGGGAGCCCGGTGGCGAGCCGGGGCTGCCCGGCGGCGAGGGGATGGAAACCGGCGGCGAGCCCGGCCTCCCCGGCGGTGAAGGCCTGGAGACCGGCGCCTCCCCGGACGGCGCCAGCGCGGACGGTACGCCGCAGGACGTGGGCGCGCGCTCGGTCCGCGTCGGCGTTCCCAACCGGGGCCCGCTGCCCCCGCGCACCGACAAGGGCGGCACGACGCGGGCACCCCGCGCGGACCCCGGCACGGGCTTCGAGTCCTCCGGCACCGCCCCCCAGTCCCTGTCTCTTATACAAATCT
>NZ_RAVW01000118.1 GCF_003611585.1 Corallococcus exercitus | reverse complement strand
CGCCCCAACCCTTCAGCGGGATGACGCCTTACCCTCCTCCGGCAGGGCCCGGAAGCGACCGCCCGCGTGCTCCCGTCATCCGAGGCTCGCGGCGTGGGTTCCCACCACGTGCCGGCCCCGGAGGGGAGTGCTCCCTCTCCGACCTGCCTGCTACTCGACTGGCAACAGGCCTCCAGCCGGGACGCCGGGCGTGAGGCGGACTGGCATCCCAGGTGGCGCGGCTGCCGCCCGGGATGCCACCGTCCGCGCTACTTCACCTCGGCGCCGGGCGGCACGTCGCCCGGCTCCAGCAGGGACAGGTCCTTGCCGCCCGAGCCCGCCGTCAGCAGCATGCCGCGCGACTCGATGCCCTTGAGCTTGCGCGGCTTGAGGTTCGCCACCACCACCACGCGCCGGCCCGCCAGCGCCTCCGGTGCGTACGCCTCCGCGATGCCGGAGACGATGGTGCGCGGCGAGCCCTCGCCCAGGTCCACGTCCAGCTTGAGCAGCTTGTCCGCGCCCTTCACCTTCTCCGCGGCCACGATGCGCCCCGCCTTCAGCACCACCTTGGCGAAGTCCGCGTACTCGATGTCGGCCGCGGGCGCGCCTTCCGCGGCCCCCGCGCCAGGGGACGCCTGCGTGGTGGGCACTGCGGGCGCGCCTTCCGGACTCTTCGCTTCCACGGGCTTCTTCTCCGTCTTCTTGTCCTTGCCCCCAGCCTTCGCGGGCTCGGCGGCAGGCGTCCCCGCGGGGACCTTGATGATGGCGTTGACGCGCTCCTCCTCCAGCCGGGGCAACAGCGGCTCCGGCGTGCCCAGCGGACGGGTGCGGTCCAACAGCGGGTACTTCGCGGTGGCGAGCGCCTGGAACGTCAGCGGCTCCGCCCCCAGCTGCGCGAACAGCTTCTCCGACACGCGCGGCGTCACCGGTGCCAGCAGCGCGCCCACCAGGTACGCCACATCCGCCGCGTCCGACAGGTCCGCCCGCGCGGCCTCCGCGTCCTTCTTCACCAGCGCCCACGGCGCGGCCGTCTGCAGGAACGCGTTCGCGGTGGAGGCGATCTCGGTGATGACCTTGATGGCGTTGCGGTACTCCAGCTTCTCGAACGCCTCGCGCACCTCCGGCACGCGCGCCAGCGCGTCCTCCACCAGCTTGCGCCCCGCCCCTTCCGCGCGGCCCGGCGCGAGCTTCTTCTCCAGCGGCCCGGCCAGCAGCGACAGCGCGCGGTTGGCCAGGTTGCCCACGTTGTTGACGAGCTCGCCGTTCACCCGCAGGCGGAAGTCCTTGAGGTTGAGGTCCAGGTCCTCCACGCCCGCGCCCAGGTTGGCCGCGTAGAAGTAGCGCAGGTAGCTGGGGTCCAGGAGGTCCAGGTAGTCACGCGCGGCCACCATGGTGCCGCGGCTCTTGGACATCTTCTCCCCGTTCACGGTCAGGTGCCCGTGCACCTTGATCTCGTTGGGGATGTGGAACCCCGCGACCTTCAGCACCGCGGGCCAGAACAGCGCGTGGAAGTAGACGATGTCCTTGCCGATGAAGTGGACGATGCGCGTGGGCGCGTCCTTGCCCCAGTACGCGAGCGCGTCCGGGAAGCGGCCCGACTCCTTCGCCCACTTCTCCGTCGTGGCGATGTACCCGATGGGCGCATCCAGCCAGACGTAGAAGAACTTGTCCGTCTCACCCGGAATCGCGAAGCCGAAGTACGGCCCGTCGCGGCTGATGTCCCAGTCCGCCAGGCCCTTCTCGAAGAAGCCCTGGAGCTGGGTGGCGAGGCCCGGGTGGATGAAGCCGGGGCGCTTGAGGACCTCCTGCAGGAAGTCCGCGTGGCGCGACAGCTTGAAGAACAGGTGCACGGAGTTGCGGCGCACCGGCGGCGTGCCACACAGCGCGCACTTCGGGTCGATGAGGTCCGTGGGGTTGTACGTCTTGCCGCACTTCTCGCAGGCGTCGCCGTACTGATCCGCCGACTTGCAGTTGGGACAGGTGCCCCGGATGAAGCGGTCCGGCAGGAAGCGCTTGTCCTTCTCGCAGTACGTCTGCTCGATGTCGCGGCGGTCGATGTCGCCCGCGTCCTTCAAGCGCCCGTAGATGAGCTCCGCGTAGTGGCGGTTCTCCGGCGAGTTGGTGGAGTGGAAGTAGTCGAAGCGGATGTCGAAGTCGCGGAAGTCGCGCTGGTGCTCGTCGTGGAAGCGCGCGACGAACTGCTCCGGCGGGATGCCCTGCTTCGCGGCGTTGATTTCAATGGGCGTGCCGTGGGTGTCGTCCGCGCAGAAATAGACGACGTCCTGGCCGCACGAGCGAAGGAAGCGGACGTAGATGTCCGTCTGGATGTACTCGACGGCGTGGCCGAGGTGGACGGCGCCGTTCGCGTACGGAAGGGCGCTGGTGACGAGGGTTCTCTCCGCCATGGGACTCTCCTGAGGGCGGCGGACCATAGCCGCTCGGGGATACGAGGTCATCGCCAACATGCACGCCGGGGAGGTGCATGGCACGAAGGTGGATGTTATCGACCGGACGCCATGTGCACCGTCCTGATCCTCCGTAACGTCCATCCCGAGTGGCCGCTGGTCCTCGCCGCCAACCGGGATGAGCTCTACGCGCGCCCGGCCCACGGGCCGAAGGTCCTCTCCGAGTCCCCACGCGTGGTGGGCGGCCAGGACGTGGAGCGGGGCGGCACGTGGATGGGGGTGACCCACGAGGGAGTCGTCGTCGCCCTGACGAACCAGCGCGGGGCCCGGAGCCTGGGCCTGGCCCCCCGCTCCCGGGGCGAGGTGGTGCTGCGGGCCCTCCAGGCGGGCTCGGTGGAGGCCATCGAGCGCTACCTCGGCACCCTGCCCGCCCCGGAGTTCCTTCCCTTCAACCTCCTCTACGGGGACGCCCGCACCCTGCGGGTGGCCTACGCGCGGCCGGGCCACGCCCACCTGCTGCACGAGGACGTCCCGGCCGGCGTGCACGTGCTGCCCAACGACAACCTGGACAACCTGGCGCTGCCCAAGGTCCAGCGGGCGCACGCGCTGGCTGAAGGCGTGGCAAAGCGCCCGTGGCCGGAGCTGGTGACGGGGCTCCAGGCGGCCCTCGCGGACCATGCCCTGCCGCCCCGGGAGGCCGCGACGGGGGCGCTCGCGGAGAACGACCTGCCCGCGGACTTCCTCCAGCAGTTGCAGGCCCTGTGCATCCACACGGAAGGCTACGGGACGCGCTCGTCCGCCATCGTCGCGCTGGCACCCGGCCGCGTGGGGCACTACCTGGCCACGGACAACGCCCCCTGCCAGGGCGGCTGGCGGGACGTGACGGGCCTGCTCACGGCGCCTTGAAGGGCCCTGCCGCTTCTCAGTCCAGCCGTGCGCGCATCACCGCGTCGTGGCCCGCGTCGTAGGTGGCCTCGAAGGCGGGGCCCCGGCCGGTGAAGGCCTCCGGCGGGGGCATGGCCACGTCCACGCGGACCTCCCGCACGTCGCAGCCCAGGTCGGAGCGGTAGAAGGCCGGCTCGCCCGTGACGTTGATGGCGATGAGCCGCGCGCCCGGGAACAGCTGACACGCGTCATGGACGGGCGTGGCGGACACGCGGTCCGCGCCCGGGTCGATGCGCTCCAGCGACGCGTCCTCGAACAGGAGCGGGTTGGCGGCGCTCGCGGCGACGGCCTCCGACAGCGGGCCGCGCGTCACGGTGACCAGCTGGATGCCTCCGTTCAGCGGCTCCTGGTGGAAGGTGGCGAAGGGCACGGGCAGGTCCTCCACGCGCGCGCCCGCGTAGAAGCGCTCCAGCACATGGGTGAAGCGCTCGTGGCTCAAGCGGGGCACGGAGGCCGCGCCGCTCGCCGCGCCCAGCGCTCCCGCCGCGACGGCCGGTCCCAGCGCGCCGCCCGACATCAGCACCGCCAGCAGGCCCACGGCCGCGCCCACCGCGCCGCGCGCCGCGGTCGTCCGGCGCGTCTCGTCTTCATAGGCCGCGAAGAAGGCCCGGTAGCGCTGGCGCAGGTTGTCCCCGGGCGCGGAGGCGTAGAGGCCGCCCACCACCGCGCCCATGCTGTTGCCCACCACGCAGTCGATGGGGACGCCCCGGGCGACGAGCGCATCCAGCGCGCCCACGTGCGCGAGCCCCTTGGTGCCGCCCACCGACAGCACCACGCAGGTGCGAGAAGCGCGCGTCTCCCGGTGGCACGACAGGCCTCCTGAAGCCACCACCACCGTCAGCAACACCAGGCCCAGCCGCCGCCCCATGCAAGCTCCCGCGTGCGAAGTCGGGCCACCCTACCCCGTTCCCGCACGGCGGACCCCAAGCAGGCCGCTCCCCCGGCCGCCGCCCGGGGAGGCCCGCAAAAGACAACCGCCCCCGGGACGCGAGCCCCGGAGGCGGAAGGTGACCTTCACGAGGCCCGGCGTGGCTTCACGCCGGACCCGCGCGAGGGGCTTAGTACGTGGCCTTCAGCGACGTGCCGCTGTACGACGAGTAGCCGCGCAGCATGATGTACATGCGGCCCGAAGCGGTCTTCGCCGCCGCGGAGCACGACTCGTTGTTGCCGGACAGGTACGGACGGCAGTCGTACGAGGTCGTCGTCGGGGCGGAGCCGAACTTGATGTACATGTCCGCGTCGCCCGTGCCGCCGCTCATGACGTAGGTGGACGCCTTGGAGGCCGGCAGGTCGATGCAGTAGTACGCCGACGAACCGGACGCGCCGGACAGGCCCGTCTTCGCCACGCCGTTGGTCAGCAGGGTGCAGGTCGGGGGCGGAACCGTCACGCCCACGCCCACCGCTTCCCAGGCGGCCTTCACGGAAGCCTGCGTGGCGGCGTCGTAGCCCAGCGCCGCGGCGGCCTGGATGGTCCAGGTCTTGGCCTGGTCATACGTGGTGCTGGCCGTGTAGAGGTTGGTGTTGGCGTAGTACCAGATCTGCGCGGCCTTCTGGACGCCGATGCCCGTCACGACGATGGAGCTGCGGCCGCGCGGGTGCGTGCCACCCTTCGACAGCAGCGCGAACGCCAGGTTCGGGACGCCAGAGGTGTAGTGCACGTCCTGGCCGGAGTAGTTCGGCGCCCAGTCGATGGACGCGCCGTCCTTCGCCGGGTCGTCCATGTAGCGGAGCGCGTCACCGGCCGTGCCGGGGGTCCACACGTCCTCGCCGACCTTCCAGATGTCCGCCGCCGTGCTCCACGTGCCGGACTTCCAGCTCTCGCAGATGGCGCCGAAGGTGTCGGACATGGACTCGTTGAGGCCACCGGACTGGGCGGAGTACGTGAGGTTGGACTCGTTCTCCGTCACGGCGTGGGTCAGCTCGTGGACCGTGACGTCCGCGTCCTTGCCCAGCTCGATGGAGTTCACGCCGTCGCCGTCGCCGTACACCATCTGGGTGCCGTCCCAGTAGGCGTTCACGTAGTTCTTGCTGTAGTGCACCGTGCTGACGAGCGTCTGGCCCGCGTTGTTGAGCGAGTCGCGGTTGAAGTTCGTCTTGTAGCAGTCGTAGGTGTAGCCCAGCATGTCGTAGTTCATGTCGACATGGGAGTCACCGATGGCCGCCTGGCCCTCGCTGCGCTTGAGCGTGCCCGGGGTGGTGGTGGTGTTGTTCGCGCTGTAGACCTTGCGGTTGAGCGCGGTGTGGATCTCCGGAACGCGCAGCAGCGTGGCGCCGTTGAGCGCGTCCACATAGACGCGGTCGCGCAGCGGCATGGACGCGGACTCGCCCGTGACCTTCACCTCGTACGCGAGGTGCAGGCGGCCGTCCTGCTCGGCCTTCACGTACACCAGGCGCGCGCTCTCCGCGGCCAGGCCCGTGCCCTGCGTGTCACGCAGCGCGGACGTCTTGGCGGCCTCCGCGGCGACCAGCGGACGCGCGGACACGGAGCCACCGGAGCGAGCGGAGCCGTTCGCGCCGAAGATGGCGCCGGAGCGGTCCACGTGCACCACCAGCTCCTCGCCCACCACCGGCAGACCGTTCATCGTCTGCGCATAGCGGATGTGCGACGTGCCCTGGTCGTCCACGGAGATGCGGCGGACCTGGAGGTCCGAGGCGTTCAGGCGGAACAGCGACGCGATGGAGGGCAGCGACCCGGCGATGGCCGTGTGCACGTCCGCGGCGGCGAAGCCCGTCAGGGGGCGGTCCGCCTGGCCCAGGCGACCCTGGATGGTGTGCGGCGTCCCATCGCTGTTGGTGCCGACGATCTGCGCGCCCGGAATCACGCTCAGGGCGTTCTGCACTTCCGCCACTTCATCCGGCTTCTGCTGGCCGTCCTGCGTGTTGGAGTCCATCTCCCCGACGCCACAAGCGATGAGGGGAAAGGCCAGCAGGGCTGAAACGAAACGAGTGCGAACCAAGGTACTGCCTCCTGCCCGGCGCAAGGGGGTGGTCGCCAGGGCAGCGCTCCTTTCAGCATTCTTCAGGCCAACTCATTAAGCCCGCGAAATACCTCGCAGTAACGGAAGGCGCTGAAACGCAGCTGGCACATCAGCGCCCAGTTCATCTTCTGTAATGTGGAAGCAAATGTTACGAACGAGCCGCAAGCCCGCGTTCTTGCTGGGGATTTTTCCGGACGCGAGCCCCTGTCCTGAACCGTGACAGTCCACGCCGGGTGTGTCCTCTATTCGGGCAATCCACGGTTGGCGGCTTTTTCTTGCTGTGCAAAGGATGTCCCCGAATTCGCGGGGTGTGCGTCAGCGCCACACGCCGAGCAGCACCCGCGCACGGCCATCCATGGGGAGCTCGGCTTCCTCCACCGTGGTGAAGCCCGCGTCGCGGGCCACGTCGGCCAGGTGCCGCATCCACGGCTTGTAGGGCATCCCATTGTCGGAGCAGCAAGGAACGACGGCGAAGCCCAACCCGTGGCGCGCGGCGTACTCGATGATGATCCGCGTGGCGCCATCCGGGTGCATGCCCACGACGAGTTCCGCCTCGCACGGCTCCTCCAGCGTGAAGAGCCGCTGGGCGTAGCGCACGGGCAGGTGCTTGTGGCGCAGATCGAAGGTGGTGACCGTGCGCCCGCGCTGGGTGAGGGACTCGTTCAGCTTCCCCATCCCGCCGGCGATGTCATAGACGCGCGAGGCCTGGGGGAAGCGCGTGACGAGCAGGTCCGCGAAGAGGTCGAAGCGTCGCTTGTCCGCCATGGCGGCTCCTTCCACCCGGGCCCCTTCAGGCGCGGGTGCACACCGTCCACAACAGCCGTTCGATGACGAGCTTCCCGCTGGCGGAGGACTTCAGGGCCAGGTCCGCGTCCGCGCACGCCACCAGGGCATTGAGCAGCTCGCGGCGCTCGTAGCGCGCGGCGGCCTGCATGCCGAACGCGAGCGCCCACGCGTTGGGCGTCTTGCGCTTGGTGGCCTTCAGCTCCTGCTCCAGCTTCGGGAGGATGCGCGCCTCCACGTCCCGGCCGGTGCGCGGAGGCTGCCCTCCTGCGTACTTCTCCAGCCAGGCGTGGTTCTCCAGCAGCGAGCGGACGATGGACGCCACCGCGCCCAACAGCTGCAGCGCGTGCGTGCCCTGCCCCATCGCGTCCTCGGCGTAGGAGAGCGCATCGCGCAGCTCGCGCTTCTGGAGCGCCTCCGTCAGCTCGAAGAACTCCTCCTCGCGCGCGTGGTGCACCAGCAGCGCCACGTGCTGGGCCTCGATGGTGGGCCCCTCCGCGTAGACGGCCAGCTTCTCCAGCTCCGACTGGAGCAGCCGGATGTTGCCGCCGATGCGCTCCTTCAGCCCCTCCAGCGCGCCCGGCCCCAGCTTCTTCTTGAAGGGGACCAGGAACTCCCTGGCGATCTCCGTGAGGTCCAGGTCCTTGTGACGCGCGGCCACCTTGCGCTCGAAGAGGCGGCCCTTGTCCTGCGCGAACTTGAGCAGCGGGCTGCGCGAGTCCACGTCCGTGGCCGCCAGCACCAGCGCGTGCCCCGGCGGCACGCCCTTCTGGAGCAGCTCCAGCAGCGCGGACGCGTCCCCTTCCGGGGCGCTGATGCGCTCGTCGCGACAGAAGGCCGCGACCTCCTGGAGGAAGGCCAGGTCGGCCTCCGCCAGGTCCACGTTCAATTCGTCCTTCCACTGCTCCACGGTGGGCGCGCCGGGCACGCGGGGATCCAACTGCTCCACGCCCCAGCCCGCGCGGCCCGCGAGCGCCAGCAGCCGCCGGGCGCCCTCCTTGCGCTTGCCTGCCTTCCACGCGTCGCGCGCCTTGGCCAGCGCGTCGCCCTTGCCCTTCTTGGGCGCGAGGAACTCCGGGTCGCGCACCAGCACCACCTTGCGCCCGGGGAACAGCGGCATGGTGGCCAGCTCCTGCGCCACCTCGCGCGGGGAGGCCGCGTCCAGCACCGCGAGGTTGAGCCCCATGGCGGCGTCCGGCACCAGCGTCTTCACCAGCTCGTCGGCGCCCTTCCTGACCAGGAACTCCTCGCCCCACAGGAGGTACAGCGGCCACACCTTGCCGCCCTTCACCTCCGCCAGCACCTCGTCCATGTCCGCGCTCATCGGCCCTCCACGCACAGTTCGATGAGCAGCCGCTCCAGCTGCAGCCGGGGCGCGCCGTTGCGCGAGCCGATGGCCGTGCGCGCGGACTCCAGCAGCGAATGCCGCCGGTGCAGCGCGGCCTCCGACGTGCGCTTCGCCGCCTCCTCCGCCAAAGCCTTCAGGTCCCGGTTCGCCATCGCGTCCTGCGCCCCCGCCTTCGCGAGCGACACGTCCCGCGTCCACAGGATGAGCAGCTCCAGCGCCGTGTCCGCGTCCTCGCGCGAGCCGCCGTGGGCCTCCGCGAAGCGCAGGAGGGCCGGGATGTCATCGCCGCTCAGCGCTTCGAAGGCGGTGAGGACGTCCTTGCGCTCCTTCAGCGCGTCCACGTCCAGCGCGAGCGCGCGGCCCAGGCTGCCCCCGGACATCACCGCGGCCAGGGCGGCGGTATCCGCGTCCAGCTTGCGCTCCTGTTGCACGTGCCGTGCGACCAGGTCCACCGGCAGCGGACCGAAGTACACCTTGCTGCACCGGCTGCGGATGGTGGGCAGCAGCCGGTCCATGGCGCTCGCCACCAGGATGAGGGTGGTCTCCGAGGGCGGCTCCTCCAGCGTCTTGAGGAACGCGTTCTGCGCCTGGACGTTCATCTGCTCAGCGCTGACCAGGATGGCCACCTTGCGCTTGGACTCCAGGCCGCGCAGCGCCAGCCGCTCCTGGAGCTGCCTTATCTGCTCCACACGCAGCTCCCGGCTGGGCGTGCCGGTGAAGTCGGAGCGGCCCGCGAGTCCTCGCGACACGCGCTCGTCGTCCGGCATCACCCAGGTGACGTCCGGGTGCAGACCCTTGGTGATGCGCACGCAGCTGGTGCACTTGCCACAGCCCACCTCCGGGGCCTCCGGGCACGTGAGGGCCTGGGCCAGCCCCACCGCGGCCAGCTCCTTGCCCACCCCCTCCGGCCCGGCGAACAGATAGGCGTGATGCACCGAGCCAGACCGCAAGGCGGACTGGAGCGCGTCCATCGCGCGGGGCTGTCCCTGCACCGAGGCAAGCGTCATGGGGGGCGTGTATCTCCGCTCGGAGGGCACCCGTCAACCGCCACCTTGACCCGTGCGCGCGCCGCCGGTCTGATTCGTCGGACGTGCTGAACTTCCTCGAAGGCCACCTCCCCCTGCTGGCGGGCTCCGTCCTGACGGTGCTCCTGCTGAGCATCCAGCGCACCACGCGCGACCCGGACCTGCGCGACGACCTCCGGGGCGCGGTCCGGATGCTGCTCGCCTTCCTGGTGCTCCGGCTGGTCTCGCGCATCCTGCCGGAGGCCACCACGCCGGAGGGCCTGTACAAGTTCGTGCACGTGGGCTGGATGCTCACGTTCGCCTACGGCGTCATCCGGGCCGGGGTGGCGTTCGCGCTGAAGCTGGTGCGGATGCGCTCGCCGGTGACGACGCCCAAGATTCTCCGCGACGTCATCGACTTCACGCTGTACGCGCTCGCCACCGTCCCCATCCTCCAGAGCCAGCTCAACCTGGACCTGGCGGGCCTGCTGGCCACGTCCGCGGTGCTGACGGTGGTCATCGGTCTGGCGCTCCAGGAGACGCTGGGCAACCTCTTCGCGGGCCTGTCGCTGCAGCTGGACCGGCCCTTCGAGGTGGGCGACTTCATCCGCATTGGCGAGCACACCGGACGGGTGGTGCACATCGGGTGGCGCTCCATCCGCATCGCCAACTTCCGGCGCGAGGTCATCACCCTGCCCAACAGCATGGTGGGCAAGGAGCACGTGAAGAACTTCACCCAGCACCGCGAGCCCGTGGGCATCGAGATGCAGGTCGGCGTGTCGCTGGACGCGCCGCCCAACCAGGTGAAGCAGGCGCTCCTGGACGTGGCCCGGGAGATTCCCCAGGTGCTGGTGCAGCCGCCGCCGCTCGCGCGCACGGTGGCCTTCACGGACTCCAACGCGCAGTACATGATCCGCGTCTTCCTCAACGACTTCGCGATGTCGGACACCGTGAAGGAGGAGCTGCACACGCGGCTGTGGTACCGGCTGCGCCGCGAGGGGCTGGAGCTGCCCCATGCCCAGCGCACGGTGACCCTGCGCCGGGAGACGGGCCACCGCCGCCGCGAGCTGGCGGACGACACGGTGCGGGAGCTCTTGCGCCAGGTGGACCTCTTCGCGCCGCTGGGCCCGGAGGAGCTGGAGCGCCTGCGGTGCGAGGTGGTGGTGCGCCGCTTCGGCCGCAACGAGCGCATCATCCAGGAGGGCGACGAGGGCGGCACCTTCTACGTCGTGGCCTCCGGCGAGGTCAGCGTGCGCGCCGGCACGCTCCAGTCCGAGATCACCCGGCTGGGGCCGGGCCACTACATCGGGGAGATGTCGCTGCTCACCGGAGAGCGCCGTGCCGCCACCGTCGTGGCGCTCGAGGACTCCGTGCTGCTGGAGCTGGACCGGCCCACCTTCGCGCGCCTGTTCTCCGATTATCCGGGTCTCGCCCGGCAGCTCTCCGCGCTCCTCGCCCAGCGCCGCACCCAGCTGCGCGCCGTGGCCCAGGCTTCTGGTGGTGGCCCGGACCACTCGCCGGAAGCGGGCCGCATCCTCGGAAGGCTTCGGGCCCTCTTCGGTCTGACGCACGAGTAGCGGCTTTCCCCCAGCCGGCTCCGGGGCAGTCACGACCCTCTGTCCTGGAGTTCCAGGCGGCCTGGAAGGCATGCATCCAACCGCGCCGCCAGGGGCTTTGACGCTCGGAGCCGGAAAGGTCTAAAGGTTCACACATGCAAGTCATTCGTGGCTTTCCCGCGCGATTAGGCGCCCTGCTCCTCCCGGGCGCACTGCTGATGGCCCTGCCCCAGAGCGCGGCGGCCACGGCGGAGGCAAAGCCAGACGCGACCCTCGTGGGCCTGGAGCGGCTGTCGCACCGCCGCGTGTTCTTCGGCCACCAGTCGGTGGGCGGCAACATCCTGGACGGCGTGCGCGGCCTGCTGCCTTCGCCGAACGCGACGGCGCCCGCCATCGTGGAGGTGAAGGACGCGAGCGCGACGATTCCGCAGGGCACGCTGGCGCACGCGTTCGTGGGCCAGAACGAGCAGCCGGAGACGAAGCTCGCGCACTTCGAGCGACTGCTGGACGGAGGCGTCGCGAAGCAGGTGGACGTGGCGCTGATGAAGTTCTGCTACATCGACTTCAACGCCAGCACGGACGCGAAGGCCCTCTTCGAGAAGTACCGCGCCACGCTCGCGGGGCTGAAGTCGCGCCACCCGGGCGTCACCTTCGTGCACGTCACCGCGCCGCTGACCACGGTGCAGCGCGGGGCGAAGGCCTGGTTCAACGAGCTGCGCGGGCGCCCCGTCTTCGGTGTCGGGGAGAACGTGTCGCGCGAGGCCTTCAACGCGCTGATGCGGCAGGCCTACGGCGGCAAGGAGCCGCTGTTCGACCTGGCGGCGCTGGAGTCGTCGCAGGCGGACGGCACCCGCGAGACATACGAGGTGAACGGCCGCGCGTATCCGGCGCTGGTGCCGGCGTACTCAGACGACGGCGGGCACCTCAACGCGCAGGGGCAGGCGCGCGTGGCCTCCGCGCTCGTCGCCTTCCTGGCGGCCCTGCCCGAGACGCCGCGCGAGGCGCCCGCCTCCGCGAAGGCCGGTCCCTGAGCCATGGGCCTTCCGTTGATGATGATGCTCGGCATGGGGCCGGCCGTCGCGCGTTTGAAGCTGCGCCGCTGTGAAGCCGTGGGCGCCACCCCCACCGTCTGGGGCCGTGTCTGGATTCACGGCGGGGGGGAGATCCTGATCGGGGACCGTGTGGTGTTCGATGCGCGGATGGCGCCCATCGAGCTGCACGCGCAGCGGGGGGGACGCATCGTGATTGAAGACGACGTGACCATCGAGGGAGGCAGCTCCATTGAAGCGCAGTCGCTCGTGACGCTGGGCGCGCGCAGCCGCCTGGGCATGTGGTGCAAGCTGATGGACAACATGTACCACCCCGTCCGCGGCAACCGGCACGCGCGGCCGCAGTCGGTGCCGCTGGTTGTGGAGGAAGGCGTCTCGGTGGGCAGCCGCTCCATCCTGCTGCCGGGGGCGCACCTGCAGAAGGGCGCGAGCGTGGCGTCCGGCACGGTCATCTCCCGCCGCATCCCGCCGGGCGTGACGGTGGGCGGCTCTCCCGCGCGCGTGCTGCGGCGCGAGGTGGCGCGATGAAGCCCGCCATCCCCTCCCGCGAAGAGGCGCTCCAGCTGGCGCGCGCGAGCCTCCAGATGGTCCGTACGGAGGTGTTCCCCCGTGCCGAGCGCATGGTGGCCGTCGCGCGGGCGCGCTGGCTGTTCCGCGCCTTCCAGATGGGCCGGGACGTGGCGGCGTACGGCCAGGTGGCCGCGCGCAACGACGGCCACGCGGAGTTCGGAGACAAGCTGACGTTCCTGGGCGGCATGCTGCCCACGTCGGTGGTCTGCTACGAGCACGCGCGGCTGCTGGTGGGCTCGGAGACGCAGTTCAACTACGGCGCGTCGGTGGAGGCCTGGGAGTCGGTGCAGATTGGCGCGCGGTGCATGTTCGCGTCCTTCGTGCGCGTGAGCGACCGGGATGGCCAGCGCATCTCGCCCATCATCATCGAGGACGACGTCTGGGTGGCCCACGGCGCCATCCTGTTGCCGGGCGTGCGCATTGGCGCGCGGTCGGTGGTGTCCGCCGGCAGCATCGTTTCGCAGGACGTGCCTCCGGACTCGCTCGCCATGGGCAACCCGGCGCGCAGCATGAGCCTGGACCTGGTGGCCCGCGAGGCCACGGGCTCCTGACGGGCCCCCTCTTCCTTTCGCCCGGCGCTCAGCAAATGGCGCCGGGCGCGTTGTTTCCGCATCGCCCTTCCACACCCCGCTTTGAAAGACAGGACCTCTCCATGAGCACGCGTGACACGCTTCGCACCTTCATCATCGACACCTTCTTCGTGGACGACTTCGCGGACGACGACTCGTTCCTGCGCAAGGGCCTCATCGACTCCACGGGCATGATGGAGCTGGTGGCGTTCATCGAGACGGAGTTCCACATCAAGCTCGACGACAAGGAGCTGGTGCCGGAGAACCTGGACTCGCTGTCGCGCGTGGTGGCCTTCGTGGACCGCAAGCAGTCGCTGGCGAAGGCGAGCTGAGACGCCCATGTGCGGCATCGCGGGGTTCACCTTCCCGGCGGGTGACGCCGCGGGTCCGGCGCTTCATGCCGACCGGCTGCGCCGCATGACCGCCAGCATCAAGCACCGGGGGCCGGACGCGCAGCGGGCCCTGCTCCTGGACGGCGCCGCGCTGGGGCACGCGCGGCTGTCCATCGTCGACCTGGCCTCCGGCCACCAGCCGATGCGTGACGAGGCCACCGGCCTCACCGTGGTCTTCAACGGGGAGATCTTCAACCACGTGGAGCTGCGCGAGCAGCTGTCGGGGGCCTATGCCTTCCGCACGCGCTCCGACACGGAGGTCATCCTCGCGGCGTTCCTCACGTGGGGCATCGACTGCGTGCGCCGCTTCGAGGGCCAGTGGGCATTCGCGCTGTGGGACCCGCGCGACCGCACCCTGTGGATGTCGCGCGACCGCGTGGGCATCTGCCCGCTGTTCTACGCGCAGCTGCCGGGAGGACACCTGGCGTTCGCGTCGGAGGCCAAGGCGCTCTTCGCCGGGGGGCTCGTGACGCCCTCGCTGGACGCGCGGGGGCTCAAGCAGACGTTCCAGCTCTGGGCACCGGTGGCGCCGCGCACGTCCTTCGAGGGCGTGTCGCTCTTGCCGCCCGCGCATATCGCGAAGTGGCGCGACGGGGCGCTGACGCTCCAGCGCTACTGGGACCTGGACTTCGGCGTGACGCCGGATGCGGCGGACGCGCCCCGGCTGCTGGAAGAGCTGGGCGCGGTGCTGGACCGGGCGGTGCGGCTGCGGCTGCGCGCGGACGTGCCGGTGGCGGCGTACCTGTCGGGCGGGCTGGACTCCAGCCTCCTGTGTTCGCTGGCGCAGGAGCAGCTGGGGGGCACGCTGCGGACGTTCTCCGTGGGCTTCGCGCACGCGCGGTTCGACGAGCGCACGCACCAGGCGACGGTGGCGGAGCAACTGCGCACCGAGCACCGCGTGGTGGAGATGCGCGACGGGGACATTGGCGCGCTGGTGCCGGGCGTCATCTTCCACGCGGAGCAGGCGATGATGCGCTCCGCGCCCGCGCCGTTCCTGCGGCTCTCCGGGTGGGTGCGGGACCACGGCATCAAGGTGGTGCTGACCGGGGAAGGGTCGGACGAGATGTTCCTCGGCTACGACCTCTTCAAGGAGACGAAGGTGCGCCAGTTCTGGGCGCGCCAGCCGGCGTCGAAGTACCGGCCGCTGCTCCTGCGCCGGCTGTACCCGACGCTGTCGGTGAGCCAGCAGAGCGTGGAGCTGCTGCGCGAGTTCTTCGGCACGGGGCTGGAGACGCCGGACGCGCTGGGGTTCTCGCACCTGGTGCGGTGGGGCAACAGCGGCCGCATCCTGCGCTTCCTCGCGCCGGAGTTCGCCGCGAAGGTGGCGGACGAGGATCCGGTGGCGTCGGTGCTCGCGACGGTGCCCGAGGCGGTGGCGAAGTGGAGGCCGCTGGCGCGCGCGCAGTACCTGGAGGCGCGCACACTGCTGTCTGGCTATCTGTTGTCCGCGCAGGGCGACCGCATGCTCCTGGGCAACGGGGTGGAGGGGCGCTTCCCGTTCCTGGACACGGGCGTGATGGAGTTCGCCGCGCGCGTGCCGGAGCGGCTGCGGCTGCGGGGGCTGGACGAGAAGCACCTGCTCAAGCGCTTCTCGAAGGGCCGGGTGCCGCCGTCCATCCTGGAGCGCAGCAAGTTCCCCTATCGCGCCCCCATCGCCGGAGCGCTGGTGGGCCCGGATGCACCGGCGTGGGCGCGCGAGCTGCTGGCCCCGGAGGCGGTGTCCGCGACGGGCGTCTTCGACGCGCGCAAGGTGGAGCGGCTGGTCGCGAAGCTGCGCGCGCCGAACTCCGCGGAGAGCGAAGCGGACACCATGGCCCTGTTCGCCGTGGCGTCCACGCAGCTGCTGGCGCATCACTTTCTGAAGCCGAAGCCCGTGCCGCAGGCGGACGTGGACGCCGTGCAGTTGGAGGCGGCGTGAGCGCGCCTTCAGGCCCCGTGGTGGTGAGCGAGCACGCGCCGCGCATGTCGCCGTCGGCGCATGTGCAGCGGGAGACGGCATGAGCGCGCACGCGGATACCGCGCCCTCGTGGGTTCGTGGTCATGCGGCGGCAACGCCAGACGCTCCGGCGGTGGACTCTCCGTGGGCGCGGCTCACCTACGCCCAGCTTGAAGCGCGGATGCTGAAGCTCGCGGGACAGCTGCGCGCGGCAGGTGTGGAGCCCGGTGCACGCGTCCTCATCGCCCTGCCCCTGGGCTGTGCGGCCGCTGTCGCGGGGCTCGCGGTGCAGGCCCTGGGGGCTTGCGCCGTGGAGCTGGACCGCGAGACGGGCGCGGACTCGTTGGCGACTATCCTCGCGCAGACGGGTGCCCGCCATGCGGTCATCTTCGGTCAGGACGCGCGGCGCTGGACGGGCCGCTCGCAGCTTGGCCACTTCTTCGTCGTGCACGGCTCCCGTCCCCCGGAGCGCATGCTCGGGCTGTTGAAGCCCGCCTCATGCTCCTGGCTTCAGGAGGACGGCGAGGTGGATCCGGAAGCCGGCGCCACACCGCTGGCCGCCCTGCCCTCCCTGACCCCGGAGGCTCACGCGTCCATCGTCTACACGTCCGGCAGCACGGGCACGCCCCGCGGCGTCGTGCAGACGTTCGCCAACATCGCGGCGAACACGCGCTCCATCGTGGAGTACCTGGGCCTGACGCCGCGCGACCGCGCCATGCTCATCCTTCCCCTGCACTACTGCTACGGGAAGAGCGTGCTCCAGACGCATTTGCTCGCGGGCGGCTCCGTGTTCCTGGATCCGCGCTTCATGTACCCGCAGGTCGTGCTGGAGGCCATGGCCACCGAGGCGTGCACCGGCTTCGCGGGCGTGCCCCTCACCTTCGAACTGCTGCGCCGCCAGGCCGCGCCGGACTCCCTCGCGAAGCTCCGGCTGCGCTACCTCACCCAGGCCGGCGGCGGCATGTCCCCGGACACCATTCGCTGGACGCGCGAGGCCTTCCACCCGGCGGAGCTGTTCGTCATGTACGGCCAGACGGAGGCCACCGCGCGGCTCTCCTACCTGCCGCCCTCGCGCGCCACCGACAAGGCGGGCTCCATCGGCCAGGGCATCCCCGGCGTCACGCTGGCCGTGGTCGCGGACGACGGCACGCCGCTGCCCGACGGTGAGGTGGGCCAGCTCGTGGCGAAGGGCGCCAACGTCACCCCCGGCTACCTCAACGCCCCGGACGACACCGCCGCCATCCTCCACGACGGCTGGCTGTGGACGGGTGACCTCGCGTGGCGCGACGCGGACGGCTTCTTCTTCCTCGTCGGCCGCGCGAAGGAGATCCTCAAGGTGGGCGGCCACCGGGTGAGCCCCGCGGAGATGGAGCACGTCCTCGCGCGCCACCCGGCCGTGCTGGAGGTCGCCGTGGTGGGCGTGCCGGACGACCTGGGCGGAGAGGCCGCGTGCGCCGCCGTGGTCCTCCAGCCCGGCGCCACCGCGGAGGAGGACGACCTCCGCCGCTTCTGTCGCGAAGCGCTCCCGGCCCACAAGGTGCCGCGCCACGTGCTGTTCACCGAAGCGCTCCCCCGCGGGCCCACCGGCAAGGTGCTCAAGGCCGACCTGCGCACGCGCGTGCTGTCTTCACTCTCTTCCCCTGAATCGAGGTCGCCGTGACGATGAAGTTCTCCAAGCAGGTGCTGGAACTGGACTGGGAGGCCAAGGCCGCGTCGCTGTCCGACGGGCTCAAGGAGGCCGTCCTCAAGAAGCTGCGCAAGCGCGGGCTGGTGGTCGCCGTCTCCGGCGGCATCGACTCCGCGTGCGTCGCCGCGCTGGCGGTGCGCGCGCTGGGGCCGGACCGCGTCTTCGGCCTGCTGCTGCCGGAGCGCGACTCCAGCGGCCTGTCCTCCAAGCTGGGCCGCGAGCTCTGCGAGAAGCTGGGCATCCAGTACACGCTGCACGACATCGCGCCCGTGCTGGAGGCCGCCGGGTGCTATTCGCAGCGCGACGCGGCCGTGCGCTCCGTGTTCCCCGCGTTCCAGCCGGACATGAAGTGGAAGATCGTCATGCACGGCGACCGGCTCAACACGGACGCCCTCAACGTCTTCTACGTGGTGGTGCAGGTGGACGGGCAGGAGCAGCGCTTCCGCCTCACGCCCCAGGCCTACGTGCAGATTGTCGCCGCCACCAACTTCAAGCAGCGCGTGCGCAAGATGATGGAGTACTTCCACGCGGACCGGCTGAACTTCGCCGCGTCCGGCACGCCCAACCGCCTGGAGTATGATCAGGGCTTCTTCGTGAAGCTGGGCGACGGATCCGCGGACGTGAAGCCCATCGCCAGCCTCTACAAGACGCAGACGTACAAGCTCGCGCGGCACCTGGGCGTCATCGACGGCATCCTCAACCGCGAGCCCACCACGGACACGTTCAGCCTGGAGCAGTCGCAGGAGGACTTCTACTTCTCCGTGCACTACTCGCAGCTGGACCTCATCCTCTGGGCGAAGAACCACGGCGTCACCCCCGAGGAGGTCTCCCCGGAGATGGGCCTCACGCCGCAGCAGATCCAGCGCGTCTACGACGACATCGACCAGAAGCGCCGCACCACCGCGTACCTCCACGCGCAGCCGCTGCTGCTCGAAGAGGTCAGCGAGTTGAAGCCCTTCAAGATCTCCTGAAGCGACCGCTCACCCGCCGCCGGAGCCTGGGGAACCGGACGCCGCGTCGATGGCGTCCGCGGCCTCCACCCGGAGGCGCTCCTCCGGGGTGAACGAGTCGAACAAGAGCCGCTGCACCGCGGCCTGGCGCCGGGTGGCATCCGGCTCCGCGCGGCCCAGCGCCTCGCGCTTCGCGCGGAAGTCCGCCAGCCGCTGCTTCCACTGCGCGCGCTCCGCGTCCAGCGCCTCCAGCCGCTCGGTGGCCTCCGGCCCCACGGTGGACAGGCGGTGCTGGTGCAGGTCCTCCCGCGTCGCGCCCGCCGCCAGCAGTTCCTGCTCCACGGCCTGCTGCCGCAACGGGCGCACGGCCTCCTCACGGCTGGCGCGCACGTCCGGAGGAAGCCGCTCCTCCAGTTCGGAGATGCGCCGCTCGCGCTCCTCCTTCGTCAGCGACGCGTCCTTCATCAGCTTCAGCCGCTCCACGGCCACGGCGTCCACCGCCTCCTCCTTCCCGAAGAGGCCGTCGGCCGCGCCCGGGCCCAGGTGCTCCCGGCGCAGCTTGCGCAGGGCTTCCAGTCGCTCGGCGGTGTCCATCGTGGCCGCGGAGCCCTTCGACGCCAGACCCCGGGCGGCCTCCAGATAGGACAGGTAGTCGTCCAGCACCTGCACCGCTTCATCCATGGCGGCGGAGGGCAGCTTCTTCGCCCGCAGCGCAGTGAGGATGCGCTCGCGGATGAGCGACGCGGGCTCCTCGCCGGTGGCGGACAGGTAGTAGTCGAAGAAGCGGCGCAGGTCCGCGTTCGGCACCAGGTGCCCGGACGCGTCCACGAGCACGGCGCCGTCCTCCTCCGTGTCCTGGAGCGAGCCGGGTAGCGGAGGCAGCGGCGCATTCGGAGCCGGAGTCGCCGTCGGGGCGGCGCCGGGAACGGCGGGGGACGCCGCGCGCGGCACGGAGCCTTGCGCGACGGGAACGGCGGACGGCGGGACAGCGGGTCCGGGCACGTCCTCCGCCCGGACCTTCCACCACGAGAAGACGCCGGCACCCAGGAGGGCGCACAGCGCGACCACGAGAATGACGGCGCGGCTCTTCATGGCGGGGCGCTCCTGCGGGACTACAGGCCCGCGGTCTTCAGGCGGTTCGCCTGGTTGCGGAACACGGACACCGGGTTGGTGAAGAACGCGGTGAGGCCCAGCACCTGGTTCACCTCGTCCAGGTGGTTCATGTCGTAGTCGTCACGGATGACCGTGCCGAAGCGCGAGCTGCAGCGGCCCACGAGGCCGTCGTTGGACCCGCTGTAGAAGAAGGACGACAGCTTCAGGGCGTAGTCAGACGCGTCCAGCAGGTTGGTGAAGGGATCCGTGCCGGACCAGGAGTAGTAGCGCTGGCCCAGGGTGCCCGTCGCCGCGCCGCTGCCGCAGGACGTGGTGGGGACGCCCGCGGGGAACTTCGCGGTGAACGCGGAGGTGCCCGTCTTGCTCAGCGCCGCCAGCGCGCCGATGGCGTCCTGCGGCTGCGTGTGGCCGGACAGCAGGCCCAGCACGGTGCCCAGGCTGTTGGCGAAGTACGCCAGGACGCTCTCCGTGAACGACCCGCCCTGCAGGTGGTTGCGCAGGTAGTCCGCCAGGTCCGCGCCCTTGTGCGGCGAGCCCACCGTCGTCACGGACGCCACCAGGTCCGGCCGCACCGCCGCCACGTAGCGCACGTCCAGGCCGCCGTGGCTGTGGCCAATCAGGTTCACCTTCGCCGCGCCCGTGCGCGCGAGCACGTCCTGCACCTGCGCCAGCAGCGCCTCACCGCGCGCCTCCGTCGAATTGAACTGCGGAACGTGCGTGATGTAGACCTTCGCGCCGCCCGACTTCAGCGACGACTCGATGCCGTAGAAGTAGTCGAGCACCCCGAACAGCGAATCAAAACCCGCCATGCCGTGCGCCAGCACGATGGGGTACTTCGTCTGCGTGTACGTATCCGCGCGGGCAGGCTGCGCCCAGATGGCAAGAACCGCGACAGTCAGAACGAGGGTCCGGACGGCGTTTCGCATACAGGCTCCTGATGGGGGAGTGCGGATCATCGAAGGGATTGACCCGCGAATCAGCCCATAAGGCGAGCCCCTGATAAAAATCAAGCCAACCTCTGAATTAACTGAAAAGCATGTCAGCTCAGGGTCAGGTCAGACTTTAACGCCCCGCGTCGGAATGGCAGCCTGCGGGCCCTTCCAGAGGAGTACGCCCTTGGACACCGCCGCCTATCAGGCCTTCACCACGGAATTGACGCGCAGGGCTGACGCGGACGGCCGTTTCCGGGGGCTCGTGGCGCTGGGCTCGATGGCGGCGCGCGACTACCCGCCGGATGACTTCAGCGACCACGACTTCTTCGTCATCGCCTGGCCCGGACACGCTGAAACATTGAGACATGAACGCAGCTGGCTGCCTCGCGCGGAGGACGTGGCGCTGGTGTTCCGGGAGACGGCGCACGGCCTCAAGGTCGTGTACCGGGACGGGCACCTGCTGGAGTTCGCGGTGTTCGACCTGGAGGAGCTGTCCTTCGCGCGCGTGAACCGCTACCGCGTGCTGCTGGACAAGGGCGGCGTGACGGAGCGCATGGACGCGCGTGCACGGGACACCACCGTGGAGCTCCAGCGCACGGCACCGGACGACGCGTGGCTGTTCGGGCAATGGCTCACGCAGGTGCTGGTGGGCATGGGGCGCCACGCGCGCGGCGAGGGGCTCAGCGGACGCGCGCGGCTGGATGAAGCGGTGCGCCTGTTCTGCCTGCTGCTCGCGCGCCACGTCCCCGCGCCCCAGGCGTCGCTGCTGGACGGGTTGGATCCGGTGCGGCGCGTGGAGCGCGTGTATCCGGAGACCGGTGGCGAGCTGGCGCGCGCCCTGGAAGGCGACTCGCCGGCACTGGCGCGCACGCTCCTGCGGCTCGCCGAGCGCGAGCTGTCCCACGTGCCCGCGTTCCCGCGCGACGGAGTGGCCGCCGTGCGGGCGCGACTGGAAGCGCTGCACCGGTAGGCGTGCGGCCCTTTCAGGCCCGGGCGATGTCCGGTTCCCGGGCGTTGTGCGCGATGACGAGCACCCGCTCCGGGTGCGGCTGCGAGCGGGCCCACTCCAGGAGCGCGGTGAAGGGGTCCGGCGCGGGCGCGGCCGTGGCCAGGGGCATGCGCGGCTGGTGTTCGAAGAAGAGGTCCTCCGCCCCCAGGTTCTGGGCCTCCCACGTGCGCCAGCCGGGCAACGGCTTGGCGGGCGCGGGCTGCAGGCCGGTAACGGTGCAGCCGCCGGCCGTGAAGACGCGCGCCAGGCCCACGAGCGTCGCGCCCGTGCCGAAGCCGCACACCACGTGCCGCACCATGGGGAAGCGCTCCCGCACCTGCGCGCGCAGCCCCGCCGCCCACGCCTCCACGCACGACACCAGGGCCCGGTTGGTGAGCTGCCGGGGCCAGCACCAGCCGTCGCGCTCCAGCACCATGGCCTGGTGGAACATGTCCGCCATCGAGCCCGCCTGGCGCACCTGCCCCTGGAAGCCGTGCGCGCGCAGGTATGTCTCGCCCGCCGCGTCCGTCACCGCCACCGTGGGCAGGCCCCGCTCGCGGCCCAGGACGTCCAGCGCGAGCGCGCTCGATGCGCCGGACAGCTCCACCAGCCCGCGCGAGCCCGGCGGCATCGCGGCCAGGTAGCGCGCGAAGGTGAGGTACTTGAGGCTGCCGGATGGCTGTGCCCCACCCCACAGCACCACCGGCCCGCCCGCACGCGGACGTGACAGGGAAAACACTCCACGCATGGTCGCCCCCTGGCGCGAACCGCCTTGCGCCCGACACGCCCCGGAGTCTTCCGGTGGGGCGGCCCGCGAAGCCATCGCCCCCGGGACGGGGTGGATGTCTCCCGGTGGACGGCACACAAGCCCGGTTATGCTCCGCGCCATGTCTCAAGCCCCGCGCGTCCGCATCCTCCTGTCGGAGACCTACAACCCCTGGTTCAACCTCGCGACCGAGGACTGGATCTTCCGCGAGCTGGACCCGAGCACCCAGACGCTCTTCCTCTGGCGCAACGACAACACCGTCGTCATCGGCCGCAACCAGAACCCGTGGTCCGAGTGCAACCTCACGCGCATGGAGGAGGACAAGGTCTTCCTCGCGCGGCGCACCAGCGGCGGCGGCGCGGTGTTCCATGACCTGGGCAACACCTGCTTCACGTTCCTGTCCGCGAAGGAGGGCTACAACAAGACGGCGAACGTCACCATCCTGCTGGACGCGCTGAAGCGGCTGGGCGTGACCGCGCAGGCGTCCGGGCGCAACGACCTGGTGATTCCGCTGGAGGACGGCCCCCGGAAGATCAGCGGCAGCGCGTACCGCGAGACGAAGGACCGCGCCTTCCACCACGGCACGTTCCTCATCCACGCCAACCTGTCGCGACTGGCCAACTACCTCACGCCGCACCCGAAGAAGCTGGAGTCCAAGGGCAGCGCGTCGGTGCGCTCGCGGGTGATGAACATCCGCGACCTCCAGTCGGAGGCCTCCCATGAAGCGCTGGTGAAGGCGATGATGGGCGCCTTCTGCGACTTCCACGGCGGCACCGCGGAGCCGGAGCTGCTGGAGCCCTCGTTCCTGGAGAGCCAGCCGTCGCTCAAGCGCACCTTCGAGCACTACGCGTCGTGGGACTGGCGCTTCGGCAACGCGCCCCGCTTCAGCCACCAGATGGTGGAGTACCTGTCGTGGGGCTTCTTCGAGGTCCACGTCGACGCGGAGAACGGACACGTCACCCGCGCGCAGGTCTTCTCGGATGCGCTCTACCCGGACCTCGTGCAGGACCTGCAGACGGCGCTCACCGGCAAGCCCCACAGCCGCAACGGGATGCAGCAGGCCGTCGCCGAGGTCCGTGCCCGTCACCCCTCGCAGGAGCGCGAGCTGGGAGAGCTGGAGACGTGGCTGATGGGCCAGGTCGAGGTCTGACCCGGCCCATCCGCCGTCACTTCATTCAGCGGTGGCCACCGCCATGGCCGCCGCCGTGGCCGCCGCCGGAGCCACCGCCCCAACCGCCGCCGTTCCCGCCCTGTCGCTTATACACATCTCCGAGCCCACGAGACATGCGCAG
>NZ_RAVW01000117.1 GCF_003611585.1 Corallococcus exercitus | reverse complement strand
ATGTGTATAAGAGACAGGGTGGGGACGAACGCGATGGCTTTCCCGGTGCAGGTGCCGGTGGGTGCGCAGGGTGAAGCGCCGGACGTCGCGGCCCTGAGGGCGCAGCTGGCGGAGAAGGACGCACAGCTCAAGGCGGCCCTGGCCCGTCTGCAGCAGTACGAGGATGAGGCGGACTACCTCCGCGCGGAGCAGATGGGCGTGGCCGAGGCCGTGCGCGCCTCCGGGCTCCCCGAGCGGCAGCAGCGCCGGCTGGCGGTCTCCATCGTCCGCGAGGCGGAGCGCAACAACCTGGATCCGCTGCTGGTGGTGGCGCTGATCCGCTGCGAGTCCTCCTTCAACAACTACGCGGTGTCCGGGGTGGGCGCCATGGGCCTCATGCAGGTGATGCCGGACACGGGCAAGTACCTGGCGGAGAAGTCCGGCTACAAGCTGGGCCGCCACACCAACCTCTTCGACTTCGAGACGAACGTGAACCTGGGCACGGCCTACCTGGCGGACCTGATCAGCCGCTTCGGCACCGTGGAGGGCGCGCTCGTCGCCTACAACGCGGGTCCGGGGCTGGCCAAGCGCATCCTGGCCAAGAAGGAGAACCGGGTGAAGTTCATGGCCGGCTACCCCGCCAAGGTCGTGAAGGAATTCCGCAAGCTGAAGGCCCAGCAGGAGCGCGCCATCAGCCTGCGTGCCGAGCAGACGACAACCGACCGCAAGGGTTGACCGATGCGAGACATGCGCTCCGCCCGGTCGCCAACACTCCGACCGAAGTTGCAAGCCCGCCACTGACCGAATCTTTCGGAAAGGTGCAGTGTTCGGCTCCGGCTGTGCACCCCCACGACGCGTGGGGCCCCCCCGGACCTTCCAGAGGTCCGGAACGTGTCTCAGCCGCCATTCACCATCGCAGGCGGCACACACGTGCACACCTTGGCGGGAGCGCTCAACATGACGGGGCTGCAGATTCATCAGGAGCAGGAGGCGGCGGGTCGGATCACGCTGCGCCTGGAAGGAACGCTGGACGGCCGCACGGCCCAGGAGCTGCGCAACTCGCTCCAGGCGCTGGGCCAGAGCGAGGTGGTCCTGGACTTCGCGCACCTGCGTGAGTTCAAGGACAGCGCGGTGGGCGTCCTGACTCACGGCCTGAAGGACAGCGCCGTGCAGCTGCGCGGGCTGGCCACGCACCACGAGCGGATGTTCCGCTACTTCGGTGTGCTGTCCTCGCCGTCGACGCACCGGGCGTACTACACGCCCGAAGACATCCTCTCCGTCTGAGTCACGGGTAGGGCCCTCCGGGCCCCGTGCATCCCCGGAAGAAGGGGTCCGCGCCTCCAGGGCAAGCGGGCATCCGGCGTGGAACACGGGCGGCCTGGAGGGGTGCCTGCTTGCGGTCGCCTGGGCTACAGTCCGCGCCCAGGATGACCCAGCCCGCCCGCGTCCTCGGTCCAGTTCCCTCCCCTGCTTCCGCGCGCGCGGTGATGGAGCGGCTCGCCGCCCAGCTTGGCCGCGCCGTGCAGGGCAAGCCCGAGGAGGTGCGGCGCGTCGTCACCTGCGTGGTGGCCGGCGGGCACCTGCTCCTGGAGGACATGCCCGGTGTGGGCAAGACGACGCTGGCGGAGGCGTTGGCCCGCGCGTGCGCCCTGTCCTTCTCCCGCATCCAGTTCACCGCGGACCTGCTGCCGGCGGACATCCTGGGCGCGCAGGTGTTCCACGCGCAGACGGCCACCTTCTCCTTCCGGCCCGGGCCGCTGTTCCGGCAGCTGGTGCTGGCGGACGAGCTCAACCGCGCGCCGCCGCGCACCCAGTCCGCGCTCCTGGAGGGCATGGCACAGGGCCAGGTGTCGCTGGACGGTGAGACGCATCCCCTGCCCTCACCCTTCACCGTCGTGGCCACCCAGAACCCGGTGGACTTCTCCGGCACCTATCCGCTGCCGGACTCGCAGCTGGATCGCTTCCTCGTGCGCCTGTCGCTGGGCCACCCGTCGCCGGACGTGGAGGCGCGCCTGCTCACCACGCGCGGCGCGGCGTCCCCGCTGCCGTCGGTGGAGGCGGTGACGGGGCCGGAGGAGCTGGCGTCGCTGCGCGACTTCGTCCAGGACGTGAAGCTGGACGCGGCGGTGGCGGAGTACGTGGTGCGGCTGGCGCGGGCCACGCGCGAGCACGGCGACCTGGAGCGCGGCGCCTCCACGCGCGCGGTGCTGGCGCTGGGGTCCGCGGCCCGGGCCCAGGCCCTGTGGGAGGGGCGCGACTTCGTCACCCCCGGCGACGTGCGCGCCATGCTGGTGCCCTGCTGGGCGCACCGCGTGCTCTTGCGGAGCGCCGTGCAGGGCGTGTCCGCGCGGGACGAGGCGGCGCACCTGGTGGAGGAGATCGCCCGCAAGGTGGCGGCGCCCCGGTGAAGGCCCCCGCCCGCTCGTCCTTCAAGGCGCGGCTGCGCGCCTTCCTCCGTCCGCCGCGCACGCTGTCGGTGACGAAGACGGGCCGCACGTACCTGGTGGTGACGTTCGGCGTGGGGCTGGGCGCGCTCAACACGGGCAACAACCTGCTCTACCTGCTGCTGGGCCTGCTGCTCAGCATGGTGGTGGTGTCCGGCGTGCTGTCGGAGCGCTGCCTGCGCGACCTGACGGTGCGCCGGGTGGGCGCGGACGCGGCCTTCGCGCGCGAGCCCTTCGCCTACCGCTGGGCCGTGTCGCGCAAGGCGGGCCACGGCTTCGCGCTGACGTTCTCCGAGGACCTCTCCCCGCTCACCGGCACCGGGAAGCTGGGCCACCTGCCCGCCGGCAAGGAGCACATCGTCCGGGCGGACCTGGCCGCCCCCCACCGGGGCCCCGTGCGCCTGTCCGGCGTGCGCGTCACCACGACGTGGCCCCTGGGCCTGTTCGCCAAGACGCGCGTGTTCTCCCTGGATGGAACGCTGCTCGTGTACCCGCGCCGGGGCTACGCCTGCAAGGAGCCCGGGCCCGCGGAGAAGGGCCCGCGCGGAGAGGCGGGCAGCCCGCGCCACCAGGACGGCACCGGTGACGTCGCGGGCCTGCGCGAGCTTGCCGCGAACGAGGACGCGCGCCGCATCCACTGGCTGAAGAGCGCCGCGGCGGGACGCCTGCTGAAGGTGGAGCGCGAGCGCGAGGAGCGCCGCATCTGGAAGCTCGCGCTGGAGACGGGCCTCACGGGGGATGCGCTGGAGCGCCGCTGCGAGGAGGTCGCCGCCCAGGCGCACCAGCTCCTGGACGCGGGGCACGAGGTGGGCCTCCAGCTCCCGGAGCGCACACTGCGGCCGGCGGCGGGGGCCTCGCAGGAGCGCCGCATCCTCCAGGCGCTCGCGTGGGAGGGCTTCGAGGACGCGGACACTGGGGCGGACTCCCGGGAGGCCGCGTGAAGCGCCCGCTGAGGCTGCGGCTCGTCCTGCGCGACCTGGCGGCGGGCTCCGCCTTCGGCGCGATGGCCGTGTCCGGGCAGCTCCCCTTGTGGGCGCTGGGCATCTTCCTGGGGGCGCTGGTGCTGGCGCTGTGCGATGTGCGGCTCGTCGCGCGCCACTCGCGCCTGTCCGCGCTGGGGCTGCTGGTGGCGGCGGTGCTCCTGGGCCTCCAGCTGACGTCCGGCGCGATGAACGCGGTGGTGGCCGCGTGCTCCTTCGCGGGCCTCATCGCCGCGCAGCGGATGATGTCCACGCCGGACGCCGCGGCGGAGGGCCAGACGCACCTGACGGGCCTGCTGATGGTGGCCGGTGGCGCGGCGCTGTCGGGCGACATGACGTACGCGCTGTGCCTCATCGCCTTCGGAGTGCTGGCCAGCCTGTCGCTGGCGCTGGGCGTGGTGGAGGCGGCGGTGCCGGACGGCGAGCCCGTGCCGGTGCGCGCGGTGATGCGGCCGCTGTCCGCGGGCCTGACGTTCGCGGTGGCCGGCGCGGTGGCCTTCTTCGTCCTCTTCCCGCGCCTCAACTGGGCCATGGTGGGGCCTCGCTCGGCGCCGGGCCTGGGCGCGGTGAGCAGCGCGGGCTACTCCAACACCGTGCGGCTGGGCGGCGCGGGCACCATCAAGGGCAACCCGCGCGTGGTGCTGCGCGCCACGCTCACGCCGGATCCCCAGCGCGACGCGCTGGACGCCTACTGGGTGGGCCGCACCTACGACACCTTCGACGGCATGGAGTGGACGAACGTCGTCGGCGCGCAGCAGACCGAGCGGCAGATCACCCTGCGCCCCGCCAGCGACACGCTCCTGCACCAGCGCATCGAGCTGCTGCCCGCGTACGGCGCCCGCACGCTGATTGCCCTGGAGATGCCCTCGCGGCTGGGCAATGCCATGGCCCACACGCCCACCGGCACCCGGAGCACCACCGTGCAGCTCCAGGGCGGCGGCGAGGTGCGCTTCACCGTGACCGCGCCCTCGTACACCTACGAGGCCTACAGCCTGCCTCCGGACGCGAAGACGGGCATGTCCACCGGCATGGTCCAGGCGGAGCGCGACCAGCTCCTGGCGGTGCCGGAGCACCTGGATCCACGCGTGGCACGGCTCGCAACGCAGGTGCTCCAGGGAGAGAAGGAGCCGCTGGCCGCGGCGCGCAAGCTCGTGGCGTTCCTGCAGAGGGACTACGCATACACGCTGGAGCAGGGAGGCACCCCGGAGGATCCGCTGGCGGACTTCCTCTTCGTGCGCAAGGCGGGGCACTGCGAGCACTTCGCCACCGCGCTCACGCTGATGCTGCGCACGCAGGGCATCGCGGCGCGGCTGGCCACGGGCTTCTACGGCGGCACGCGCGTGGACGGCGGCTACCTGGTTCGCGCGGGGGACGCGCACGCCTGGACGCACGTGCTCGTGCCGGGGCGGGGCTTCGTCACCGTGGACGCGACGCCGCCGTCGAATCGCACGAGCCAGGGCTCCGTGCTGCTGGAGAAGCTGCTCGCCGCCTATGAAGCGGTGGAGGCGCGCTGGCGCAACTCCGTCGTCGACTACTCCTTCCGCGACCAGTTCGAGCTGGCGAGCGCCCTGGTCCGCCCGCCGCGCCGCCCGGCCGGGGCCCCCGCGAACGAAGGCCCCAGCCGCCTGCCCCCACCGCGCGCGTGGGTGACGGCCGCCGTGGTGGCCTTCGTCGTCTGGCGCGCGGCCCGCTTCGTCTCCCGCTGGACGGGCCGCGCCCCCGCGCTGGAGGCCACGCGCTTCCTCGACCGGGTGGACGCGGTGCTCCAGCGCGCGCACGTGCCGCGCTTCGACCACGAGACGCTGGAGGACCTGACCACGCGCCTGGCGCGCGAAGGCCATCCGCTGGCGCTGGCGCTGACGCCCCTCACCCGCCGCTACCTGGAGGCCCGCTTCGGCGGCAGGGCCTTGCGCGAGGGAGAGGCCGAGCACCTGCTCGCCACCTTGCGCCGCGCGCTGGACGCCGAAGCCGCCCGCCGCGCCGCGAAGCCGGCCGGACAGGCAGGCCCTACCGCCCGCGCATCCTGAGCGGAAGAGAAGTGCCCTCCGGACGGAAGCCCGCTTCCGTCGCCGGTCGCCCGCCCTCCCCAGGAACGCCCAGCCGAGGTGGAGAAATGTCGCCACTGTCGGCTTGCGTCGTCATTAAGCCTTTGAGCGAACCCGCCTTCGCGAAAGCCGTCGCGACGTGCGCTCGAGGGCCGTGAGCCGTGCATTTTCTCCCCTCCCAGACCCCCGGATTTCCCCTCGGCCACGGGTAACCGTTACAGACCGTTTCCAGGAGGCGCGGGTCTGCGTCTTCCAACCCCCCGGAGACACACGCGAATACATCCAACCCCGGTTGGCATCCCGGTTGCTCAGGGCAGACACGTCAAGTTGTAGGACTTGAACCCAGAGCACCTTTCAAGCGCCTCCGCCGCGGCAGGAGGCCCGATTTGGAGAATCCATCCATGCAGGCTTCGACCGAGCAGTCGTCCAACTCCGGCTCCCTCGCGATGTACCTCTCGGAGATCAACCAGTACTCGCTCCTGAAGGTGGAGGAGGAGCAGGAGCTGGCGCGCCGGTTCATCAAGGGAGACCTGGCCGCGGGTCACCGGCTGGTGACCAGCAACCTGCGCTTCGTGGTGAAGGTCTCCTACGAGTACCGCTCCTACGGCATCAAGATGTCGGACCTCATCCAGGAGGGGAATATCGGCCTGATGAAGGCCGTGCAGAAGTTCGATCCGGACAAGGGCATCCGCCTCATCTCGTACGCGGTGTGGTGGATCCGCGCGTACATCCAGAACTACATCCTGAAGAGCTGGTCCCTGGTGAAGCTTGGGACCACGCAGGCGCAGCGCAAGCTGTTCTTCAGTCTGGCGCGCACGCGCCGCGAGCTGGAGAAGCTGGGCAGCGGAGAGGCCGTGGTGAACGTGGATGAGATTGCCCGCAAGCTCCATGTGAAGCCCGGTGAAGTGCGGGAGATGGAGCAGCGCATGGGCGGCCGGGATTTGTCCCTGGACGCGCCCATGGGCGAGGACGGCGGCAACAGCCACGTGGACTTCGTGGTGAGCGCCGCGGCGCCCCAGGACGACGAGTTCGCGGACAAGGAGGAGGCGGGCCTCATCAACAATCGCGTCCGCACCGCCCTCATGCGCCTGGACCCTCGCGAGCGCTTCATCATCGAGCAGCGCGTGATGAACGAGCGCCCCATGACGCTCAAGGAGCTGGGCGAGCACTTCGGCTTCTCCCGCGAGCGCGCCCGCCAGCTGGAGATCCGCGCCAAGGACAAGCTCAAGTCGGAGCTGGCCGCCCTCATGGCGGAGGTGGATCCGGAGACGCTCGCCGCCCAGGGCTGAAGGGGCAGTTTTCGCGCCCCGGCGGAGACCCTGCTACAACAGGCCCCCTGATTTCCTGTCAGGAGTGCCTGCTTGGCCCATGGTTCCCCGCCGGTCGTCGATGATCGCGTTCCCCTCGCGGAGGCGCATGGCGCCCCGCACAAGCCCTACGTCTCCCCGGAGCAGTCGCCCGCGGAGCTGACCATCCGCGGCCTGGTGCTCGGGTCGGTGCTGGGCATCGTGTTCGCGGCGTCGTCCGTGTACCTGGCCATCAAGGTCGGTCTCACGGTGTCCGCGTCCATCCCGGTGGCGGTGCTCTCCATCGCCATCTTCCGGGCCCTGGGGCGCTCCAGCATCCTGGAGAACACCATCGTCCAGACGACGGGCTCCGCGGGTGAGTCGCTCGCGTTCGGCGTGGCGGCGGCGCTGCCCGCGCTGCTCATCCTGGGCTACGACATCAGCCTCACGCACGCGTTCCTCACCGCCGCGCTGGGCGGCGTGCTGGGCGTGCTGATGATGATTCCCCTGCGCCAGGGCCTCATCGTCCAGGAGCACGGCAAGCTGACCTACCCGGAGGGCACCGCCAGCGCGGACGTGCTCATCGTCGGGGAGCAGGGCGGCACCAACGCGCGCACGGTCATCCTGGGTTTCATCATCGGCGGCGTCTACAAGTTCGCCTACTCCGGGATGAAGCTCTTCAAGGAGGCCATCAGCGCGCCCATCAAGGGGCTCAAGGCCGCGGTGTTCTCCACGGAGGTGTCCCCGGAGCTGCTCGGCGTGGGCTACATCATCGGGCCTCGCGTGGCGGGCATCACCTTCGCGGGCGGCGTGCTCAGCTACCTCATCCTCATCCCGATGATCTCCTTCTTCGGCAGCGGCATGGAGACGCCCCTGCTGGTGCACAACGGGATGCTCATCAAGGACATGTCGCCGGATCAGATCCGCAACGCGTACGTGCTCTACATCGGCGCGGGCGCGGTGGCGACGGGCGGCCTCATCAGCCTCATCCGCTCCATGCCCACCATCGTGGGCGCCTTCAAGCGCAGCGTGGAGACGCTGCGCCAGTCGCGCACGCAGGGCCCCCTGCCCACGGTGCTGCGCACGGATCAGGACCTGCCCATCACGGTAGTGCTGGTGGGCAGCGCGCTGCTCATCCTCGCCATCTGGCTGGCGCCGCCGCTGCACGTGAACTTCATCTCCGCCATCCTCATCGTCGTCTTCGGCTTCTTCTTCGTGACGGTGAGCGCGCGCATCACGGGTGAAATCGGCTCCTCGTCCAACCCCATCTCCGGCATGGTGGTGGCCACGCTGCTCGTCACCTGCCTCGTGTACCTGCTGTTCGGCTGGACGTCGTCGCCGGACCGCTTCATGGCGCTCACCACGGCGGCCATCGTGGGCATCGCCGCGTCCAACGGCGGTACCACCGCGCAGGACTTGAAGACGGCGTTCCTCGTGGGCGGCACGCCCAAGAAGCAGCAGATCGCCCTCTTCGTCGGCGTGCTCACCAGCGCCATGTTCATCGGCCTGGTGCTGGTGCTGCTCAACCAGGGCGCCACGACGGTCATCCCGGAAGCGCACCCGGGCGTGCAGGTGACGGAGCTGACGCAGGAGACGCGCACCCAGCACACCTACCGCTGGGCGGTGTCGCAGGACGCGCTCACCCAGCGCGGCATGACGCCCGCGCAGCTCAAGCGCTCGCTGTGGGCGGAGCGCCTGGACGTGGTGCCGGCGGACGGCGCGCTGGAGCTGCGCAGCTGGCGCCCCATGGAGGCCCAGGCGCTCTCCAACCTCACGCTGTCGCCGGCCAACGGCCCGTCGCTGAAGCTGTCGGACGCGGGGCTCATCACCGCCGGTCCGGACCGCGTCTACAAGGAAGGCTTCGTGCGCGGCGCGGACACGCCCGTGCCCGCCGGCCGCTACCTGGTGGATGACCAGGGCACCATCCAGTACGTGGTGGACCCGGGCATCGGCGGCCGCATCAGCGAGTACGAGGGCCAGACGCTCACCCGCTACTCCGCGCCCAAGGCGCAGCTGTTCGCGCTCATCATCGACGGCATCCTCACGCAGCGGCTGCCGTGGGACCTGGTGCTGCTGGGCGTCTTCATCGCGCTGATGCTGGAGCTGTGCGGCGTGTCCGCGCTGCCCTTCGCGGTGGGCGTGTACCTGCCCATCAGCAGCACCGCCCCCATCTTCGTGGGCGGCATGGTGCGCCACTTCGTGGACAAGCTGCGCGGAGGCAGCGCGGCGGAGTCCGAGTTCTCCCCCGGCACGCTGATGTCCTCCGGCTACATCGCGGGCGGCTCCATCGCGGGCGTGCTCATCGCGTTCCTCGAAATCGCCAGCGACGGCGCCTGGACGCGCGCCATCAACCTGCCCGCCGTCTTCGGGCACGAGAACGCGGTGGGCGCGTTCCTCAACGCCGTGGGCGAGAGCGAGCTGGCGCACCCGACGTGGTCCAACGTCTGGGGCCTGGCGTTCTTCGTCGTCCTCACCGCGGTCCTCTTCCGCTCCGCCCTCAAGGGCCAGAGCGGCGCGGAAGCCCCGCCGCCGTCGCACTGACGGCTGGCCAGCGCCCTCCCCGCTTCGTTCCCAGGCGGGGAGGCCGCGTTACAGCCCGGGCACCGACGGCGGCACCTCCGTGTCGCCGTCGCCGGAGTCCGCCCCTCCCTTCGCGCAGACGTACTCCGCGCGCAGCGGCGTCACGATGCCGAAGGTGAAGGCGTAGACGAACGGGCTCCACCACGGCCAGTACACGTCCACGCGCGACAGGCCATGCCGGCACTCCGCCGCGGCCACGTTGGACGTCGTCAGCCCCGCCACGAAGCTCGCCCCTGTCTGGGCCTCCGGTGCGCCGTCGCGCGGCGCCGGGCTGCGCACGCTCATGCGGAAGCACCCCGTGAGGGACGCCAGGACCAGGGCGGACGCGGCCAGTCGCTTCATGGACGGGAACTCCGGACGCAAAAGGGGCCCCCTGCCTAACACACCCGGGATTCACCGCCAGTCCGCCCGCTGTTGCCCAGATGTCACTTCAACCCTCTGGATTCTGGGCGTTTCTCGGATTGGGAGCCGACGGGAGACAGGAGTACACTCGGGGTTCCCCCAGCGGGGCCTTCCGCCCCATCCGGATTCTTCCAGGTTTCATGGCACAGCCCCAGAAAGTCACGGACGCGAACGCCGAGCCGGAGCAGTCGCCGGAGGTTCGCGAGAAGGTGGAGCTGGCGAAGACGTTCGCGTTCCACCTGCTCAAGGGCATCAAGCAGATTGGCATGTACCGCCACAACGAGGCGCGCTTCCCGGAGTTCCTCTCCAAGGCGCAGGAGGCCATCTCCTCGTACACGGAGAAGTACGGGCCGCTCTCGCTGAAGGTGGAGCAGCAGAACTTCATGCTGTACGGCGAGGCGCTCTTCTCCGAGGAGTCGCCGCTCCCCTACAAGTTCTTCCGCGACGGCATCCGCCAGCTCATCTTCCGGCCGGGGCTGCCCCTGGAGGAGCTCGTCACGCTCACGCTCATCGCGCTGTCGGAGCCGGAGCGCGGCGCGGACGACGTGCTCGCGCAGCTGTGGCGCGCGGGCATGCAGCAGGTGGAGTACGTGGTGGTGGAAGGCTTCTCCATGGAGGGGGCAAGCGAGGACGAGGTCCAGGTGGAGGTGGACAAGGTGGTGGGCTACCTCTACTCCCGCCTCCAGACGAACTCGGATGACTTCCTGCGCTTCGCGCGCGTGTCCGCGGAGGACCTGGACGCGAAGCTGGACGGCGTGGAGCAGATCCGCGGCCTCGTCGTGGGGGGCCGCCACGCCACGGATGACCTGAAGGCCCGCATCCAGCGCGAAATCACCGAGGAGGAGAACGCGCGCCTGTTCCCGAAGCTGGTGGGCGCGGTGTTCCAGGTGGTGGAAGGTGGCGTGGATGACGCGGTGCTGCTGGAGGAGATCTTCCTGCAGCTGCTGGACATGCTCCTGCTCCAGGACGACTTCGCCACGGTGAACCAGATCGTCCTCAAGCTGCGCGCGCTCTCCCAGCGCGAGGGCGGCGAGGACCTGGGGCGCCTGCTCAACAACTTCCTGCACAAGATGGGCGAGGAGCAGCGCCTCACGCGGCTGGGCGAGTCGCTCAAGACGACGCGCACGCGGCAGCCGCAGGACGTGACGCGCTACCTGCAGGCGCTGGGCGTGGACTCCGTGCTGCCCCTGCTCAGCGTGCTGGAGACCATCGAGCTGCCGGAGAACCGCGTCCTGCTGAGCGACGTGCTGGCCACCTTCGCGCGCGACCTGCCGGAGCCGTTCGTGGCGCGCCTGCTGTCGGACCGGCCGCAGACGGTGCGCGACATGGTCTACATCCTGGAGAAGAGCAACCACCCGGAGCGGGTGAAGATGTTCGGCCAGGTGATGAAGAGCCCCAACCTGGTGGTGAAGCTGGAGGTCATGCAGATCATCGGGCGGGGCCGCACGGCGGAGGCCCGGCGCATCATCCACGACGCGCTCACCGACAGCGTCTCCCAGGTGCGCATGCTGGCCGCGAAGCTGCTGCCGGAGTTCGACCGCGAGAAGGCCTTCACGGACCTGGTGCGGCTGGTGCGCGACCCCGCCTGGGACAAGAAGACGTCCGACGAGAAGGCCGCCGTCTACGCGGCCATCGGGGCCACCAACCTGCCCGCCGCGCTGTCGATGATGCAGCAGCTGCTGACGGTGAAGCCGTCACTGCTCAACAAGCGGCGGGTGATGGAGGACAAGCTGCTGGCCGTCACCGGCCTGGGCGGCGCGGGCTCCATCCAGTCCTACAAGATGTTGCAGGCCGTGGTGGAGGACAAGGCGCAGCCCCTGGAAGTCCTCACCGCGGCACGCAAGGCGATGTACCAGACGCGCAAGGCCCTGTTCGGGGACTCGGCGCTTCCGGAAGAGGCGAGCTGACACCATGGCCGACAACCTGAAGATCAATCAGACCCAGGACGAGAACCTGGGGGAGTACGGGCGGGAGCACAACGAGAAGCTCCAGAACCTGTCGCGCTCCATGCTCGCGGGCCTCTACATGCTCGTGCGCTCCGTGAAGATGTACGACCCGGAGAACGCCGTCTTCGAGAAGCCGCTGCACCAGCTCCAGGACATCATCAACCAGATCATCGGCAAGGAAGGCCGGCTGGAGCTGACGGGCGTCAAGGACTCGTACTACCTGAACGGGATGCTGGTGAAGGTGGACCTGAACTCCATCGAGAACCAGCGCTACCTGCTGGCGGAGATGCGCGCCAAGGACGTGGGCGGCATCACGCTGACCAAGCCCGTCACCACGCAGGAGCTGAAGAACTTCGTCTGGATCTTCAGCAAGGAGCAGTCCTCCACCGCGGAGGAGGACGGCCTGCAGGGGCGCAAGCTCCTCAACATGCGCGTGGCGAAGTTCTCCAAGCTCAAGGAGAAGATGAACAAGGACATGGACACGCCGGGCGACCAGAAGGTCGACCGCAAGAAGTACGCGATGACCGTGTACGCGCGTGCCGTGTTCTTCCTGCAGAAGTACCTGGAGTCCGTGCGCGCGGGGAAGCCCATCGGCTCCTCGCGGGCGCTGCGCCTGGTGCAGGACTTCGTGGACATCTCCTACGATCAGCGCACCCACTTCCTGGGCATGACGACGCAGAAGCGCGAGGAGGACTACCTCGTCTACCACCAGGTGAACGTGGCGCTGATGTGCATCGTGTTCGGCGCGGAGCTGGGCCTCACGAAGCCGCAGCTGCGTGACCTGGGCTACATCGCCCTCTTCCACGACGCGGGCATGACGACGCTGCCGGAGGAGCTGTCCACCAAGCGCGGGGCGCTCACCGCGGATGAAAAGACGGCCGTGGCGCGCGCGCCGCTCATCAGCGTGCGCAACATCCTGATGGAGAAGGGCTTCAGCCGCTCCACGCTCCTGCGCGTGGTGACGACGTTCGAGCACAAGACGGACTACGGCACGGCGGTGCGCGACGCGCGCGGCAACATCCAGATGATCATCCCCAAGACGAACCTGGGGGTGTACGCGAAGATCATCGCCATCTGCGACGCGTACGACGCGCTCACCTCCCGCAGGCCCTACCGGGACGCGTACGGCCCGGAGGTGGCGCTGATGCTGATGTGGACGGAGATGCGCCAGAAGTTCGACCCGGAGCTCCTGGCCGTCTTCATGCGGGTGATGGCGATCCAGCCCATCAAGGTCCTCTCCCGCCGTCAGCAGCAGCTCAGCGTTTCCGGCCTGTAGCCTTCGCCGCCGGCTTCTTCGAAGCGGGCTTCGCCTTCGTGGGCGGGCCCGCGGGAGTGCTCGCCGCACGCAGCAGCTCGAGCGCCTTCGTGAAGTCCTCCGGCAGGGGGGCTTCCAGGTCCAGCGGCTTGTGGGTGCGCGGGTGTTCGAAGGCCAGGCGCCACGCGTGCAGCGCCTGGCGGCCCAGCGCCTCCTGGGCTTCCGCCACCGCGCCCTTCGCCTTGCGGCCGGCGCCGTAGAGCGCATCGCAGAGCAGCGGGTGCCCGGCTTCCGCCAGGTGGACGCGGATCTGATGCGTGCGGCCGGTGAGCAGGTCCACCTCCACCAGCGCGGCGCCGTCGAAGGCCTCGCGCACGCGGAACAGGGTGATGGCGGGCTTGCCCTCCTTCACCTTGCCGGTGAACTTCTGTCGGTGGATGGGGTGGCGGCCGTAGAGCGTCTCGATGCGCCCTTCCGCGGGCGGCACGCCGTGCACCAGGGCCAGGTACGTCTTCTGGACCTCGCGCGTCTTGAAGGCCTTCTGGAGCGCCACCAGGGCCTGCTCGTGCTTGGCGACGACGAGGCAGCCGGTGGTGTCCTTGTCCAGCCGGTGGACGATGCCGGGGCGCAGCTCGCCGCCGACGCCCGCCAGGTCCTTCACGCGGTGCAGGAGCGCGTTGACCAGCGTGCCGGAGGCGTGCCCCGCGCCCGGGTGCACCACCATGCCGGCGGCCTTGTCCACGACGACGAGGTCCCGGTCCTCGTGCAGCACGGACACGGGCAGTGCTTCGGCCTGGGGAATCGCGGCGACGGGCGCGGGGACGTGGAGCGACAGCAGCTCCCCCCCGCGCAGACGCTGCGCGGCCTTGCCGGGCTTGCCGTCGGACAGCACGTGGCCGTCGGCGATGAGGCCCTGGAGGCGGGAGCGGGTGAGGTCCGGGAACGCGCGGGCGAGGTACGCATCCAGCCGCTCGCCCCGGGCTTCCGGGAGGGCGCGGTGCTCGCGCGTGTCGGGTGAGGCCACGGCGGAGGGCGCTACCAGATCTTCGACTTCACGTGCGCCTTGGAGCGCAGCACGATGTCGTTGATGGCGCGCTCGAAGAAGTTCGCCTGGGTGCTGATCTCCGCGCTCACGCGGCTCTTGTAGAGCGCGCGCCCCTCTTCCAGTTCCTCCTTGAGGACCTCGAAAAGGTTGTCCTGCTCGATGCCCTTGATGATCTTCTGCTCGTTGTAGAGCGAGATATCGGAGGCGATCGCGCGAGCGAGTCGCATCGCCTTGACCTTTTCCTCTTCCGTCATCGTGCCACTACTTAGGCACCCACCCCGTGCGAGTCAACTTTTCCCGTCGCATGGGAGGGTGCCCGGCCGCCTCCGGGTCAACGGCCCGACTTGGCGGGTTTCTCGGAGAACAGCGCCAGGTAGCTCTTGGACACGCGCAGGGGGTCCAGGCCCAGCTCGCGGGCGAGGTTCATGAGGATGCCGCGCAGGTACACGGTGGTGGGCAGCGCGGTGTAGCGGTCCGCCTCCACGTTCTCCAGGTGACGCACGGAGATGCGGGTGCGGTCGGCGAGCTGCTGGATGGACAGGCCGCGGGCCTCGCGGACTCGGCGGAGCAGTTCGCCGTTGAACTCGGCGTCGGCGGGGATGTCCACGCCCCGGGGGCGGGCCTCGCGGACCTTGGCGGCCACCTGGGCCAGCGCGGACTCGGCGGTCGCGATGGCGGAGTCCTGCGCCAGCACCTGGGCCTCCCCGAGCTTGCGGACCGTGGGGCCCTTCACGGTGCCCGGCCCCGTGGGGTTGTTGGCGGCAGAACGCGAGTCGATAGGGCGCGACGTCAGGGGCCGCACGGCGCCGCGGGCGGCTCCGCTGGCCGGGGTCCGGGCCAGCGCGGTGGTGCTGGCGCCCGGGGTCGGGGCGCCCGGGGCGGGGTTCGGATCCGACTCGCCCTGGGTGGTCGTCACCGCCGCCGCGCTGGAGGCGTCCGGCGCGGGGCTCGTGGTCACGGATCCGGGCTCCGCGGGTGACGTCGCCGCGCTGACCGGTGCCTCCGGAGAGACCTCGACGGCGGGAGCCTGGGCGTCCTCGGAGGCCGCAGGGCTGGGGACGGAAGGCGCCGGGGCAGCCTCCACAGGCTCCGACGCCGTGGCGGATCCGTCGGCGACCACCGCGGAACCACCCGAGGCGACGGCGGATCCGTCAGCGGCCATCGTGGATCCGGGCTCGCTCTCCGCGGGGGCCGACGGCGCCGGGGATGCGGCTTCCGTGCGCTCCGGCGTGGCGTGAGCGGGGGCCTGCGCGGCCACGTCCTGCGCGGGTGTCGCGGCAGGGGTGCCGCCGGGATCCGAAGCGGTAGCGCCGGCCGCGTGCGCGGCAGCCGGGGGCGCTTCGGGAGCGGACGTGCTGGACGCCTCGGCCTCAACGGCCTTCGGTGCCACGGCGGGCGTCGCGCCCTCGGATGCGGACGGCTTCGCGTCCAGGGCGGGCGCCGGAGCTTCGGCGGCTCCCCTGCCCTGCCCGCGCAGCGGACTCGTGGGGACGTAGACGAACGACAGGCTCCGGGTGAACGAGGCACGGAAGGCCTCCACCACCGTCACGCCCCCCACCATCACCGGCTCGGGGGGCACGCCTGGAGCGTCCTTCCCCGAGGCTTCCTGACGCTTCGACTCCTCACCGCGCATCCGCTCCTCGCTCATTCCAGGGGGCTCGCTCGCGCTCGGCGCCTCCCCTTCCGTGTCGCTCACGGACGCCGCGGCCTTCAGTCGCGACTCCGCCTCCAACCGTTCGGCGTCCACCGCACCCGCGGCCTTCGCCAGCGCCGCGGCGGCGGTGGCCAGGGCCTCCGCGACCCGCGCGGCCGAGTCCACCTTGTCCGCGGCATCCGCCGTCGCGGCCGCCTTCGCGAGCCGCTCCGTGGACAGTCCGATGGAGCGGTCATACTCGACGCGCAGGTCCGCGTCGGTAAGCATCTCCATCGCTTCGTTCATCCGTTCACGCAGCGCGTCCACCTGGTCCGGATCCCCCAGCGCGTACACCGCGATGGAATCCGGTGAGTACAACTCCATCAGGCGCTCGTGGGCCGCGCGGATCTCCGCGTCGGAGGCCGTGGGCGGCACCTCCAGGAGCTCGTAGTAGGTCTGCTGCGCGAAGGGCTTCATGGGATGGCGGACTCGGGGGAAGGGCCGTCGAGCGTCAGGAGACGCGCGGCGATGCGCTGGAGGCCCTGGGCAACGGGCGAGTCGGGCCGCTCGAGGAGCACCGGCTTGCGCTTGCGCACCGCGCGCCACGCCTCGTCGTCGTAGCGGAGGGCGCCCAGGTCATCCATGTCGATGCCGAAGAACTTCTTCCACGCGGACACCATCGCGGCGCCCACCTTCTCGTCCGCGTCCGTGCGCGCCTGGTTCACGACGAGGTGCACGCGGAACGCCGCCAGCTCGCGCTCCAGCCGCTCCGCGTCCGAAGGGGCCTTGCGCCGCACCTGATCGACGACGTCGTGCAGGGTCCGCAGGCCGCCCTCGCGGGTGGACAGCGCGCCGTCGACGAGGTCCTGGATGCCGTAGCGCGCCTCCGTCTGCTGGAGCTTGCGGAAGAAGGCCGCCTTGACGAAGCGGTACGCGTTCTCCACGGAGGTGGGCTCCGGCAGCACGACGAGCAGGCCGTGATCCGCGATGAGGAAGAAGTCGAGCGTGTTGAAGCTGGTGCCCGCGCCCAGGTCCAGGATGAGGTAGTCCGCCGTCGTCTGCGACAGCAGCGTGCGCAGGAGCTTCTGCTTCTGCGCGTACTTGAGGTTCGCCGCGTCCAGCGAGTCCTGCGCGCCGGCGATCAGCGACAGCCCGGGCACGCCGGTGGAGACCATCACCTCTTCGAGGTTGGCCTTCCCTCGCCGGAGGAAGTCCGACAGCGTGGACTCCGGAGGGCCCACGCCCAGGCACGTGTGCAGGTTGGCGCCGCCCAGGTCCGCGTCCACGAGCAGCACCTTGTGGCCGGCCTGCGCGAGCGCGACGCCCAGGTTCGCGGACACCATCGACTTGCCGATGCCGCCCTTGCCGCCGCCCACCGCGATGATCCGCCGCGAGCGGGCGCGCCGCGCGAGGCCCGTGGGCCCGGCGGACGACACGTCATTGGCCGCACGCGGCGAGGAGCCAGCAAGCGAAGCGGGAGCGGATGGAGGCAGGGGGGCGGGCTTCACGAAGGCTCGCATCAAAGCCCGTCCTACTGCCCGAGTCGACACCCCGCCATTTCACGGCCGGCCCCGGTGCCGGCCCCCCGTCGCCAGGAGGCTCGGGGAGCAGGCGGCCGGGGAACCGTTCGCTGTCACTCGTCGAGCAGCTCGACGTTCCAGTACGACACGTCCGCGAGGTGCAGGAACGGCAGCCACTCGCGGTAGGTGACCTTGCGGATGGCGCCGCGGAACAGCGGCGTCCAGCGCGGGCGCACGGGCTTCTTGAGCAGCCGCATGCCGGCCTGCTCGGGCGTGCGTCCGCCCTTCTTCAGGTTGCAGGGGACGCAGGAGCACACCACGTTCTCCCACGTCGTCTTGCCCCCCTGGGTGCGCGGGTTGACGTGGTCCAGGTTGAGTTCGCTGCGGGGCAACTGCTTCGCGCAGTACTGGCAGGTGTCGTTGTCGCGCGCGTAGATGTTGAGGCGCGAGAAGCGCACCTTGGCGCGCGGCAGGTGGTCATACGCGCCGAGCACGAGCACGCGTGGCACGCGGATGGTGCGGTCGATGGTGGTGATGCTGTCCTGGGTGGCGCTGAGGGCGGCCCAGTCCTCGAACTCATACAGGCGGTACTGCTCGTCGATGGCTTTGGCGACGCCCTGATACAGCAGGGAAAAAGCCCGTTTGACCGACGTCACGTGAACCGGTTGGTAGTACCGGTTTAAAACGAGCACGGCGCTGTTGATCATGGCTGGCTTCCCGATTGGGCGGCCGCCACAGCCTGCGCGACCTGCCCCAGGTCCTCCTCAGAGAGACACCGGACGTCGAGAACGACCTCGTCATCCGCAATCCTGCCAATAACCGGCACCTCGCCTTCGCGCAGACGATCCAGGAATACTTTCGGCGCTTCTACGGTGAGGCTGCAAGCGTAGGAAGGCAACCGGGCCAGGGGCATGGCACCTCCACCCACCTGTCCATCCACGGACACGACCTTGCCCACGACGCCGCGCGCCGCGAGCAGGGCCGCCAGGCGTTCGGCACGGGACTGCAACAAAGCTGGCTGCTGGGTGAGCAGGCTTTGGGTGGGGACCGCGTCCGGGCGGCCATCCCGGTACAGCTCCAGCGTCGCCTCCAGGGCCGCGACCGTCATCTTGTCGACACGCAGCGCGCGTGTGAGCGGGTGGGATTTGATGCGCTGGAGCAGGTCCGCGCGGCCAACGATGACGCCTGCCTGGGGTCCGCCCAGCAGCTTGTCGCCGGAGAAGGCGACGACGTCCGCGCCATCGCGGATGGCCTGGCCCACGGTGGGCTCCGGGGTGAGGCCGGGGCCGGACAGGGGCACGAGCGCGCCGGAGCCCAGGTCCTGGAACACGGGCACCCCACGCGAGCGGCCCAGCTCCGTGAGTTCCGCGAGGGACGCCTCTTCCGTGAAGCCAACGAGCGCGAAGTTGGAGCGGTGGACCTTCACGATGAGGCCGGTGTCCGGGCCCAGGGCGTTGGCGTAGTCCGCGCGGCGGGTGCGGTTGGTGGTGCCGACCTCCACGAGCTTCGCGCCGGACTGGCGCATGACGTCCGGGATGCGGAAGCCACCGCCGATTTCGACGAGCTCGCCGCGAGAGACGATGCACTCACGGCCGGAGGCGAGCGCGGCGAGGATGAGCAGCACGGCGCCCGCGCAGTTGTTGACGACGATGGCGTCCTCCGCGCCCGTGAGCGTGCGCAGGTGGCCGATGAGCGGGGCGTAGCGGCTGCCGCGTTCGCCTTCGTCCAGGTCGTATTCGAGGTTGGAGTAGCCCCGAGCGACGGCGACGACGCGCTCCACGGCTTCGGGCGCGAGAGGCGCGCGGCCGAGGTTCGTATGGAGCACGACGCCGGTGGCGTTGATCACCGGCCGCAGGTTTGGCGTGGCGAGGGACGCAAGCGCCACCTCCACGTCCGCGTCCTCGAAGGGCCGCAGGTCCCCGGCGAGGAGCCGGGAGCGCACGCGTTCGACAGCAAGCCGTAGTGCCGCGACCGCGCGAGCATGAGGAAGGTTCGCGAGCCGGGACTCCAGCGACGGTCGCCGGAGGAGTTGCTCAATGGAAGGAAGGCCACGCAGTAGCGCGTTCTTTCCTTCCGGAGGGTTCGACGCTGCTCCCATGCTTCAGGACTCTACTCGAAGTCGACACGGGGAGAGCCGTCACCGATTCGTGTCGAACCTCAATCCCAGACATCGAAGTGTCACCACCCGCCGTAGGGCACGGTGATGGCTTCCATGTAGTGGCCGCTGGGGTCCTGGAAGTAGACCCCACGGCCTCCGTCATGGGTGTTGATCTGGTTCTCCTGCCGGCCGAATGGATCCGCCCAGTGCTGGATCTTCCGGTCGCGGATCTTCGCGATCAGCGAATCGAAGACCTCCTCCGTCACCAGGAACGCGTAGTGCTGGGCGGAGATGGCGTCCTGGGTGGTCATGTAGTCGAGCGACGCCCCATCCGTCAGCTTCACCACGTGGAAATGCCCGAAGCGCGTGGGCTCGGGCAGTCCGAGCAGCTCCGCGAGGAATCGCGCGGACGCGACCTGATCCTTCGCGTGGATGATCGTGTGGTTGAATTTGACAGTCATGGCGGGCCCCTGGGATGGACGACGAGGTCCATCCATACCCTACTCCAGCCGCGCTTGTGCATGGCTTCTTGCTGCCCTGGAACCCCCTTGCGAAGCCATGCCCATCCGTTGAATCATCGACATCTGAGAGTCATTGACCGGAGGGGGACACATGGCCCGTTCAAGAGCAGGAGTGGCGAAGCAGCCCAGCCCCACTCAGTCCCCACTGATTGCATCGGCGCACCTCGTTCCATCCGCGACCGCAGGACTGGCTCCCGCCCTTCCAGGTGTAAAGGCCGCGGCCTTGATGTTCGCCGCCGTCATCCTCTGCACGGCCGTGATTCCGGGCGGGATTGCCTGGTCGCGAGGCGTCTTCTACGAAAAGGATCTGGAGAAGAAGCTCGAAGCACGATTCAACGCCAAGCAGACCAGCACCCTGCAGCTCAGACACGACATACAGACCCGAGTTGGCGCCCTGAATCAGCTCCTGCTTTCGTCCACGGACGGCGAGGTGCGGCAGGACATCGATCGGGTCATCGAACTCCGGAACACCCTCGTGGCGGACCTGTCCACGCGCGTCCCCTACTCCGTCAATGCCTTCGCCAACAGTGCCCTGAACACGTTCTATTGGCCGATGCTCTACAGTTGTCTGCTGGGAATCTCGGTCATCCTCAAGCCGCGCGGAGCAGCTCCGTCAGGCGTCCGGCGCTTCTTGGAGCCTGTCCTCACGGGCGCGGGCTTGTATGTCCTCCTCGAACTGCCGGCCTGGGTCAGGGCCTTCCCGTCCAGGGGCGAGGAGCGAAGCGTCTACGCCTTCACCCAGTTGGACATCGACCCTCCGTCGTTCTTCTATCAAGAGCTTGAGGTCCTGGGACTGATGATCCTGGTCGCCACGATATGGGGGCAATGGCGGGCCCACCTGCATGACCTACGGAATGCGCTCCCGGTTTCGGTTCCGGACCCGCGCAAGGAACTCCTGAGCCCCGCCCGCATCGAGCAGGTGCACGGCGTCTTCCTGCACTGGCAGTCGGTTTCCGCGCTCCTGGGGGCTTTCTCCCTCACCCTCTTCCTCTTCTATTGGCGCAGCATCAGCGTTCTCCACGATGGCCGGTACATCTTGTCGGCATTCGTGTTCCACGTGCTCACGATACTGACCTGGGGGGCGGTCTCCCTGCCGTTGCTGGAGGTCGGCCGGCACTGGAACCACCTCAAGACACGGGCCATTCACCAGACGTTGATGTCCGACGACAAGGCGGACGCCACGTTCTGGCTGGAGGCCATTCAGGAGACGCGCCCTTTCAACACCTGGAACGCAGTAGGGGTCGCAAGCATTGTCATGGGGGCCCTGGCCGCCCCGTTGCTCCATGCCCTCTTCGAGCTCGGTTAGCGACGTGGCACGGCGGACTGGAGTGCCAGCGGCCACAGCTTCGCCAGTTCAGCGCGCAGCACTGTTGCACTGGCGTAACGCTCCTCCGACCGCTTCCGCATCAGCTTGAGGACGACCTGCTCGAAAGCTTCCGGCAGCTCTGGACGCTTCTTCCTCGGCGGCACCGGCGTCTCCTGCACGTGCATCAGCATCAGCGGCACGGGCTGCGCGTGACGGAACGGCAGCTGCCCGGTGAGCAGCTCGTATGCCACCACGCCCAGGGCATACAGGTCCGTGGCCGGTGACACCTGCGCTCCTGTCACCTGCTCCGGTGCCATGTACTCCGGCGTCCCCAGCGTCGCGCCCTGGGCCGTGTTGCCCATCACATGCGCGCTCTTGGCGAGCCCGAAGTCCATCAGCTTCAGCACCCCCATGCGCGTGATGAAGAGGTTCCCCGGCTTCACATCCCGGTGCAGCACGCCGTGCGCGTGCGCGTGCTCCAGCGCCACCGTGGCGTGCGTCAGCCACCGCAAGGCATTGGCCAACGTCGGGCGCCCTTCCAGCATCACCTGCCGCAGGTCCCTGCCCTCCAGCAGCTCCACCGTCAGGTAGTGCCTGTCTCCATCCGAGCCCACGTCGAAGACGTGCAGGATGTTCACGTGCTCCAGGGCGCGGGCATGCTCCGCCTCCTGGCGGAAGCGCGTCACCATCGCCTCGTCGGCGTACGGCACCGCCAGCACCTTGAGCGCCACGCGCTGGTGATTCTTCAAATCCAGCGCCTGGTACACCGCCGACGTGCCGCCCACGCCCAGCCACTTCTCCACCCGGTAGCGCCCCGCCACCACCTGCCCGGGGACGAGGCCCTGGTTCGCGGGCGCCAGGGGACGCGGCGTCACGGCCCCCTGGATCAACGTGCCGCCCGGAGACACGGGCGTCCGCACCTGCGGCAGCGTCGGCCCCAGGCCGTCGTCGGCCATGGCGTTGCCCGGACGCGCGTTCAGCGCCTCCGGGCCCAGGTAGGTCAAACCTCCGCTGTCTCGGTCCTTGGGCTCCACCCGTCACGACTCCAGCAGCGAGACAGGGGCCGGCGCACCCGCGCCTTCGATGTCCAGGTGCGGCGTGGGCAGGTTGTACTCAGCGGCGGCGATGGTGGCCTCCACCATGATGGGGCCGGAGATCTCCGAGGGCTCCCCCTGGCAGAGCACCTCCACCACGTGCTCCAGCGTCCACTTGCCCATGCGGCTCACCTCCAGCCGCTGGCCGTTGAACTTCGCCGTGTCCGACAACTGATCGCTCGCGGTGAGCTTGGCCTCCACGGAGTCGCCCAGGTAGCCGCGCGCCAGGTTCAGCACCCGGTCGATGACCGAGTTCCACGCCTGGAGGTGCGTGCGGTCCTGCGCCTCGTCGATGATGTCCAGGCCCACCTGCAGCCGCTCCATGCGCTCCAGGAACTGGTGCACCAGCTTGCCCCGGATGATGCGGCCGTGCTGCGGAGCGATCATCTCCACCGCGGGCGTGAGCTTCCGGATCGCCGCCACCGCGCGCACCAGCGCCGAGTTCACCGGCATGTAGATCTGGTGGAACGCACGGATGCCCGTCCAGTCGGACTCTTCCGCCCACAGGCCCTGGGCCTTGCTGTCCGTGAGGCCGCCGAAGAGGTCCCCGGTGAAGAGCACCCGCGTCTGCGGGTCGTAGAGCATCACCGCGCCCCGGAAGTGGCAGAAGGGCGACGGCACCGGCAACAGCTTGTGCCCCGTGGGCACGCTCAGCCCGGCCGAGAACTTCTCCGTCGGGATGAAGCGGTTGCGCGGCAGGTTGAAGTGGACGATGAGCCGCCAGGTGTCCTCGGAGCACAGGATGCTCGCGCGCGGTGAGTAGCGCGCGGAGATGATGTTCGCCGAGGACCCCACGTCCGGGTCCTGGTGGTTGATGAAGAGCGCGGACAGCCGGTCCATCCCGCCAATCAGCGACACCACCTTGGTGTGGATGGTGGAGAAATCGCTGCTCGACCCGGGGTCGATGAGGAGGTTGAACTCCGCGGGTTTCTTCGTCCGCGCGTCCGTGCCCCGAAACCGGCGCAGGTACGGGTTGGCAAAGAAGATGCCGCCGGGCTCGCGCTTCCCGACCCAGAAGGTCTCGGGGGCGATCTCCACGGCGGTTCGGTTGAGGTCTATTTGTTGGGGGCTGGGGGCGCTGGGCTGGCTCATGGCGTGTTTCCTTCACGCAAACGAGGGGGGTTGGGACTGCGCCCCGAGCCTACCAGCCCACCGCTACCCCTGTCTCCTATACACATCTCCGAGCCCAC
>NZ_RAVW01000116.1 GCF_003611585.1 Corallococcus exercitus | reverse complement strand
GGCGGTGCTCGCGGGGGTGGGCGGAGCAGTCGCGTCCTCCGAGCAGGATCAGCTCTCCTTCAACATCGCGCGGACGCAGTTCAACCTGCGGATGACCGCGGACAACGTCACGGGGCCGGAGTTCCAGGTGTCCCGGCTCCCAGGTGAGCTGCGCGGCCGCGTGGCGGACCTCCCGGTGACGCTGAGGCTGGAGGACGAGAAGGTGAAGGGCAACATCGGGTCCTCGGTGGTGAACCTGGACGTGAAGAAGGACGGCGAAGCGGTGAAGGCGAAGGGCGGGTTCCAGGGGCGCCCGGTGACGCTGACGCTGTCGCCGCAGGAGCTGACGGTGTACGTGCGCGACTGCACGTACCGGCTGAAGGCGAAGGAGGCCGGCCGCGTCTACGAGGGACAGCGCAGCTGCGACCGCGCGCTCACGCCGCCCACGGAGATCAAGCTGCCGGACGCCTTCCTCGCGGCCTCGCCCACGGAGCAGGCGTCGCTGCTGCTCCTGGCGCTGTAGTTTCCCCCTAGGCTCGGGGCGCGATGACGCGTCCCGTTTCCCGTGGAGAGCGGTCCTGGCACCGGATGCTGCCGGTGCTGGGACTCCTTTGGGTGTGTGCGCTGACCGCGTGCGCGAGCGATGGCCCCTTCGAGCGGGAGTCCTTCGAAGAGGCGGCGGGTGACGACGTCCCGGCCGAGCGCGCGGGCCTCGGGTTCACGCGAGAGGGAGCGCTGGAGCGCCCCACGCCCGTGGGCGGTGAGCGCGCCCGGCAGGCCGAAGCGGCCCGGGTGGTGCGTGAGCTCTGGGAGATCGCGGGGGCGAGCGGCGCTCCCGGAGAGGCGTGGACCTTCGACTACCAGGTGCACGGTGGCGCGCTGACGTTGTTGTCCTTCCGGCGCACGACGCCGGGCCTGGGCGCCGGTGCCGCCGTGGATTGGAATGGGTTCTCCCGCGAGCTGACGCGGAGCTTGTCCACGCTGGTGGGCGTGAAACCGCGACGCCTGCGCTTCACGCTGGAGCGTGGGCCGGAGCGCTGGCGCTTCGACCTGGAGACGGTCCGTGGGCAGGTCGCGGCCCATGCGCGAACGGTGCCTGAAGCCCTACCGGGCGCATCCGGGCCCTTGCGGTCCGATGCTCTGACGGTGGCCCGGCAGCTGCTGCCCGCCGCGCGTATCCCATGGGAGGGGAGGGTGCGCGAGCGGGCACGGCTCCAGTTCGAGGGCCTGCGATTGCTCACCGAGGCCGAGCTGCGTGACTTCGAGGTCCAGGAAGGTTCGGGCCGCCGAAGCGCTCCCGGGAGCACGGACCTCCGCATGCCGGTGGTCCAGGCACTGCTGCCCTTCGCGAACGCGGTGGGAAGCCGCGAGGTCGAGGTGGAGCTGGAAGGACGGCACGTGCGCGGTGAAGCCGAGCCGCGCTGGAGGGTGGTGGCCGCGACAACGCTCGAACCCTCCGAGCCTCCCGAGGCGATGGAGGACATCGCCAGGGAGTACCGGGCGATGCAGGAGGACATCCTTCGCCACTGGCGTCAGGAGGTGAAGGACAGTGCACGGCTCGCGGGAGTGTGGTCCTTCGAGCAGCTCGCGTACTGGTACGTGGGAGGCTTCATCGCGAAGGGCGCGCTCGGAGCAATGGAGGCCGCTGCACCCACGGTGGTCTCGGTGCTCGGCAGGGGCGGGGCGAAGGCCGCGCAGTGGTTCCGCACGGTGCTGATCCGGACGCCACCCGCCGAGCGGGAAGCCCTCCAGCGAATCTGGATGAAGGCGGAGGCGGAGGGCTTGGCGGCGCTCGAGGCTGGAGAGCAGGCCGAGCTGCGATCATTGCTGAAGGACATGGAGCACCGGCTCCGGACGCCCATCACGGACAAGTACTCGAAAGACAAGCTCCGGGAGTGGGCTCGGCAGGAGTACTTCGAGGTGCATCACCCCCAGCTGGCACAAGCCTTGGGGAAGGATCTCCTGGGGACGTATCAGGTGCACCATCTGGTGCCCATCGAGCATGCCCATCTGTTTCCAGCCCGCAGCGTCAATGCCGCGGAGAACCTGGTGGGCATGGCGCGGGAGGTCCATTCGAGCGTCAACTCGGTCTGGACCCTCGTACGAACGAACGCGAAGAACGTCTCCGCGAAAGAGGTGGAGGAAATCGCTCGCATCACGCACAAGCACTTCGGGCGGTGGTTTCACGTCCTGTACGATTCATCGAAGTCAGGGGCCGCGCTTGCCTCCGCGGAGAAGGCCGCGCTGAAGGAAGTCGCGGCGGTGCTGGGCTTGTAGGTCCTGGCGTTTCAGGAGGCGTGTTCGCTTGGCTGGACTGGATGCGGAGGGGACTGGCTGGACGAGGCTGGGAGAGGCTTGCCGTCGCCATGGCTTCCGGGTCAGCGTGGAGCCGCCATTGGCGGACGCACCCCGTCCCGGGGCAACGCTGTTGGGGGATCCGCTCGACCCGATGCTCGCCGGGCTCTATTCAAGGGCGGGCCGCGCCACGCTGGGAGACATCGTGCTGTACCGTCCAGGCTCCGGCCCGGATGGGGTCCTGGAGGTGAACGCATGGCTGCGGGGCAGGGGACAGGCCCCATTCCTGTCATGCGTTCTCTTCGGGCAGGTTTCGAGCCTCGCGTATTACTACGGCGTCGTGCCGGCGCTGGCGGATGCGCGCGGAGTCCAGCCAGTGCTCTACATCGACATGCAGGAGGATCTGCATGTGGTCCCGGTTGCTTCCAGCGTGGACTGGCTGTTCAACCAGCTTGCCCGGTTCATGGACCTGCTGCCGGGAGAGCCTGACTTCACCCCAGGCAGGTGTTCAACCACGACCTTCCCCTTCGCCGCGGCAGGGCTCATCTCTCAAGACGCTGCCCTCGTGGAGATGATGCGCGAGGGTCGCTTCGACGGACTCGTGACCCGGGACGAGGAGAGTCAGCGCTGGATGCGCCAGGTGCTCGGCCTGTGACGCCACGCACGCTCTGCCTCGTCATCGTCTTCACCGCTTTCGTCACCGCCGTGGGCACGGCCGTGTGGCTCGCGTGGCCCGGGCCGGACCTCACGGGGCAGGCGGACCTGTCGGACGACCCCGTCCACCTGAGCTTCGAAGCCAGCGACGACCCGGACAGTGCCGGGAGCGAACCTCCCGACGTCGTCGTGCTGAGCAACGGCATCCGGCTCACGAACGTCCCCACGAACTGCCACGCCGACACCCGGGGCTCGCTCGCCTGTGAGGACCGCTGTGACGCGGATGCCGCATGTCCCGCCGACACCGTGTGCGCGCACCATCCGGAGTTCGGCTTCCTCGACTGCCAGCCCCTGCACCGCTACTGCGACGACGCGTCGGACTGCACCCCTTCCGACACCTGCCAGCCCATGGACACCTCCGCCTCGGGCCAGGTCCTCCGCCGCTGCGTGCCGCTCGGAACCCTGCGCGCCGGGGAGCGGTGCACCGGGTACTCACGGGAGCCGGAGGGCCGCTGCGCGCCGGGGCTCCTCTGCGTCCATGAGTTCTGCGGCCCGCCGTGCAACGTGCACGCTGCGAACGCCTGTGCCTCCGGCACCGAGTGCGCCCCCAATCCCTACCGTGTCCTCGGCGCCTGCGTCCCCAGCTGCCGCGACCGCGCCTGTCCCGCGGGAGAGCGCTGCGAGACGGACTACTCGGGTGAGGTGCCCATCTGCCGCCCCTTCGTGGGCCCCGCCTGCCTGGACGCCGCGCCCTGCGCCGCGAACCAGGACTGCCTGCGCGGCTTCGCCGAGCCCACCCTCGAAACCGAGGCCTTCGAGTGCCGCGCCCGCTGTGATGACAAGGCCCCTTGCGCGAAGGGCCTCACCTGCGACGAGACCAGCGGCTACTGCTTCCAGCCCTGCACCCGCGACACCGACTGCGCCGCCCCCGAGCGCTGCCACGTCCTCCACCGCCGTGAATCCCAGCGCGGCTGCGGCTTCATCGCGGAGGGGCTCCCCGCCTTCCACCGCTAGCCACGCGGCAGCTCCACGATGAACGTGGAGCCCTCGCCCAGCACGCTCTCCACCTCGATGTGGCCGCCCATCGCCTCGACAATCTGGCGGGCGATCCACAGCCCCAGCCCGAAGCCGCCGTAGTTGCGCTCGGACACCGCGCGCTCGAAGCGGTGGAACAGGCGCGGCAGGTGCTCCTTCGCGATGCCGATGCCGCCGTCGCGCACCCGCAGCCGCGCGCGGTCTCCCTCCAGCTCCAGCGACACGTGCACCGGGTTGCCCCGCCCGTACTTCAGCGCGTTGGAGAACAGGTTCGTGAAGACCTGGTCCAACCGCAGCCGGTCCCACTGCCCGTGCACCTCCGTCGCCAGCGACAGCTCCAGCGGCGTGCCCGAGCGCGCGTACTCCGGCTCGAACCGCTCGGCCACCTCCCGCACCAGCGCCCCCAGCTCCACGGGCTGCAGCACCAGCTCCAGCTTCCCCGCGCTCAAGCGCGACACGTCCAGCAGGTCGTTCACCAGCAGCGTCTGCCGCTTCACCTGCCGGTCCACCCGCTCCAGGCCGCGCTTGAGCCGCTCCAGGTCGAAGCTCGCCCCCGACCGCGTCAGCCCCGCCTGCAGGCTCTGCACCTGGAGCTGCAGCGCGCTGATGGGCGTCTTCAGCTCATGGCTCGCGATGGAGAGGAACTCCTCGCGCAGGCGGATGGCCTGACGCGCGTCCCGGTAGAGGCTCGCGTTGTCCAGCGCCAGCGCCGCCCGCCGCGCCAGCTCCTGCGCCAGCGCCAGGTCCTGCGCGTCGTACGCCCGCTTCGACGTGACGAACGTCAGCGCCCCCAGCGTGTGCCCCCGCACCCGCAGCGGCACGCACAGGTACGCGCACGTCCCGCCGGCGCGCGCGCACGTCGGGTCCCCCTCCGACAGCCCCGAACGCGTCTCCGGCCTCCCGGACTGGATGACCCGCGCCACCACCGCGAGCCCCGGGGGCGGTACCTCGCCATCCTCGCCGCCCGCCGTGGCCACGCAGCGCACGCCGCCGGACTCGTCCTCCAGGAACACCCCGCAGGCCTCCGCGTACTGCGGCACCGCCAGGTGCGCCACGCGCTCCAGCGTCTCCTCCTCCTCCAGGCTCCCCGCCAGCACCCCGCCGGCCTCCGCGAGGAAGCGCTGCGCCGCCTCGCCGCGCTGGCGCTCGGTGATGTCCACCATCACGCTCAGGCACTGCGGCGGCCCGCTCGCCGGGTGCACGCGCCCCGTCCACATGGCCACCTGCACCGCGCCGCCGTCACGCCGCCGCGCCGCCAGGGGCGCGCCGTCCAGCACCGTGCCCCGCGTGGCGCGCTCCAGCCCGTGGCGGAACGCCTCCCAGTGCTCCGGCGGCACCGCCGGCAGCACCTTTCCCATCACCTCCTCCGCGGTCCACCCCAGCATCCGCTCCGCGGCCGGATTCCACAGCCGCACCGTGCCGTCGGGGTCCAACAGCATGATGGCCGTGGGGCTCGCCTGGATGATGGCCTCCAGCGTCCCGTGCGCCTCGCGCAGCGCCGCCCGAGCCCGCTGCTCCCGCTCCAGCAGCCGCGCCCGCGCCAGCGCCTGCGCCGCGTGGTGCGCCACCAGCTGGAGGAAGGCCCGCTCGTCGTCATCGAACCCGTGCGGCAGGCTGAAGGTGAACACCAGCGCCCCCAGCGCCCGCCCGTCCGCCACCAGGGGCAGACACGCGGACGAGGGCGCCGGCCGCTCCGACCCCGACAGCGCGTCCTCCGCCATCAGCCACACCGGCCGCGACTCGCGCAGCACCCGCGCCACCGGCGAGTCCCCCTCCAGGGGCAGCCGCTTCAGCCGCTCGGCCGCGTCCGGCGTGCAGCCCGCGCAGCGCAGCAGCGTGGCGCTCATCCCGTCCGGCTCCACGCCCCACAGCGCTCCGGCCTTCGCGTCCGCCACCGCCAGCCCCTGCTCCAGCACCACCTCCGCCACGCGCGCCGCGGTGAGCGCCTCCGACAGCTCCGCGGTGACGTGCTGCAGCCGCGCGAGCCTGCCTGCCGCCACCTCCGCCGCCTGCCGCGCCTGCCGCTCGGACGCGTACGCCCGCGCCACGTCCAGCGCCAGCGCCGCCCGGTCCGCCAGCTCCTGGAGCAAGAGCTGCTCCCCCGACTCGAACGACGCGGGCTCCGGCGCCTCCCGCCACACCGTCAGCGTGCCCAGCGCCCGTCCCCGCGCCCTGAGCGGCAGCACCAGCACTGCCTCGACCCCCTGCGCCTCGCCCGTGTCCAGCACCTCCGCCGCCACGCCCTCGTCCGCGCGTATCCGCTGGGAGAACAGCGCCTGCAGCCGCACCCGCGCCTCCGGCACCGCCGCCGCCGACGCCACCGTGCGCAGCCACAGCCCGTCCTCCGACAACAGCCGCAGCGCGCACGCGGAGCCCAGCAGCGGCACCACCAGCCCGCACAGCCGCTCCATCACCGCGGGGGGCTCCAACGACGCGTCCGCCAGCAGCCGCGACGCCTCCGCCAGCAGCGCCAGCCGCTCTTCGATTTCCGGAAGCCGCGCCCCGTACTGCCGCGCTTCCCCCAGCCTGGTTGCGACCATCGTCATGCGACTCCCCCCGTTGCATCCACCATGGGAACACGGCCCCGCCCGCGGCGCTCTGCGTCCCAGGTCCCGCCATCCCTGATTTCTGCGGATGCTCGACACCCACCCCCCGCAAGCGTTGGTGACGGGCACCCGCCTCGTTCCGTGGCCCGGCACCCTCGGGGGCAGGGGGCCAGGCGCGCACATGGGAGCACCTGGAGCGGTTGGAAACCAAAGGAGTGTCCAGGCTTCGGTTGCGGCGGGCCCGGGTTCGGCTAAAGCGGGGGCCGTGAACGCACCCTCGGAATCACCGGCCGCCCCCACGGACGGGCCGGACTCTCCCAAACGCATCGCGATGCTCGCGCTCGGCGCGCTGGGCATCGTCTACGGAGACATCGGCACCAGCCCGCTGTACGCCCTGCGCGAGTGCTTCACCGGCCCGCACGGCATCACCCCGACGCCGGCGAACGTGATGGGCGTGCTGTCGCTCATCTTCTGGTCGCTCATCATCGTCGTGTCGGTGAAGTACCTCCTCTTCGTGATGCGGGCGGACAACCGGGGCGAGGGCGGCATCCTCGCGCTCATGGCGCTGGCCATGCAGCGTCCCCGGGGCCAGTCGCACCGCGCCCGGCCGTTCCTCATCACCCTGGGCATCTTCGGCGCGGCGCTGCTCTACGGCGACGGCCTCATCACCCCGGCCATCTCCGTGCTGAGCGCGGTGGAGGGCCTGAGCGTGGTCACGCCCGTCTTCGAGCCGTACGTCATCCCCATCTCGCTCATCATCCTGGGGCTGCTGTTCCTCGTGCAGAGGAAGGGCACCGGCGGCATCGGCGCGGTGTTCGGCCCCTTCATGTCCTTGTGGTTCGTGGTCATCGCCGTCCTGGGGGTGAAGGAGCTGCTGCACAACCCCGCGGTGCTCTGGTCGCTGTCGCCCGTGCACGCGGTGCACTTCTTCATCGACAACGGGTGGCACGGCTTCCTGGTGCTGGGCGCCGTGTTCCTGGTGGTGACGGGCGGCGAGGCGCTCTACGCGGACATGGGCCACTTCGGCTCCGGGCCCATCAAGCGCGCGTGGTTCGGGCTGGTGCTGCCCTCGCTGGTGCTCAACTACCTGGGGCAGGGCGCGCTGCTCCTGCGCCACGCGGAGGCCGCCCGCAACCCCTTCTTCCTCCTGGCCCCCGACTGGGCCCGCTACCCCCTGGTGGCCCTGGCCACCGGCGCCGCCGTCATCGCGTCCCAGGCCCTCATCTCCGGCTCCTTCTCCATCACCCGCCAGGCCATGCAGCTGGGCTACAGCCCGCGCATGGAGGTGGTGCACACGTCCGCGGAGGAGATGGGGCAGATCTACCTGCCCGGCCTCAACGGGGTGCTCCTGGTGGGCGTGGTGGCGCTGGTGCTGGGCTTCGGCTCCTCCAGCCGGCTGGCGGCGGCGTACGGCATCGCCGTGACGACGACCATGGCCATCACCACGGTGCTCGCCTACGTGGTGGCCCGCGAGCGCTGGAACGTCAGCCGCGCCGTGGCCCTGCCCATCGCGGGGATGTTCCTGCTGGTGGACCTGTCCTTCTTCGGCGCCAACGCGGTGAAGATCTCCGATGGCGGCTGGTTCCCGCTGCTGCTCGCCGTCTGCATCTTCACGCTGATGACCACCTGGAAGCGCGGCCGCGACATCCTCGCGGCCAAGCTGCGCGCGGCCAGCCTGGGCCTCAAGGACCTGCTGGGCAGCTTCGGGGACCACCCGCCGGTGCGCGTGCCCGGCACCGCCATCTTCATGACGGGCAACCCGGAAGGCACCCCGCCCGCGCTCCTGCACAACCTCAAGCACAACAAGGTCCTGCACGAGCAGGTGGTCCTCCTCACCATCATCCCGGAGGAGATTCCCCACATCGTGGCCGGCGAGCGCGTGGAGGTGGAGCCCCTGGAGCAGGGCTTCGTGCGCGTCATCGCCCGCTACGGCTTCATGGAGAACCCCAGCATCCCGGACGTCCTCAAGCGCTGCCGGGAGAAGGGGCTCCAGTTCCAGCTCATGGGCACCAGCTTCTTCCTGGGCCGCGAAACCCTCATCCCCACCAAGAAGCCCGGCATGGCCGTCTGGCGCGAGGCCCTCTTCTCCTGGATGAGCCGCAACGCCCGCAGCGCCACCGCCTACTTCCGCATCCCGCCCAACCGCGTGGTGGAGCTGGGCAGCCAGGTGGAGCTGTAGCCCCAGCGGAAGTCCCGGGCCCGACGCGCCGGGACTTCACCCCACGAGTAGAAAATCTATTCAGCCCGCACTGCGCGTGTTTTCCCGGACTTGGGCCGTTTTCAGCCCCGTAAGTCCCTGGAAATACAGAGGTAGGATTTTTGGCTAGGGGGTAAATCCGACCCACTGGTGTTGGACACTGGCTGCTACACAGCCCTTTACGCAGGGGCTTGCCTGCTCCAAATTGCACCGCCGCCCCTCGTTTTTTCCGGTTCACATAGAAAAATACGCCGGGGCAGCAACACTTTCGTCGATGAATCGAGAATCTTTTCGCGGGGCAGAGAAAAGTACTGTCCCAGCGCAATAGAACTCGGTTACCCTGCGGCCAGGTGTCCCCCGGCACCCGGCGTCCGAAACGAGGTCACTCCCATGCTCCAGGCCATCGCCCCCGTCTCCGTGTCGTCCCCGGTTCCTTCGGTGAAGTCGGTCATGCCGTGGATGGCGGAGCCCCGGATGCCGCTGTCGGAGGCGGCGCCGTACACGGTGCTGAGCGCGCAGGAGCTGTACCCGCGCATCTGCGTGCGTGACCCGTACTTCGCGCTGAAGGACGTGACGGTGCTGCCGGGTGAGGTGGTGGCGCGCGTGCCGGTGCAGATGGCGCCGGACGCGGAGGCGATGCCGCTGGGCCTGGGCGAGGCGGGCCGGCACCTGGCCATCCTGGGCTCGTGCGGCGCGGCGCTGGTGGCGCCCAAGGACGGGCAGCACTTCTACCTGGCCAGCGCGGCGCGCGGTCAGTGGCTGAAGCCCTCCGCGCAGGAGCGCGCCACGGACATGCTCTGGGCGCTGGCGCAGGCGGAGTACACCGGCAAGCGCACCTGCACGGCGCGCACGCTGCTCTCCGCGTCGGACGGCACGCCGCTGTTCCGGCTGGAGGTGGACTACAACGTGCTGTCCGCCGCCGCCTTCACCCGCCTGTTCGGCGAGGCGCGCCAGGAGATGCGCCGCGAGCCGCGCCCCGCGGACACCGTGCAGCGCACCCCGGAGGAGTGGGCGAAGCTGCGGCAGAACCCGTACAGCAAGCCGTTGGACCTGCGGGACTTCCGCACGGACGGCGACGCCCTGCGCTCGTCGCTGGTCGTCACCCCGGAGCTGTGCAAGGGCCACTTCGCCATGCACCCGGTGATGCCGGTGGCCGTCGTCGCGGGCGGCATGACGCGCATGGCGACCACGCTGGGCCGCGACCTGGAGGGCAACGCCGAGGCCCGCTTCGTGGCCAAGGACGTGAAGCTGTCCGCGGACAGCCTGGCCTACGCGGGCCAGACGGTGGTGTTCGGCGCGCGCCGCACCCGCGTGCGCGGCGCGGACCACACCTTCGCCTGCACGGCCTCCGTGGGCGAGCGCGTGGTGGCGCAGTTGGACGTGACCTACACCCGCGTCGACTGAAGCACCGTGGCCTGCGGCTCACCTGGAGCCCCGGAGACGCGCGGCCCCGCGTCCCGCTTCAGGTCCACTCGATGTCGTAGTCCACGCGGTCGATGCCCTGCGGCTTCGCGGTGGCCTTGCCCGTCAGTCCCAGCACCTTGAGCGAACCGGTGAGGATGCCCACGTGGTACGCGGGCGGCATCATGTCCCGGCGCATGCGCAGGGTGCCGGACTTGGGTCCGGTCGTGAGGTACTCGCGGTTGCCGTAGGACACCGCCGCGCTGTACGCCATCTGCGCGCCCGCGAAGAGCTTCTGCGGATCCCCCCGGGAGATGATGCCGAACACCAGCATCCCGGGCCCCGTGGAGTAGCGGGTGATGCTCACCTCGCCGCACGCGTGGAACACCGCGTCCGCCGGACCGAGCGCGCCCTCCAGCAGATCCGCCGCGCTGAACAGCAGCGTGAGGAACTCCCGGGCCGGGTACGAGCGCAGCTCCGCGTAGTCGTGGTCCAGCTCCCCCTTGCGCAGCGTCTCCATGCCGTTCGTGCCCGTGTGCTGCTGCACCAGGCCGAAGACGGACTTGAAGATGAGGCCGCGGATGGAGTCCCCCGGCTGGAGGCTGGCGATCCGGGCGGCGAGTTCGGCCTTGTCCGACGGCATGACTTCCACTCCTTGGTTCACGGGCGAACCCGGGAGTGAGCTTAACGGCCCCCTCCTCACTGTCGACAAAGCCTTCACCCGGCGCAACACCTGTCCTGATGGGAGGCGTGTCTCAGCGCTCGTCCAGCAGCACCGGCGCGAAGCCGGCCGCGTCGCACGACGCGAGCACGTAGCGCACGCCGGCCCGTTCGCCTGTGAAGCCCGCGGGGATGCCGCTCGAGTGCAGGTGGCCGTACACGCAGACCTTGGGAGCGAACGCTTCAATGGGAGCGCTGAAGGCGGTGGCCCGCTCGTTCGCGTACACGGGCGGGAAGTGCACCGCGACAATGCGGGTGAGCGGCGTGGGGTGGGCCGCCTCCTTCTTCAGTGCGTCCTCCAGCGACGTGGCCAGCCGGCGCGTCTCCCGCTCCACGTAGCCGGAGTCCCCCTGCTCGTCGCCCATCTCCCCGCCGGGCATGGGCGGCGCCTCCGGCGCGGTCCACAGCCGCGTGCCCGCGATGACCCACGGCCCCAGCACCACCGCGTTGTTGTGCAGGAAGCCCTCCAGGGTGCGGAAGGGCTCCAGCAGCTTGCGCAGCTTGGACGCGGAGTCGCCCCACCAGTAGTCGTGGTTGCCGCGCACCAGCACCTTGCGCCCCGGCCGCGCGTCCAGCCACGCCAGGTCCTCCATCACTTCATGGGGACGGGTGGCCCAGGAGATGTCACCCGCGACGATGACCGCGTCCTCCGGCCGCACCCGTTCGTCCCACGCGCGCTGCAGGGGCAGCGGGTGGTCCGTCCAGCCGAAGCGGTGCATGTCCTTCTGCCGGGTGGAGGGCAGGTGTGTGTCGCCAATGCCGAAGAGCCGCATGATGCTGGCGTATAGCGGATGGCCCGCCCCCGTGTCGGCCCTTCCAGCGCGCCCGCCGCCCGGACGGCCTTCCCCCCAGGGTCCGCCAAGGGTTCAAATAGTGATTAATACAAGAAATGGTGTAACAATCCGTTACGTCACGGATGTCCTGAAACACGGCAGTGCGGCATCCATGCACCATGCCGGACTCCGCGTGTAAACGGGAGGCCGAGACATGTAGGTAATTCCGTAATTTCAGGTGTTTGACGTCGCAAGGAAAAGCGCGCGCTTCGTGCGGGTGGAGCATGCATGCACCGGTCGGAGAAGAAAACTGGACGAAGGTGATGGGCTGGAGGGGGCTGGCACGCATGGTGCTGAGAAGGCAGCTCCAGCCGTCTCCGTGGGAAAGCGGAGACGGGCCGTGGAGTCCCTCCCCCGACTTTTGGAGTCCCTGCATGTCAACCTTCCGCAATCCCCTCGCGGCGGCGGCCGCGGCCCTGGTGCTGTCCGCGTGTGGCCCCCAGGCGCAGCAGCCCGAGGCGCCCCCCGCCGAGACGCCGTCGCAGCCGTCCACGGACACGGCCGGCAGCGCGCTGCCGCGTGAGCTGGATCCGCTGTTCGCGCAGGCCGCCCAGGAGTTCAACGTCCCGGCGGAGCTGCTCAAGGCGGTCTCCTACACGGAGACGCGCTGGCAGATGGTGGTCGGAGAGGCGGAGTTCCCCGGCCAGCAGCCCGCGTTCGGCCTGATGGCGCTGCGCGGCGCGGACCTGGAAGAGGGCGCGGCGCTGGCGGGCGTGACGGTGGAGGCGGCACGCACGGACGCGCTGTCCAACCTGCGCGCGGGCGCGGCGCGGCTGTCCCAGCTGGCCACGGACGCGAAGGTGGAGCGCGGGGACCTGGCCGCGTGGGCGCCGGTGGTGGCGCAGCTGAGCGGCATCACCAACCCGGAGGCGCAGGCGGAGCACGTGCACCGCGGCGTGTACGCGGTCCTCAACCAGGGCGCGGTGGCGCTCAACCAGGACGGCTCGGTGGCCGCGTCGCTGGAGCCCGTGCAGGTGGAGGCGAAGTTCGAGCGTCCCCAGGTGCGCGCCATGGCGGCCGGCCCGAACTACAGCGCGGCCATCTGGCGCCCGTCGCCCAACTACAACTCGCGCCCCACTGGCAGCACGGGCGACCCGTCGATGATCATCATCCACACCTGCGAGGGCAGCTACTCGTCCTGCTGGAGCTGGCTCACCAACAGCGCCTCGCAGGTGAGCGCGCACTACGTGGTGAACGAGGGCGGCACCGAGGTCTCCCAGCTGGTGAATGAGGCCAACCGCGCGTGGCACATCGGCGCCACCTACGACTGCTCGCTCAACGGCAGCAAGGAGTGCTGGCTCAACGGCGTGTCGGCCAACCACTTCACCATCGGCATCGAGCACGGCGGCTACGCCAGCCAGACGTCCTTCCCGGCCGGGCAGATTGACGCGTCCGCGAAGCTGTCGTGCGACATCGCGCGCGACAACGCCATCGTCAAGGACAGCTACCACATCGTGGCGCACGGCCGGTTGCAGCCGGCGACGCGCACGGACCCGGGTCCCAACTGGCCGTGGTCCACGTACATCAGCAAGATCAACAGCTACTGCGGCACGTCCACGCCGTCCGGTGAGATCATCATCGACAGCAACAGCGCCAACAACGACGCGTCCAAGGCGAAGTTCTCGACGACGGGCACGTGGACGGACGGCTACAGCGCCGGCTACTACGGCAGCGGCTACTACTACGCGGCCACGGAGGCCATCTCCGCGCCGGCCACGTTCGAGTTCTACCTGCCCACCGCGCAGACGCGCACCGTCGACGCCTGGTGGGTCGAGGGCACGAACCGCTCCGCCACGGCGCCGTTCATCGCCTACAACGCGTCGGGTGCCGAGGTGGGCCGCGTGTCCGTCAACCAGCAGACCAACGGCGGCAAGTGGGTGCAGCTGGGCACGTACAGCTTCTCCGCCGGCTGGAACAAGGTGCAGCTGAGCCGCTGGACGACCCCGGGCTACGTGGTCATGGCCGACGCCGTCCGGGTGCGCTGACGTGATGCACGGGGGCCTTGAACGGCATGCGCGTTCCGGGCCCTCGCGGGCACGGTGGGGGTGGGCCGTGCTCGTCTTGCTGGGCGCCATGGGCTGTCAGGGCCGCTGCGGCGGCGCTGCCACGGTCCCGGCGCCCGGCGCCCTGTCGGAGGCGGAGCGGCGGGCCCTGCCGGGCACCATCGTCTTCCTCTCCGAAAGGGCGGGACAGAAGGACGTCTGGCGGGTGACGCCCGCCGGAGAAGAGACGCAGGTCACCTCCGCGCCGGAGGACGAGTACCCCGGCCCGCCGTCGCCCGACGGCCGCACGCTGCTGGTGATTGCGTCGGGCGAGGCGAACGGGCGCGTCTTCCAGCAGCTGCGGGTCCAGCCGCTCGCCGGTGGCGCCTCGGTGGCGCTGCATGTGCCCCGGCCCCGCGCGCGCAACGCGAGCTGGGCGCCGGACGGCACGTGGCTGGCCGCGGAGTCCGACGCGCAGGGCTTCAGCGACGTGGTGCGCGTGCGGCCCACGGCGAACGCGGTGGACACGCCATTGACACACGTGAAGGCGGGCTGCTTCGAGCCCGCGGTGTCACCGGACGGCACGGAGGTGGCGTGCGTGTGCAGCGGTGAGGGGGACCCGGAGGTCTACGTCTTCCGCGCGGACGGCACGGGCGAGCCCCGCCGCATCACCACGTTCTACATGGAAGACCGGACGCCGCAGTGGAGTCCGGACGGGAAGTGGCTCGCGTTCGTGAGCAACCGCGAGCGCAAGGAGCGCGTGTACCTGGTGCGGCCGGACGGCTCGGACCTGCGGGCCCTGTCCGGCGAGGGCTACGCGGGCGACGAGCGCGAGGCGGCCTTCAGCCCGGACGGCAAGCGCGTGGCGTACGTGGCCCGGCTCGAGGACGGCAGGAGCCGCATCTGGGTGGCGGACGTGGCGGGAGGCGCGCCGGTGGCGCTGACGGACGGCCAGCACCGCGACGACATGCCGGCGTGGAGCCCGGACGGCAAGGCGCTGGTGTTCGTCTCCGAGCGCGACGGCGACACCGACCTGTACCTCATGCGCCCGGACGGCACGGGCCAGACGCGGCTCACCACGGCGAAGGGCGCGGACTGGCTGCCGCGCTGGTTCACGCCGCGCTAGCCCCTGCCTCCTTGCAACGGAGTCGTTCCCTCGTTCAGGATGGCGAGGTAGCCGCGATATGCGAAGACGCGGCCTCGCTTGCGTCCGGTGACCTCCTCCACGATGCCCAGGCGCTCCAGGTCCGCGAGCGCCGCATTGACGGTGGGAGCGGTCATTCGGGTCCGAGCAACCAGTTGGTTCGATGTCACGTATGGGTGTGCCTGCAACAAATCATGCACACGGAGCGCCGCGCTGGTGCGCTCGCTTTTGTCGTTGATGAGCTCTCTGTCGTGCTTGAAGCGCTCGGCGATCCTCGTTGCCGCGTCGAACGCCTGGTTCGCCGTCGTTTCGATGCCCTCCAAAAAGAATTCGAGCCAAGCTTCCCAGGCGCCTCGTTCGCGAACCTCCTGGATCAGCCGGTAGTAATCCTCCCGGTGCGTCTTCAGGTAGAGGCTCAAGTAAAGCAGTGGCTTTCGAAGCACGTCATGGACGCACAGATAGAGCGTCACGAGGAGGCGCCCGATGCGGCCGTTTCCGTCGAGGAACGGGTGGATGCTCTCGAACTGCACGTGCAGGAGCCCTGCCTTGATGAGTGGCGGCAACCGGGACTGCTCCTCGTGCATGAAGTTCTCGAATGCACCCAGGCAACCGTCGAGCTCCGTTACTGGAGGCGGAACGTACAGCGCGTTTCCTGGCCGGGTCCCTCCAATCCAGTTCTGTGAGCGACGGAACTCACCCGGATCCATTGAACCACCGCGTCCGCTTTGCAGCAGCCGCGCATGCATCTCGCGGATCAATCGAAGTGAGAGCGGCAACTCCTTGACTCGCTCGAGCCCATACATCATCGCGTCGACGTAATTGGAAACCTCGCGGACGTCATCGATGGGCTGTCCCTCCTGCGCTCCAAGCTCGAAGCGAAGCAGGTCGGAGAGCGTCGATTGTGTCCCCTCAATCTGAGAGGAGAGCACCGCTTCTTTCCGCACGTACATGTAAAGGAACAGCTCCTGGCTTGGCAGGGGCACTGTGATTCCATCAAGACGGCCCAGGGCCCGATCGGCCCGACTGAGGCGATCCAGCAGCCCCAAAACATCGATAGGTGGAACTGGCGGCAATGGCGGCGGGACGAACGACCGCACGCTCTCCCCAGCGACAGCGGTTTCTATGAACCGGCCCATCCTGGACGGCGCGAATGATGCTTCGGTCATAGCCCCCAGCATTCGGACGACGCTTATTTAAGTCAAATGCTCTTGGCTTTAATAAGGGGCATCAACAACGTAGGAATTTAAATAGCTGAATATTCTTAATAATTTCAACTGGTTATGGCGCTTCATCCGGTGGCGTTATATCTGCCGGGCGCGCTAGCTGGCGCGCTGCCGCGCCGGTTCGGACTCCGGCGGGGCGGAAGGGGCCTCCAGGGGCACGCTGAAGAAGAAGGTGACGCCCCGGTCCGGCTCGCTCTCCACCCAGATGTGGCCGGAGTGGGCCTCCACGATGAGCCGGCTGATGTAGAGCCCCAGGCCCAGCCCCTTGCCGTCCTGCGAGCGGCCGTCCTCCGTGCGGTAGTACTTGTCGAACAGGCGCGCCGCGTCCCGGGGGGACAGCCCCGTGCCCTGGTTGGTCACCGACACCACGGCGTGGTCGTGCACGGCGGCCAGGCGCACGTCCACCGGCGTCCCCTTGGGGCTGTACTTGAGCGCGTTGGTCAGCAGGTTCGTCACCACGCGCTCCAGCCGCGCGGCGTCCATGGGCACCGGCGGCAGCGGATCCGCCAGGTGCAGCCGGAACCGCTCGCGCGCGTCGGGCGGCACGTCGCGCTCCAGCACCTCCGCCAGGAAGCGGCCCAGGTCGTGCGCCTCGCGGCGCAGGGTCACCCGGCCGGACTCCAGTCGCGAGCCCTCCAGCAGCTCTTCGATCATCGTGCTCATCCACTCCACGTTGTGGATGATGGCCTGGGCCATGTGGCCCTCGCGCTCCAGCTTCCGCTCGTGCAGCGCGCGCTGGAGCAGGTGGGCGCGCAGGTTGATGGTGTTCAGCGGGTTGCGCAGGTCGTGGGAGATGAGCCCCACGTACTCCTCGCGCAGCTTCTCCAGGTCCCGGCGCTCGGTGACGTCGCGCAGGATGGCGATGCGCGTGGCGTCGTCCTCGCCCTCCAGCGGGCTCAGCCGCGCCTCCAGCGGCACGCTGGTGCCGTCCTGCCGCTGGCCGGACACCAGCCGCCCGACGGTGGCGCGCTCCGGGCCCTCGCCGGTGGCGGACGGGCCGTGGAGCCCCTCCGGCACGAGCAGCTCCACCTCGCGGCCCAGCAGGGCTTCCCGGCGGTAGCCGAAGACGCGCTCCGCCTCCGCGTTGGCGAACCGCACGCGGCCGGTGGCGTCCACCACCACCATGGGGTCCGGGGCGGTGTCCAGGAAGGTGCGGAAGCGCTCCTCGGAGGCCTCCAGCGCGGCGGTGGCCCGCATGCGCTCCCTGTCGAGCACGTCCAGCGCCCGCGCCGCCAGCAGCACCAGCGTGACGCCGCCCGCGGCCACCACCGTGGCGAAGAGGGGCAGCTTCGCGTCGTGGCTGAGCCCGCCCGTCAGGTGCATCAGCACCAGCGTCAGCCCCAGCACCGGCGGCCCCAGCAGCGTCACCGGCACCAGCCGCCGCGCCACGAAGCCGCCCAGCGTGTCCCGGGTGAGCCGCGCCATCAGCCCCAGCTCCGGCCGGGCGCACAGCGTGCCCACGCCCAGCAGCATCAGCACGCAGGTGGTGTGCAGCCCCATGCTGCGCTCCTGGAAGAACGGAACGGCGGCGGGCGTCACCAGCGGGCCCAGCAGGAAGCCGTTGAGGCCCGTCAGCGCCGCCATCAGCGCCAGCGCCACCAGCGCGTCCGACCACGACAGCCGCTCCGGGTGGCCCCGGTCCACCAGCGCCAGCGCCGGGCCCAGGAGCATCAAGCACAGCGCCGTCAGGGGCGACGACGCGACGCCGGACGACGCGAAGCCCTCCTCACCGAAGGCGCGCAGGAACAGCGCGTCCAGGCCGCCGTTGCCCCCCGTGATGACGCCGTCCACGAGGCTCGCCGCGCCCAGCAGGGCGGTGGCCAGCGCGAGCGTGGTGCCCAGCCAGTGGCGGGAGCGGCGGGGAGTGGCCGGCAGCCGCAGGCCCAGCGCGGCCCCGCCCAGCAGCAGCCCCAGCGCGGTGCTGGGACGCATGGCGGGAAGCGCGGCGCCCATGGACTTGAGGACCATGACGTCCAGGGCCCAGCCCACCAGCACCAGGAGCCCCACCATGCAGGAGGCCACCGCGGAGCTGCGCGCAAGGGCACGGACCAACGCCGTGCTTCGTGGCATGGAACGGCCGCTCATCATCCGCGTCCCCCCGGAACGCCAGCCCTGCATCCTGCCACAACATCTCGTCTTCGGGGGCACCCCGGCAATGAGACGCCGGGGTTGGACGCCTGTCCGCTCTAGGCAGGGATGTCCGACCTTTCGAGGGTTGGGTCAGGGCGCGTAACGACCCGGGTACACGGTGAGGACCACGCCCAGGCCCGGGCCCACGTCGACGTTGCGCGGCACGTAGGTGTCGGTGCCCTCCACGGACAGCTGGAAGGACGACACACCGGCGCCGGAGTGCACGAAGAGGAACAGACCGTGACCCGCGGTGCCGGTGGTGTTCACGGACGTGAGGTCCCCGGACGGGTAGTAGACGCGGTCCGCCAGCTCCGCGCGGTCCAGCGCCACGCGCACGCCGCTCACGGGCTGGCCGTTGAGGTCCACCACGCGGCCCAGCACGAAGCCCGCGGAGGCCAGGGTGGCCGCCGGGTCTCCGGTGTGGCCCTGGAGGCGCGGCGCACCCACGGCGGCGCCCAGCTGATCCACGAACGCGGTGGGCAGGGCCCAGGCGTGCGCGTCGATGATGTCCGTGCGCGGACGGGTGCCGGTGAAGGCGGTGTCGTAGACGAGCGTGGTGCTGCGCACGAGGCCGTCGTGCACGAGGCCCACGGCGAGCCCCTGGTGCACGTCGCGCACGGGCACGTCGGTGATGCGGAAGGCGCCGTCCTCGGACACCTCGCCGGTGGCGAAGGTGGCGGCCGAGTCGTTGACGGCCACGCGCAGGGGCTCCTCCACGGTGAGCGCCATGCCGGTGAGCGACGCGGGCGCGGCGGCCGCGCCCGCGGCCTCCGGGAACACGCGTGCCTCGCCGCTCACGAGGATGCGAAGGTTTTCCAGATCCACCGCCTCGGCGTCCTCGGTCCGCACGCCGGGGTCCGGTGTGAAGCCGCCGTCGCCACAGGCCATCGCCAACAGCCCGAGCACGGCACCACCCGCCGCCCGAATGTAGTGTTTCATCGCGCCGCAACATCTTCACGGCCCGGTGCGATCGCAATCCGTCCCCCGGCACCGTCCGTCCCCTTCACGACGCCCCGGTGCTCTCGGAGGCCGGACGCACCAGACACCGGGCCCTCCAGGTGTTGAAAACACGTCGGCACCGGGAGCCTGCCTTCCGCTGAGGTCGGAAGGCCGCGCCCGGTGCCGCGAGTCACGCCAGGGAGGAGGAAGCGGAGCGCCTACCAGCGCGTCCCGCCCTTGCTGGAGGACCCGGAGCTCTTGCCCGTGTTCCATCCGCCGCCGCTGCCGCTGCTGCTTCCACTGCTGCCGCTGCTCCGGCCACTGCCGCTGCTGCTCCCGCTGCTGCCGCCGCCGCTGCTCCGGCTGCCGCCACCGGGGCTGCTCCAGCCGCCACCGCTGCTCCCGCTGCTGCTCCCTGAGCTGCTGCTGCCGCTGTTTCCGCTGTTACCGCTGTTGCTCCTGCCGCTGTTGCTGCTCCCGCTGCCGCTGTTGCCCCAGCCGCCGCCGTTGCCACGGTCGTTGTCGTCGTCGCGGCTCTTGCTGGCCGGGGTGTTCCAGCCGCCACCCTTGTTGTCGTCGCGGTCGTCGTCACGCGAGTTGTTCGCGGCGGGGGCGGCGTTGCTGCGGCCCCAGCCGCCGGAGCCGCTGGGAGGCCGGGCCCCGGTGCCGTTGCCGCCCGGGGGCGGGTTGCGGCCCTGGTGGACGGGAGCCGGATCGGGCCGCGAGGGGGCGACGTTGTTGCGGCCGTACCCAGCGGAGGCCGCGTGGGAGTTATCCCAGCGGTAGCCCCGGCTGCCGCGGTCGTAGGAGTAGCCCGCGCCCCACGAGCCGCGCGGGTAGTAGTCGTGCTGGTGGCGCCCGTGGAGGTTGCAGTACCCGCCGCTGGCGATGGGGTGGTAGTCCCAGTACCAGACCACCGTCGGGCCCCGGTAGTAGTAGACGTCGTCCGTGTAGACGTAGGACGTCTGGGGCGGCTGGTAGTCGTGGACGTGGGTGTAGTCCTCCGGGCACCAGCCGCCGCCGTAGTCGTCGGGGACGGGGTGCGCGCCGGCGAACCGGTATTGCGCCACGGGCTCGACGTAGGTCACGCGACGGACGGGGCGATGCGAGTGGGCCTCGACGACACAGCCGGTCCCCATCAGCAGGGCCAGGGGGACGACCAGGGCGAGCAAGCGGTTCATGACGGGTCTCCTGGCGCGGAAGTGGACCCCCAAAGCGTCCCGCTCCGCAACCTCTGCCCCCACCGACGGCCGGGCGCGCCGTTAATTCATCCGCGACGCCCGCCCGCCGGGAAGGCGAGGGGCCCACCTGATATGACACCGGGGTCGCGGCCTCTGGGGGCCCGCGCCGGGAGGCATACGGATGTCGGATGTGGATTTCGGGCGCGCGATGGGGGCTTCCTGCGCGCTGCACCCGGGGCGGGAGGCCACGGGCACCTGCGCACGCTGCGGCAACTTCACGTGCGACGCGTGCAGCCTGAACGGCACGTCGCCGCGCTGCCCCACGTGCCGGGAGCGCGCCGGCGCCCCCTTCCCGCTGGACCGGGAGACGTGGACCTTCAGCAAGCTGTGGGACGTGTGCTGGGTGGTGTTCCAGCGCGAGTGGGGCATGCTGTCGCTCGCGGTGTTGATCTACCTGGGCGCGGCGTTCGGCGCGCAGCTGTTGATCAACGTGGCCACGGGCATCGGCGCGGCGTTGGACAGCGGCGCCGTGGCCGTGGTGCTGAGCCTGGTGGCGCTGGTCGCGCAGCAGCTGGTGCAGGGCCTGGTGCAGCTGGGCCTCCTGCGCGTGTGCTTCGACGTGCTGCACGGCGGCCGCGTGGACGTGGCGCGCCTCTTCAGCCAGATGCACAAGGCGGTGCCCTACGTGCTGACGATGCTCCTCGTCTACGCCATCGTGCTGGTGCCGTTGATCATCCTGGGCGGCCTGGGCTTCCTCGCGGTCATGGGCACAGGCCTGCTGTCGGGCATCCACCTGGGCGCGGACCCCTCCGCGCGCCAGGTCTTCGACGCGCTGGCGCCCATCCTGGGCGTGCTGACGCTGGGGGGCCTGGTGGCGACGGTGCCGCTCGCGTACCTGCTGCTGCCGCTGTACCTGGTCCAGCCGGAGCTCGCGTACGACGATGTCGCGCCCTCGCCCGTGGAGGTGCTGCGCCGCAGCTGGGCGGCCGCGCGGGGCCAGCGGCTGTCCATCATGGGCGTGGCGCTCATGGCGGGACTCATCATCATGGCGGGGTTCCTCGTGTGCTGCGTGGGCGTCATCCCGGGCATGGCGCTGGCCCAGCTGCTCATCGCGGGGATGTTCCTGGCCCTGCGCGCTCCACGGGACGAAGCCACGGAGTCCTTCCCGGGCTGACGGCTCACGGGAAGGCAGGCGCGCCTTCGCGAACGGGGCGAAGGCGCGCGACGGGGACGCTTCAGTGCACCAGCCGCTCGGAGGAACCCGAGCGGGGCGCGACGACCTTGCCCAGGCACGCGAGGATGTGCTCGCGGTACTCGGACAGCTCGCGCAGGCCGCACAGCATCCACCGGCCGCCAATCACCAGCGTGGGCACGCCGCGCACGCCGCGGCTGCCGGCCAGCCGGTGCTCGTCGTAGATGAGCCGGCGCGTCTCCTCCGAACGGAAGGCCGCGGAGAACTGGTTCATGGACAGGCCCACGCGCGACGCCAGCTCGAACACGACATCCGAGCGCGACACGTTGACGCCCTGCTCCAGCGCCGCGCGCTGCATGGACCGGGCGAGGAAGGCCCGCGCCTGCGGCCCTTGCAACCGCGCCGCCTCCAGCGCCGCCAGGGCCGGCACGCTGGAGCGCGGTGGATCACCGCCCAGCCACAGGTCCGTGGAGAGCAGCGAGGCGGTGGGGTCGGATTCGCGCTGCGCGCGCTTCACCTCCTCCACCAGCCCGCGCACTTCGCGCTCCGTGGGCAGCACGTCGTGCAGACGCAGCGGGTAGGGTCGCACGCTCCAGCGGACGGCGTCGCCAAACTCCTGGCGAAGCACCTCCAACCGTTGGTCGGCGAGGTAGCACCAGGCACAAAGCACATCCTGGTAGACGGTGATCTGCAGCGGCTTGTGCAGCGTTTTCATCGGGGGTCGCCAGATTAGAGGCGCATCCCCGTCGCTGCCAACACCCCCGGACAATCCGCGCCCGGATGCATTCCCGTATTCCTGAGGAGCATCCAAGGCACCGTGCGCACCGTGAAGCCCCGCACGCATGCCGTGAAGCAGGCGGGCAGGCACATGGGCACTGCTCGCGTGCTTGCTGTCACACCACCCTCAGGACGCGCGGCCTGCCCTGGCCATCAGCACGCTGCCCCGGGTCCCCGCGTACACCAACGCGTGCTCCACGATGTTGCCCGCGATGTCCTGCCCGGTGGCGCCCTCCAGGCCCTCGAAGCCGGGGCTGGAGTTGATCTCCATCAGGCGCGGACCCTCGCGGCCCTCCAGCATGTCCACGCCCGCGACCTCCAGGCCGATGATGCGCGCCGCCTTCACCGCGGCCTCCACGTAGTCGGGGGGCAGGGTGATGGCGCGGCCCTCGCCGCCGCGGTGGATGTTGGAGCGGAACTCGCCCTTCTTCGCCTTGCGCCGCATGGCGCCCACCACCGTGTCGCCCACCACCAGCGCGCGCACGTCGCGGCCCTCGCTCTCCGCGACGAACTCCTGGAGGACGATCTCCTGGCCCAGGTCCCAGAAGGTGTCGAGGATGGTCTGCACCTCCGGCAGCGTGTGGGCAATCATCACGCCCACGCCCTGGGTGCCCTTGATCAGCTTGATGATGACGGGCAGGCCGCCCACCTCCTGCACCAGCTTGCGCACGTTGCCGCGGTCATGCGCCATCACCGTCCGGGGCATGTCCAGGCCCGCGCGGGCGAGGAACTGGAGCGCGCGCAGCTTGTCGCGGCTGCGCGCGATGGCCGTGGGCGGGTTGAGCACCGGCACGTCCATCATCTCGAAGTGGTTCACCACCGCCAGGCCGTACGCGGTGATGGACGCGCCAATGCGCGGAATCACCACGTCCACGCCCTTCACCTCCGCGCCGCGGTAGGTCATGCGCGGCTTGCCGCGGGCCAGCAACAGGCAGCAGCGCAGCGTGTCGAAGACGAGCGGGCGGTGGCCCCGGGCCTTGATGGCCTCCACCAGCCGGCGCGTCGAGTACAGCGAGCGCTTGCGGGACAGGATGGCCACGGTCTTCTTCGCGCGGGGCCGCTTGGGTCGCGGCGCGTCACCGCGCTCGGGTGCCTGTGCGCCAGGCGGGACTGGCGCCTTCTTCGGCTGGGCTTTTCGGGGGGGCATGCGGGGCGCGGGACACTAGCACCTGT
>NZ_RAVW01000115.1 GCF_003611585.1 Corallococcus exercitus | reverse complement strand
GGGCGGGATGGGGCGCGTGTTCCTGGCCCTGGATCCCCGGCTGCGCCGCCACGTGGCCCTCAAGTTCGTCCGGGACGACGACGAGGCCCTCACCCGCCGCTTCATCTCCGAGGCACGTGCCCAGGCCAAGGTGCGTCACGAACGCGTGTGCCAGGTGTACGAGGTCGGTCACGTCGAGGGGAAGGTCTTCATCGCCATGCAGTACATCGACGGTCAGCCGCTGAGCGCCCTGGTGGGCTCGCTCACCGTCGAGCAGAAGGCCCTGGTGATGCGCGAGGCCGCCCTCGGGGTGCACGAAGCCCACCGCGTGGGGCTCATCCACCGGGACATCAAGCCCTCCAACATCATGGTCGAGCGCGCCGAGGACGGCACGCCCCGGCCCTACGTGATGGACTTCGGCCTGGCGCGGGACTGGAACGAATCCGTGACGGCCACCGGCGCGGTGCTGGGCACGCCGCACTACATGGCCCCGGAGCAGGCGCGCGGGGAGGTGAGCCGGCTCGACCGGCGCGCGGACGTCTACAGCCTGGGCGCCAGCCTCTACTTCCTCCTCACCGGGCAGGTCCCCATTCCGGGGGCCAACGGCCTGGAGGTGCTCAACAACATCCCCACCACGGAGCCGCGACCGCCGCGGCTGCTGGAGCCGGGCCTGCCGCCGGACCTGGAGGCCGTCACCCTCAAGTGCCTGGAGAAGGACCGCTCCGCCCGCTACGACTCGGCGCGCGCGCTCGCGGAGGACCTGGAGCGCTTCCTCTCCGGCGAGCCCGTGCTGGCGCGCACCGGCTACGGCTATGCCCTGCGCAAGCGGCTGCGCAAGCACCGGCTCCTGGCCTCCGTGAGCGCCGCCGCGCTGGTCGCCGTGTCGGTGGCCCTGGGCTGGGGCGCCCTGGAGCGCCGCGAGGCCGCCGAGCGCGAGCGGATCGCCCAGCGCTTCACCGAGCTGGTGGAGCACATCGAGGCCATGGTGCGCTACTCCGCGCTCTCCCGGCTGCATGACACGCGCGAGGACCGCCGGGCGCTCCAGGCGCGGATGGCGGAGCTGGAGGCGGAGATTGCCCGCGCCGGGCCTCGCGCCCTGGGCCCCGGGCACTACGCGCTGGGGCGCGGCCACCTGGCGCTGGGGGACGAACAGAAGGCCCGCGAGCTGCTTGAGTCCGCCTGGAGTCACGGCTTCCACGAGCCCCGGGCCGCGTACGCGCTCGCCCTGGTGACGGGGCGGCGTTACCAGCAGCAGCTCCTGGAGGCGCAGCGGATCCGCAATCCTCAGCTGCGGGAGGCCTCGACGCGCGACGCGGAGCGCCTCTACCGGGACCCGGCGCTGGCATGGCTCAAGCAGAGCGAGGGTGCCCAGGTGCCGTCGCGCGAGTACGTGGCGGCGCTGGTGGCCTTCTATGAAGGCCGCTTCGACGAGGCCCTGGCCCTGCTGGAGAGAGCCCGGACACGGCTGCCGTGGTTCCATGAGCTGCCCATGCTGCGCGGGGACCTCCTGGAGGCGCGGGCCTTCAAGCGCTGGAATGGGGGAGACCCCGAGGGGGCGCGCACGGACTTCGACGCCGGACGGCAGGCCTATGCCGCTGCTGCCGCGGCGGCGGAGAGCGAGCCCGCGGTGTACCGGTCCCTGGCCCGGCTCGAAGCGGACGCGATGGTGATGGAGCTGTATGGGAAGGGGGACGTCATGCCCTCGTATCAGCGCGCCCTGGACGCCCTGGCGCGCTGCCTCACCGTGGTTCCCGAGGATGCCGCGTGCCTGGTGCGGATGACACGTGTCCATCACCGGCTGGCCGAGCATCTGCTCACCCGGGGCGAGGACGGGACGGAGCCGCTCGCGAAGGCGATGGAGGCCGCGCAGCGCGCGAAGGCGGTGGAGCCCACGCGTTCGGAGGCCACGCTCTATCTGGCGCGGAGCGTCTGGCTCCAGGCGCGCTACCGCATCGAGAAGGGCGAGGACCCCCGCGAGCTGCTCGCGAAGTCCGCCGCGTTGTTCGAGAGCATCTCCGTGGCGGACCGGGACCGGGGCTTCTACGGAGACTACGGCCTCGTCTTCAAGACCTGGGCGGACTTCGAGGACCAGGTGGGGGCGGACTCCCAGGGCAGCCGCGACAAGGCCATCCGCGCCTACGAGGCGGCCATCGCGCTCGACGACCGCATTCCCGAGGATTGGATCAACCTTGGCAGCGCGCTCTTCACCCGCGCGGCCCTGCCGCGCAACGCGGAGGCGGACCAGGACCTGGAGAAGGCCCTTCGCGCGCTCGAGAAGGCCCGCGCCCTCAACCCCGAGCACATGGTGCCGTACTTCTATGCGGGCGAGGTCCACGCGCAGCGAGCCCGCCGGCGGAGGAACCGCGGTGAGGACCCCAGGCCCGAGCTGGACCTGGCCCTGGAGCAGTACCGGCGGGGGATCACCATCAATCCGAAGATCCCCAACCTCCACAACGGGGTGGGCGGTGTGCTGATGCTCCGGGCTGATGATGCGTGGAACCGGGGCGCGGATCCGCTTCCCGTGCTGGACGAGGCGCGGGCCGCCTATGCGCAGGCCATCGCGGTCGCGCCGGGGCAGGGCTTCGCGTATGCGAACCTGGGCTCGATGCTCGTCCGGCGCTGCAGCTACATGCTCGCGCGGGGCGAGGATCCCCGCCCGAGCGGGCGCGAGGCGGAGCAGCCGCTGCGGCAAGGCCTGGAGCGGATGCCGGGGGCCACCTGGCTGCGGGGATTGCTGGGCACGGTGCACGTCATCCAGGCCCGCTTCGAATTGGACCACGGGCGCGATCCCGGGGCCGAGCTCACGCGCGCCCTGGAGGAGCTGCGCGCCGCACTGGAGAAGAATCCGCAAGATGCGGAGATGTGGCTCCAGCTGGGCAAGGCGAAAGCGATTGAAGCCCGCTGGAACGAGCAACGCGGAGCGCCGCGGCCCGGGGCGCTGGAGGAGGTGGCGATTTCCTTCGAGAAGGCCATCACGCTCTCACCGGACGAGCCGGAGTACCGCCTGGAGGCCGGTCTCTTCTACCGCCACCAGGCGGAGCGGAAGCCGCGCGAGGGCGGGGATGCCGGCCCGTGGCTCCAGCGAGGGCTGGAGCTGGCGGAGCAGGTCCTGAAGGCCCGGCCCGACTGGCCCGTGGCCCAGGCCCTGCGTGCCAGCTTGCGTCTGGAATGGGCAGATACCTCCAGTCCTGAGGAAGCCAATCACTGGCGGCGTCTTGCATTGGAGGAACTCATCCAGGCGCTCCAGCGCAATCCGAACCTGTCTCACGAGTGGAGCGGGGTGCTCACCGCCGCGCGGCGTCCTGGCGGGGGCCCCTGAGCCGTGAAGGCTAGCGCCCGGCTCTGTTGCCGGACGTTTCGATGGTCCCGTTGCCCGTCTTCGAGTCAGGCGCACGGCTGTCGGACGGGGTGCTGTCGGGCATGATGCTGTGGGGGTTGCAGCATGACATGGCGCTCTCCAGGTCTGCCCGGAAGGATTCCGGGGGTGACGTCTGGCATTTCAAGCAGGATGCCAACCATGCAACCCCCTGCGTCCCATGGGCTTGTCACGCATGGAACCTGTGGGGCCGGACTCGCGGTGAAACCAAACGCCCCGCGACATGTCGCCGACGTGCCGCCGTCGGTTCAGGCGTCCTTCGGGACAAGTCCCAGCTCCTTGACGCGCCGGTTCAAGGCCCGTCTGGAGACCTCCAGGCGCCGCACCATCTCATCCAGGTTGCCCCCACATGCGTGGAAGCAGAGGGTGAGCTCCTCCACGCTCAGGTCACCGGCAAGGCGGATGCTGGGGCTGCGCTCGATGAGGTCGTAGATGGAGGAGCGGGCGATGCCCAGGTGGTGCGCGGCCTTCTTGACGTCCCAGTCGTGCGCGCGCAGGGCCGTGAGCAGCTCTTCCTCGCCCACCTCCGTGGACTTGCGGCGTGCAGCGACCTCGGGCTCCGGAGCAGGAGCCCGAGCTTGGGGGGGAGGCGCCTGGTGCGGGGCGGCTTGAGGAAGCCGCAGCTCCTGGGCAAGCCGCGTGTCCAACTCCAGGCAGGGCTGGCCCCGGCTGCCGATGACGAGCTGTTTGGCCACGTTGCGGAGCTGGCGGATGTTCCCCGGCCAGAGGTGCAGCAGCAGGCGCACCGCCAGCGCCGCGGGCACCCACGGTGGGGCGTAGGGGTCGCTCGGGGTGAGCAGGTGGGCCTCGCCCAGCGCCTCCAGCTCCTGGCGGGCGAAGTGGAGGAACAGAGGGCCGATGTCCTCCCGTCGCTCGCGCAGGGGCGGCAACCGCAGCTCATAGCCCGCCAGCCGGTGGAGCAGCGGGGCCCGGAAGCGTCCGTCGGCGATCTGCGCTTCCAGGTCCGCGTCCGTGGCGGCGACGAGGCGGACGTCGGTCGCCACGGGCCGGCTGGCTCCCACCGGATACATCTCCCCGGTCTCCAGCACCCGGAGGAGCATGACCTGCACCTCGGGGGAAGCCTCGCCTACCTCGTCTAGGAAGAGGGTGCCCCCTTGCGCGGCGCGGAAGAAGCCCTCGCGGTCGCGCTGGGCGCCGGTGAAGGCCCCCCGGACGCTGCCAAAGAGCTCCGCGGCGGCCAGCTCCTTGGGGATGGCGCCCAGGTTGACGCTGATGAACGGGCCGCCGCGCCGGCTGCGCGCATGGAGGGCCTGGGCCACCAACTCCTTGCCCGCACCCGTCTCGCCTCGGATGAGCACGGGCACGTCCACGTCGGCCACGCGCTCGATGTGCCGGCGCAGGCCGTGGAGGGCGGCGCTCTGTCCCACCATGCCCAGGGTGTCCGGGGCATGTGCTTCGAGGGGCGGGGCCAGGTGCAGCAGCACCACGGTGCGCCCGGAGAACTCGAGCGGGACGCCGCTCGCGAGCGCCTCGGGACCGAACTCGCGGCCGCCGCCGTGGAGCGGCTCGCCCGCGCAGGTGCAGCGCCCCTCGTCCCCCGGGACGACGCGGACGCCTTCGCCCACCGGGACGAAGAGGGTGGGCTTGCGGCTCATGAAGGGGTCGCCCAGCGGCAGCCCCAACGGTTCGCCCGGACGGGTGAAGTCCGGGGCGTTGCGGGAGAGCGCCACCTCCCGGCCGTTGAGCAGCCCGTGGAGCAGCAGCCGCTCCCCGATGCGAGCGGCCGTGGGGTGCGAGACGAGGGTCAGCGCCGGGATGGGGCGTGCGGCGGGTCGCTGGCCCCGTGGAATCGATTCGGCAGCCGTGGAGAGATCCGCCGTGGGGACGGGGGCCTGGGGATCACCGGGACGAGGCATCCGCGCGACTGTACCTCAGCCATCCGCGAGGGCAGTCCGCCGGGGGGAGGCGGCGTCTAGGGGAGGATGAAGTCCGTGGGGCGCAGCGGCTCCGGCTGGGGCTCTCCCAGCGCTTCCAGCATGTTGATCTCCGCCGTGCGGGCCATCGCGAGCAGGGGCAGGTCGTTGGGAGCCTGCCCGAAGGGGTCCTCCAGCTCTTCACTCAGCAGGTCCAGGCCGAAGAACGTGTAGGCAATCATTGCCGTGAGCACGGGCGTGAACCAACCCATCGACTCAGCGAGTCCGAAGGGAAGCATGAGACAGAAGAGGTAGGCGGTGCGGTGCAGGAGCACCGTATAGGCGAAGGGCAGGGGCGTGAGGCGGATCCGCTCGCAGGCGGTGAAGACGCTCATCATGGCGTGCACCCGTTCGTTCAAGGCGCTCCAGGTGATGTCGGTGAGCCGGCCTTCCCGGAGCAGGCGGGCCAGCTCCACCTGGTGCTCGCGCAGGAGGGCGTTCGGGCGGTTGCCGCTGCCCAGGACGCGTGAGCGCTCAGGGTCGGAGACGTAGCGGCCAATGTCCTCTCCGGCGTCCTGCCCCCGCAGGTGCGCGGCGAGCGCGTAGGGAAAAGCGATGGTGCGGTGCACGAGCCGCCGGGCCGCCTGCCGCCCCGCGACGGGCAACTCCGCGCGCCCATCATCCAGCAGCGCGATGGCCGCGTGGGTGAAGGCGCGCACCTCGATGATGAGCGCGCCCCACTGCTTCCGGCCCTCCCACCACCGGTCGTAGCAGGCGTTGTTGCGGAACCCGAGGAAGATGGAGAGCGCGATGCCGAGCAGCGACAGCGGCGCCGGCGACGTCACCGGAAGCCGCAGGTAGCCCTGCTTGAGCGTCAGGACGACGAGGGAGGCGAGCGCCGCGACGCCCAGCACGTGAGGCAGGACGCGCGGCAGGATGGTGCCGCGCACGACGAAGAGGAGCTTGAAGAAGCCAGGGCGGGGACGAACGATCACGAGCGGTGTCTCGTGCACCAAATCCCGACGGGTCGCAAGGGCGCGCGGTCGTTCCCGACCCGCCGCCCTGAGGCCTCGGCTGTTCTAGGTGCGTGAATATTTTCGCCGGGAGTGCGTGACAAGGAACGGCGGCGGCGACGTCTACCGTTCCGACCGCACCCAACCGCATCCCCACCTGGAGTCCCATGAACCGCATCGCCCGTGCCGTGCTCGTCTCGTCCCTGTTCGTCTCGTCCGCCAGCTTCGCGCAGGACGCGGAGTTCAACATGCAGGTGGACGTCGATGACGCGGACATGCCCGCCGCCCGCATCAAGATGAAGACGACGACGAACGTGGATGGCGAGGAGACCACCACCGTGAAGGTGCGTGGCGGCGGCACCAAGATGGACGTCCGCGTGACGGGTGGAACGATGGAGTCGGAGAGCCGGACGGAGACCCACACGGAGACCCGGGGGTTCCGCCGGTCGGAGCCCCGTGAGGAGCCCCGCGCGGAGCGGCCGATGCCCTCCGAGCCCGCGTTCCGCGACTGTGGCGTGAACTCGGACGAGGGCTGCACGACACGGCGGGATGGACAGCTCCCGATGGACGCCTCCACCTGGCGCGGCTTCTACCAGTCGCTCAAGAGCGAGAACAACGAGCTCGTCCGCCAGGAGAAGGCGGAGAAGATGCTCAAGCGGGTCTACCTGACCGCGGCGCAGTTCGGCATGGTGCTGGACCTGTTCAACAATGAGATCACCCGCCTGGAGGTCGCGAAGGTCACCGCGCCCCACGTGGTGGATCCGCAGCACGCGCTGGGCTTCTCCTCCAAGTGGCGGAACTCCATCAGCGGCAGCGAGTACACCGACATCATCACCGAGTAGTCTGCCTCCTTCCTGGAGGCTGAATGCACCCGAAGAGACTTCACCGGTTCCCCGCGTCCACGCTCCTGTCGCTGGCCGCGGGGTTCGTCCTCGCCTGCGCCGCCGGCTGTTCGGGTGATGACGCGGGCGTGGATGTCCCCAATCCGCTGACCAATCCCAAGGACGGGCCTCCCGCCGGCAATCCCAACGCGGAGGCCACGTGCAGCGTGCCCACCGAGGCCGGGCTCGCGGACGTCTCCAGGCCCACGACTGTCGTTGGGACGGGGACGCCGGCCAGCTGTACCGGCGAGGCCTTCATCCAGGCCGTGGCGAAGGGCGGCGTCATCACCTTCGACTGCGGCCCGGAACCTGTCGTCATCACGCTCGACAGGACGGCGAAGGTCTTCAACGACAAGGGACCGGACATCGTCATTGACGGCAAGGGGTTGGTGACGCTCAGCGGGGCAGGGAAGCACCGCATCCTGTACATGAACACCTGTGATCAGGCCCAGGTGTGGACGACCTCCCACTGCCAGGACCAGGACCATCCCCGGCTGACGCTCCAGAACCTCACGTTCGTGGATGCCAGCTCCAAGAGCGAGTCGGAGTACGACGGCGGCGGGGCGGTCTGGGTGCGCGGTGGGCGGGTAAAGGTCATCAACTCCCGCTTCTTCAACAACGCGTGCGCGGATGCCGGGCCCGACGTCGGAGGCGCCGCGCTGCGGGTGTTCGACCAGTACAACGACCTGCCTGTCTACGTGGTGAACACGACCTTCGGCGGCAAGGAGGGCTACGGCGGGGTCTGCTCCAACGGCGGCGGCATCAGCAGCATCGGAGTGTCGTGGAACATCATCAACAGCCTCTTCTCCTACAACCGGGCCATCGGCAACGGCGCCAATCCCGCCAGTCCGGGAACGCCGGGCGGGGGCAGCGGCGGAGCCATCTACAACGACGGCAACACGATGACCTTGTCGCTCTGCGGCACGCGCATCGAACACAACGAGGTCAACGCCCACGGCAGCGCCATCTTCTTCGTGAGCAATGACCACTCGGGAGACATCCGCATCGACCGCTCGGTCATCCAGAACAACCGGGGTGGCTCCTGGTACGTGACCTATCCCCAGATCTCGAACCACGCGGACACCCCCATCCGCGTCACCAACTCCACGATTCAGTGACAGCGATCCTGGTGGCGGGTCAAAGCGTTTCAGTAGGCTCCGCCCCGGTCTTTGTGTATCCGACCGGGGGGCTCATGCCGGAACGACGTGAATGGACGTTTGGAATGCATCGGGTGCACCTCGAGGCGCCCGATGTCTTGTGGGTCGACTTCAACGGCGCCACGAACCTGGACGATGCGAAGCGCCTGCTCAGCATCGTGCAGGAGGTGGCGGTTGACGGCCCGGTGTTCGTCGTCGTGGACATCGACGGGTCCGTCATCGACAAGGCCGCTCGCGAGTACTTCAGCAAGGAGTCCAGCCCGGAGCGGCTGCGCGGCGTCATCTACGTCGGGACCCAGCGCCTGCAGATGGCGAGCGCCAAGGCCGTCGCGTTCGCGCTCTACCTCACGGGCAGGCTGAAGGGGGACGTCGAGTTCGTCACGAGCGGGCAGGCCGCGCGCGAGCTCATTGAACGCAAGCGCGCGAAGGCGGGCGCGGCCCGCTGAACCCGGTTGCTCCGATGAGGTTCCGTCCGGCATGAAGCCAGCAACCATGACGGTCCCTCCATTTGCCGCTGTCGTCCTCGCCTCCCTCCTCGTCGGTTGTGCGGGAGCCACCGCGACCACCCGGGTCTCGCCGTCCCCGGAAGCGAACACGGTGGACGCTCTCTTCCACGACTACGACGGCCCGGATCGCCCCGGAGCCAGCGTCGTCGTCATCCATGACGGGCAGGTCGTGCTCCGCCGGGCATATGGCCTGGCCAGCCTGGAGAGGCATGAGCCCGCCACTCCCGACAGCAACTACCGGCTTGCCTCACTCACCAAGCAGTTCACGGCCACGGCCATCCTGCTGCTGGTCCAGGATGGCCGGCTCGGGCTCGATGACCGCATGGTGGACGTGCTCCCCGGCTTCCCGCCCTCCCTGCGCGAGGTCCGGGTCCGCCACCTGCTCCAGCACACGTCGGGCCTCTGGGACTACGAGGACTTCGTCCCGGCCACGCAGCCGGTGCAGGTGAAGGACCGGGACGTGCTGGCCCTGCTCTCCGGCGTGGACCGCACGTACTTCCCGCCCGGAACGGCGGTGCGCTACAGCAACTCCGGCTACGCGGTGCTGGCGCTCCTCGTGGAGCAGGTGAGCGGAATGTCGTTCGCGCGGTTCCTGCACGAGCGCGTCTTCGTTCCCAGCGGCATGCGTTCGACGGTGGCGCACGAGGAGGGTGTCTCCCAGGTGCCCCGCCGTGCGTATGGGTACGCCGTGGACCCGAGCGGCTTCGTCCCCAGGGATCAGAGCCCCACCAGTGCCGTCCTGGGAGATGGCGGCACCTACTCGTCCGTGGTGGACCTGGTGGCGTGGGACCGGGCGCTGGATTCGGATGCGCTGCTCCGCGCGGAGACCCGGAAGCAGGCCTGGACGCCGCCGATGCTTCCGGACGGCGCGTCCTCGCGCTACGGCTTCGGCTGGTTCGTCGACGACGACGGAGGGCGGCAGCGGCTGTCACACCACGGTGAGACGTGTGGCTTCACCAACGCCATCGTGAAGTATCCGGAGCAACGCCTCACGGTCATCGTCCTGACGAACCGCGCGGGCGGAGCCCCGTGGACGCTGGCCCAGGCCGTCGCGGACCTGTGGCTGGACAGGCCCGCGAAGGACGGGCCGCCCACGAACCGCCCTTGGCCGTTCGAGACCCTGCCCAACGCGCACTGAAGGGGGCCCTTGGGTTACTTTCGGAGCCATGCGCTCATGGCTGGGGTGGTTGGTGGTGTTCTGCGTCTTCGGCACTCCGGCCCTGGGCGTCACGGTGAACGCGGTGCCCCTGCCCGCGAAGGGCACCTGGACGGTAGACCTCACCCCGACCCATGTCCTCACGCCGGAGGTCAGGGCGGAGGTCGACCAGCTGGCCAATGCGCTGAACGACCAGGGGCTTGGCCAGCTGATGGTGGTGATGGTGGGCACGACGTCGCCACGACCCTCGCGTGAGTTCGCGCTGGCGCTCTTCAACCGCTGGGGCATCGGTCATGCGGGGCGGGACGACGGCGCGCTGCTCTTCATCGCGTATTCCGACCGTAAGGCGGAGATCATCCTCGGTGACGGGATAGACGAGCCAGCGGACCAGGAGGCCAGCGACGCGGTGATGGCGCAGGCCATCGTGCCTGCCTTCAAGCGCAAGGACCCGAACGAAGCGGTGCGCGGGGGCGCGCAGGGCCTGAAGGAGCTCATCGAGAACTCGCGGCTCAACAATCCCAGCGCCGACATCCCGAGCACCGACGCCGACCTGGAAGGCCAGGCCCCTGCCTCGGAGGCGTCCGTGAGCATCACGCAAGCGCCCGCGAGCATGACGGAATCATCCTCCTCGGAGCCGAACCTCGGCTTCTTCGCGGGCGCGACGGGCGTGGTCGGCGCGGTGGGGCTGGCCGGCAGCGCCTGGCTCCGCCGGCGTCCTCGCAAGTGCCGGACGTGCGGCAACCTGAGGGCGCGGCTCGGTGAGGCGCAGGACGACGCCCACCTGGACCCGGGCCAGCGGAGGGAGGAGTCGCTGGGCTCGGTGGACTACGACGTCTGGTGGTGTGAGTCGTGCGAGGACGGAACCGTCGAGCGCTATGGCCGGTTCTTCTCCAGCTTCAAGCGCTGCACGCGGTGCCGCTATGTGACGGGCAAGCAGACCTCGCGAACGCTGCGGAGCGCGACGTACGACCACGGTGGCGAAGTGGAGGTGACGGTGCGCTGCGGACACTGCGATTACGTCACCACCTCGCGCCACAGCACGCCGCGCCGCACCCGGCCTTCGTCGTCGAGTTCCTCCCGCTCTTCGTCCGGAGGCGGGCGCTCCTCGGGAGGCGGCTCCAGCGGAAGCTGGTAGCGCCGTGAGGTGCCTGAAGTCCGGACCGGGACTCAAACGCCCCGCTGGAGTGCTCGCTCCAACCGTGCCCGGAACTCATCGAGCGTCCCCCCAGCGAGCGTGGGGTGCTCGAGCACGAAGTTCGGCCAATCCACCTGGCTCGCGGTTTCGAACGTCCCCGTATTGACGGACTCGTGCCACTGGCCCTGCTTCGCGTCGAACACTCGCTGGAGGAAGCCCGGCGTCAAGCGGGTGTTCTCCGCGAGCAAGACCGCGTCATAGAGGTCTTTGCCCTGGGGCCAGAGGTCATTCGCGAGCCAGAGAAGCTTCCACGCCAGGGACTCCTCGGGCGTGGCGACCTGAACCTCTACCCCCTCCACCGTGTGCCGGAGCGGAGCCCCGAATAGCTGCTCGTTGAAAACGACGTCGACCTGGACCGAGTCGCGAACGCGTCCCTCCCAGGTCCACGGAAACGTGAGCCGGCGGCCCTCGGCGCGCTCGTAGGTCCAGATGCCGTCGACCGGGATGCTCGCTGGATCCAGTTCCGTGCCTTCAAGCCGCAGCGCCTCCGTGACGGCCCGGGTCAGCTCCGCCATGAGCCGCTGTCCCTCGCTCGAATTCGGGCCCACGGCTGCGGGCGTGACGACGAGGTCGATGTCTTTGGCCGGCCGGGCGCGCTCGCCGTACCAGAGTTCGAGGACCACGCTGCCACGCGCGACGACCTGCTCTCCCACGGGCATGCGGCCAATGCCCGCGAGGCACCGCCTGAGAATCCGGGCACGTGCCTCACGAAAGCGGGCCGCCTCCGCTGGGTCCTCGAACCGGGGTGGGCCCTTGATGAAGGCGGCGTCGTGGTGCTTGAGGGCCGGGTCGAACACATCCGGTCGATTGTCGTCCCGCTCATAGCCCGCGGGAAGGTGCCGCCGCGGGGCTACGCGATTCGTGGGTCCGCTCATCGGGGTGTCTCCTCCAGCCAGCCCTCATCGAGGGCGATGTTGTCGTCGAAGAGCACGCGCTCGCGCTCCACCTTCGTCACCGGCAGTCCAGCACCCGCGAGGCCCACCAGCAGCGAGTCGAATGCCGCGCCCATGGCCGCATCGTCCGATGGACCAAACCGCTGGGTGAGGAATCGCTCCTGGACACCGTCCGGAGACACCTTGTACGCGCTGCGGGACAGGTGGGCCGCCTGCGAGGCCGCGAGTCGCACCAGGGCCTCCAGGTCGCGTGTGCTCACCCGGACGTGGTGCTCCAGGTAGACCGGTGCCTGACCCGCCAGCCGGCTCGGGGTCCACGGTGCCTCGACCTTGAGGCGGCACCGCCGCGCATCGCAGGTGGTGCGCGCCTCGAAGGCCAGTGCCTCGGCATGCTGACGCGCCTCTTCCACCGACCTGCTGCCACGCAGGGTCAGCATGACCTGCCGGGGAGCCGCTCCCCGCACGAGCTCGATGCAAAGCGCCTTCACCCCACGGCGCGCCGCCCAGGCCCGGAGCTCCGGCTCTGCTCCAGGGGACAGTGCGACAGTGAGGTGTGTTTCCAGGCGCATGGTGTGCAATGACTTTCGGAACGGGCTCAGGCCGGGCCGGAGTCTACCGACGCGACGGCACGGCGGTGACGGCCCTGACGGGGGAGGGGGCTTCGTCGTGGCATTGCCTTGAGGCGCCCCAGCCCGGGGACGCATCGCGAGCGGCTGTTCAGGAACGCACCGGCGCCCAGAGGGCGCTGTGGGCCTCCGGCGCGTCCGGGGACGCTTCCGCCGTGTAGAAGTAGGCCGCGACCGTGGCTCGACCCCGTTCCTCCGGACACGCCAGCGCGGAAGGGTGGCCATGCCAGTGATTGTCGCCATGCGCCATCACGACCAGCCGGTCGAGGACCGGAGCGATGCGGGCCTCGCACCGGGAGAGGTCGGCACTCCACAGCTCCAGGTCTCCGCCCCAGGCCGGGTCCCAGCCAGGATTCAGGTAGTACAGGACGGTGAGCCGCCGGGAGAGGGCACGGGTACGGTCGCGGTTGAAGTCCGCGTGAAGCGCCAGGTGGCCCCCGCGCAGCGTGAGGTGCAGGCCGGCGCCCCGGAAATGCGGATCCGCGATGAGCCCTTTGACGCCGGTGAGCGTCTCCAGGAAGTCGAGGAACGACATGCTGGAGAGCTCCGCGAGCAGGTGCCGGAGCGCGCCGTGCACCCCTTCGAAGGCCTTGCGCTGAAGCTGCCCCAGCCGCGCCGCCTGTTCCGGGTGATCACGCCGCATCCAGGAGGCTTCGGTCGCGCCCGGAAAGACGCCGGCCAGTTCCGTCGCCAGCCGCTCTCCCAGGAAGCCATCGATGACGACGTGCGGATGGGGCTGGGCTTTGCCGTAGGTGTCGCGATGTGCAAGCGCGAGCGAGCGGAGCGCCGTCCGGCTGAGGAAGAAGCTCGGCCCCAACACGGGTCCTTCTTCGAGGGTTGCGACGCTCACGGGACCTCTTCCGCTCGGGTTTCCGGCCTTCGATGATGGCATGCGCGCGGAAGGCACGTCTCCTCCGGCCTCACCCGGGAGCCCCACCTTCGGTCTCAAGGAGGGCCGCGAGGAACAACGCATAGGTCAGCTCGGCGACGGGCCGTCGCTCCCGCCGGGCCTGGAGGCGCAGCGCCTTGGGCAGGGAGCAGGCCTGGCCCCGCTCTCCGTCGCGCAGCTGGACATAGCCTCGCGGGGAATAGCCCAGCACCTGCCAGCCCATTCCACACAGCGCCCGGCTGAGGTCGTCGGTGAGCTGGTGATGGATGGCGCGAGCGATGGGGACGGGGCGGAAACGCTCGCTCGACCAGCCTTCCGCGTCCTCGCGCCAGCCGCGCGCGCGCAGGTAGTTCACCTTGCGCGCAAGCGACAGCCCGCCGACGTGGCGCTCGAGCTTCATGGGCCCCCTCGGGACCGGGATGCGCTGCCATATTCCATACACAGACCACCGTCATTCACGTCCACGGGCGCATCATCAAGCGGACCGTTCCCTACAATCCGAAATTCTCGTTCCACATCGACCCCGAGACCATCCAGTTCTTCCAGATGGCCATCGAGGTATGCGACGCCAACATGACCTACGTCGAGGACCATCTGGACGAAGCAGGCGGCGCGTTCCTGCCCGGTGGCCACTGGTGCCCGTGGGACTCGAAGCCGACGCGCGAACTGAAGGGGTGAGCGGCGCGCCGCGGCTTGCGCTTCTGCTAAGTCGGGATGAAACGCCCCGGAGGTCTGAAGCGCATGGCCACGAAGACCCGAGTCCCGCAGACGATCGACGCGTATCTGGCGGGCCTGGAGGACCCCACGGTGAGGAAGACCCTGGGCGCCCTGCGGACGCAGCTCCGGAAATTGCTCCCCAAGGCCACCGAGTCGATCAGCTACCGGATGCCCACGTTCAAGGTCGACGGGGACGCCGTGGCGGGCTTCGCGTTCTTCAAGAACCACTGCGGCTACTACCCCTTCAGCGGCAGCGTGGTGCCGGCCCTGAAGTCGGAGCTGGACGGGTACGCCACGTCGAAGAGCGGCGTCACCTTCCCGCCAGACCAACCGCTCCCGGCGAAGCTGGTGAAGACGCTGGTGCAGGCGCGGCTCGCGGAGATCGCGGCGCGCGGGAAGAAGCCTGCGGCCGCGAAGAAGAAGGCGCCGGTGGGCAGGCCCGCCACCACTGGCTTCCGGGTGGGCGTGGTGCGCACGCTGCCCATGACCGCCCCTGAGCTATGGGATTGGGTCACGACCCAGCCGGAACGCTGGTTGGGGCCGGGCGCGATGCTGAAGGCCGAACCGGGCGGGCAATACCAGGTCCCCAAGCGTCGCGGGTCCCCCGGCGTGCGCGGAGAGGTCCGCGTGGTGAAGCCCGGGCATCGCCTGCGCATGACCTGGCAGCCCGACGGCTGGAAGAAGCCGGCGACGTTGCAGCTCACGGTGATGCCGAAGGCGAAGGGCGCCTCCCTCCACGTGCACATGGAGAAGCTCCCGGACGCGGAGGCCCGGGAGGCCATGCGGGAGCGCTGGTCGAAGGTCCTCGCCCGGGTCGCATAGGTCACGAGCGCGTATGCGGACACCGTGGTGGAGCTGGCTATGGCCGCGCTGCGGCCCCTGCCAAGGGGACGCTAGCGGACCCCGGGGCCTTCCGGGCGAAGCGCTGGCGGTAGTAGCGCGTCCACAGATTGAGCCCCACCACGCCCACCACCGTGGGCCCGAGGAAGATCGCGAGCTGCAGGCCCTCGACGCCCACGTGCCTGGCGTTCACCACCAGGGCGGCGGTGATGGTGCCGATGCCCGAGGCCACCATGGCGCCCATGTGCTGGAACCACCAGTGCATCCGCTCCTGGGGCGGCCGCATCCAGTACCAGAGCCCGGTGATGCCGGAGAGGATGCCCACCGGCGCGAAGCCCCACAGCAGCGGCACGCCCATCCGCAGGCCGTACGCCTCCGTGAAGAGCCCCAGGCACAGGAGCAGCGTGGACAGCCCCACGTCCAGCGGGTGCGTGCTCGCCTCCGTGCGCGCCTTCGTCCGCAGCGCGCGCACCCCCATGGTCGCGGAGGCCGCGCTCAGCACCGCGATGTAGACGAAGAACAGGGACATGGGCTGCTCGCGCGGCGCCTGGAGGAAGCGCCATCCGGAGATGATCAGCGCGGACAGCGCGGCGGAGATCATCGCGCCCACGTAGGCCCAGCCCACGCGCCGGTGCAGGGTGCCTCCCTTGCGCGCCACCAGGGGCAGCCAGAGCGTGATGAACGCGACGACTCCCGAGGCGATATGGAGCCAGCGGGCGAGCAGATAGAGCGACATGGGGTGCCTCCGACGTGCTGCGAGTCCGAGGAGCACCGTACGCGCCGGCGCGTGTGCTTCCATCTGGCGGAAGTCATACGGCCCGCATGTGACTTCCGGCACATGGCCCCTCCGCCACGGGTGTCCTAGGGTCTCCCGCCATGCCCGAGCAGTCCCCCGTGGCCAAGCCCGACACCACCCATCGCCTGCTGCTCGTCGCCGGGATGCTGACCTGGGCCGTGGTCGGCTTCGCGCACGCCGAGGACCTCGCGCGCGAGCCCGCGCGGTGGACGGCCCCGGGCACGCTGCTGTGGGCCATCTCGCTCCTCGCCTTCGGTGGGACCTTCTGGTTGCAGACGCGGGTGCAGGGCAGGGGAGAGCTGCCGCTGCTCGCCGCGCAGACGCTCGCGGCGCTCGTCTGCCTCGCCACGGGGGAGAGCGGACTGGACGGCGCGCTGCTGGCCATCACCGCCGGGCAGGTCCCGGAGATCCTCCTCCAGCGCCGGGCGCTGGCGTGGGTGGGGGCCCAGGTGGGGAGCATGTTCGTCGTGTTCGCCGTCCACCACCCGCCCGTCCAGGCCCTGGTGCAGACGCTCATCTACACCGGCTTCCAGGGCTTCACGTTCGGCACGTCGCTGGTGATGGTCCGCGAGGCGGAGGCCCGTCGCGAGCTGGCCCGGGTCCACGTGGAGCTCCAGGCCACCCAGGTGTTGCTCGCCACCCGCGAGCGCGAGGGCGAGCGGCTGCGCATCGCCCGCGAGCTGCACGACTCCGTGGGGCACCACCTCACCGCCCTCAGCCTCAACCTGGAGGCCGCCGCGCACACCGCGAAGGACCCCGCCTCCACCGAACACTTGCGCCGCGCCCGTGAGGCGGCCCGCACGCTCTTGTCCGAGGTGCGCGGGACGGTGACGGCGCTGCGCGATGCGCCCATGCCCCTGCTGCCGTCGCTGCGAGCGCTCGCGGAGGGCGTCCCGGGGCTCGCCGTCCACCTGGAGGTCCCCGAGGCGCTCGCGCTGGAGTCCTCCGAGGCGGCGCACTCGCTGTTCCGCTGCGTGCAGGAGGTCCTCACCAATACGCTGCGCCACGCGGGGGCCCACAACCTGTGGATCGCCATCGAGCCCACGGAGGACGGCGGGGTGCGGGTGCACGCACGGGATGACGGAGGCGGCGCGGCGCGGGTGACACCCGGCTCGGGGCTCACCGGCATGCGGGAGCGGTTCACCCGGCTGGGCGGCTGTGTGGAGTGGCGCGCGGCGGCGGGGAAGGGGCTGGAGCTGGAGGCGTGGCTGCCGGCCACGCCGGAGAGCGGGGTGGGCACGTGAACACCCTCCGACTGGTGCTCGCGGATGATCACACCCTGGTGCGCCAGGGGCTGCGCAGCCTGTTGGAGCTCACGCCCGACCTGCGCGTGGTGGGCGAGGCCGCCGACGGCGAGGAAGCCCTGCGCAAGGTCGCGGAGCTCCAGCCGGACGTGGTGCTCATGGACGTGCGCATGCCGCGCATGACAGGACTGGAGGCCCTGCGCGCGCTGCGCCGCACGGATCCGGAGCGGCGCGTGGTACTGCTCACCACCTTCGACGAGGACACCGCGCTCATCGAGGCGCTGCGCGCGGGCGTGCAGGGCTTCCTCCTCAAGGACGTGTCCCTGGAGGAGCTGGCGGAGGCCATCCGGCGCGTCGCCTCCGGGCAGACGCTGCTGCCGCCCGGCATCGCGGAGCGCGTGGCGCGCGGCATGGCGGAGGTGCCCCGCGACTTTCCCCACGCCGACCTGCCGGAGGGACTCACCCGCCGCGAGGTGGAGGTGCTGCGCCTCATCGCGCGGGGGATGAGCAACCGGGAGATCGCCGAAGCGCTGGGGACGGCGGAGGGGACGGTGAAGAACCAGACCTCCAGCATCCTCTCCAAGCTGGGCGTGAGGGACCGCACGCGCGCCGTGCTGCGCGCCATGGAGCTGGGCTGTCTCTAGCGCCGCTTCAGCGGATGGCGCCGCTGTCGATGCGGGTCTTCCCGAAGATCATCAGGAAGGAGAAGTCCGCCTTCTGGCGGGTCGCGCTGTTCGACACCTCCACGCGGATTTCCTTGTCGCAGCCACCGGCCCGGTCGACCGTCGTCGTCCAGCCGGGCAGGGCCTCCAGCTTCTCGATGGTGCTGGTGATGCAGGAGCCGCTGGTGCCGCCCGTGGCGGGGATGAACGTCTTGATGGTGACCGACGCGACCGAACCGGACTGCCCGTCCGGCAGCGTGTAGATGCCGGCCGCGTACTCCGTCACGAACGTCTGGTTTCCCGCCGCGTCCGTGGTGGAGGAGATGTCACGCATATGCTCGCCGGGCCCCAGGAGCGCGGCGGTGTGGGTGCCAACCTCCGGCGCTTCCGAGACCTCCGCCCCTTCGCCGCAACCGGCCAGGAGGGAAAGGGAGACAAGCAGGGGTGCAACGGACTTGAGGGACATGCGCAAGGGAATGCTCTCCAGGAGTGGACCACCAGGGTGGCGCGCGGCAGGGTGTCATGGGATTGCGGAGCACATCAACAGACGCCGCAAGGCCATACTCCGGAGCCGGGAAGGGCCGCACGGCCGGAGCGTGCGCGCCCCAAGCCGTTTGAGTTGCCATTGTCCGGCTCAGCGCGTCTTCTGCTGATACACCTTCACCAGCGCGTTCATGCGCCGTCCGCTCGGGTCTTCCTTGCGGGGATCGGCGACGACGAGCACCCACTTGCCCGACACCACCGTGGAGCCGACGGCGTCGCCGACGAGCGCCCAGCCGGCCTCCTCCGCCTTCCGGGCCTGCTCCGCGCCGTCGAAGAGGCACACCGTGGCCTCCAGGCCGCTCACCTTGCCGGCCTGGCACCTGCCGCCCGGCAGCTTCTCGCCGACGTCGGTGAAACCGGAGGGCGACTCACCCGCCGCCTTCCACGCGTCCAGCACGTCGTTCGCGTTGCGGGAGCATCCCGCCAGCAGCAATGCCCCCAGCGCGAAACCCATGCGCCGCATGCTCAGTCCCATCCCTTGTGCTTGTGTTTGTGCTTCTTGTGCTTGCCGTGGTCGTGGCCATGGTGATGGTCGTCATCGTCGTCGTCGTCCCGGATGATGATGACCTCGCGGGAGGGCGGAGGCGGCCTGCCACCGACCCTCACGTCCACGTCCACGTTCACCTGGATGATGGGGCCGTGGTACTGGGGCGGCGGCGCGAACGTCACCACCGGCCGCGGCACGTTCCAGCCGCCATAGACGGTGTTGACCCGCACGAGCTTCGGGTTCTCGCGCCGGTACTCCTCGGGGTACTCACCCGCGTAGAAGTGGACGTCCTCCTTGTCCACGAACTCCTGGCCCGGCGGCGGCGCGTAGGCGTGGTAGTGCGGTCCGTCGTGGTAGCAGTACTCCACCACGTCCACGTCCACGTCGATGTCGACGAGCACGTTGAGCACCACCGGATGGTGCCCGTAGTAGGAGTGCCGGGGGCCCTCGTAGCCGAAGGGCGTGGGGTCGCCGATGAAGACGTAGACGTTGTCGCGCGTGCGGTAGAGCGTGTCCGCGTACAACGGCGCGGCGGAGTGCACGTGCGGCGCCTCCAGGTGGCACAGCCCGTCCCGGGGCTGCCCGGTGCGCGGGTGCATTCCCGCGTATCTCCACTGTTTCGCCTCGGCCGCGCTGGCGGCCACGAGCAGCAATGCCGTGGCCAGAGCGGCCAGATTCCTGTGTGACATGGTGGGGGTTCTCCCTGGAGGCGGGCACGCTCCAGCCAACCTCTGACCCCGACCCCCCGGCAGCGATCACATCCGGGCGCGCGGCCCGCATCCGCTGTGTCCGTGGAGGTGCTCCACGCGCCTCCCGGCGACAGCAGACGCGAAACATTTCGGTGTCGCGACACTCAGCATCCGGCGTGCTTCGCGGCCATCGCCAGCCGCGTGGCGTCGACTAGGGTCGCGCCGCATGAACCCCCGTCTGCCCCTCGTCTTCCTCTCCGCCTTCCTCGCCGTGTCCAGCGCGGGGGCAAAGCCCTACCGCGCCATGGTGACGCGCACCGCGTCCACCACGAAGCCCGGCAACCTGGAGCTGGGCCTGCGCTACCAGGGCTTCTTCGCGCTTGACCTGGATGAATCGCAGCCCTACCAGCAGATCTCCCCGAGCCTGCGCTTCGGCATCGTCGACAACCTGGAGGCCAACCTCTACGTGGAGCTGCTGGCGCTGGGGCTTCCCGGCGACGACGACTTCAGGGTCGCCTTCGGTGACATCCCCCTCGGGTTGCAGTGGACGTTCCTGGAGACGAGCCAGGCGGCGCTGGCGGCCTACGGGCGCGTCACGCTGCCCACCGGGCCGAGCGACGAGGACGGCATCCTCCCGAGCCTGTCCGACGGCACCTGGGACTATGAGGGCACCCTTGTCGGAGAGCTGCGCGCGAGCAAGGACCTGCGCTTCATGCTCAATGGCAGCTACCTGCACCAGGGCACCCGGGACCGGGGAGCGCTGCCCGAGTTCGATGTCCCGGACGCGGTCCAGCTCGCGCTCGCGGCGACCTACAACCTGGACAACTTCACGATGCTGGGGCTGGAGGTCGTGGGCCGCTTCTACTTCGAGGACGTCATCACCCCCGTCTGGCGGGACAACGCCGCGCAGGTGGAGATCCTCCCGATGGTGCGCCACGAGGCGTTCCCCGGCCTGGTGCTGGAGGCCGTCGCGGGCGTGGCCCTCACCGAGGGCCTTCGGGAGATCTACCAGTTCCGCGTCCTGCTCGGTGCCACCTACGAGTTCGACCTCTCCTCGGGGCCCAAGCTGCCGAAGAGCAAGCAGGACCTGCGTCCGCCGAAACCCGCGCCGCGACGCCGCCGCTGAACAAGGGCTGTCTCGACTTTCGAACTTGCCCCGGCGGGCGCGGGCGGTGCTGAACACTTCGACTGTCCAGCCCCTGACGGCACGACCCGGGGGCTGGGGCGTTGGGGGCACGCGTCAGTCCTTTCCTGGAAGGGCCACTGTTCCCTGGGGGGCATTGGGACGCTCCCCTGGCGCCCATACCCTTGCGGGCCACATCGACCTGAAGCGAGGCCCCCCGATGTCGAAACCCCGCTGCTCATGCCACTCCCGGTTGTTCCATGTGCCGGTCCTGCTGCTCTCACTGCTCCTGTGCAGCGCGTGTGAGGCCGTGGGCCGGATTGAAACCCCCGAAGCGCAGGCCCTGCCCGCGGCGCCGTCACCCTCGCCCCTGGAGGAGCCGCTTCCTTCGACTCCGCCCGCCGTGCCTCCGGCCCCCGCCGGGCTTCGCTCCGTCGCGAGCTGGGAGGGGATGTTCGTGGAGGAGTGGGGGCGCGAGCACATGCAGACCTTCCTGCCCTGGAGCAACTCGCGCGACAGCTGGGACTTCTACAACCTCGCCTACGGCCTGGACGCCAACACGGCAATGTACCGCGCGACCGGGAGGCGGGCCTACCTCGACCGGGCCCTGCTCTACGTCAACAACCTGGTGGCCTCCGCGCGCGTCTCCTCGTCGCTTCCGCGAAGCCAGTTCAAGGACGGGTACCTGGGCTGGTCTTCGTCGCTGTCGGATCCGTCCGGGCAGGAGGTGCCGCTGTATGAGAGCTATTGCTGGCGCTACGTGACGCGCCTCCTGCGCGTCATCCGCGAGACGCCGGAGCTCTACTCCAGCAGCGCCTACCGCACGCAGTACGACCGGCTGCTGGCGTTCACCGAGAAGAACATCTTCGAGAAGTGGTTCACGCGCGGGGCCAACGACTTCGTCTACCGCAACCGCACGCACATGGCCGCGCACTGGGCCTTCATCGCCATGGACCTGTCGAGGATGACCACCGATCCGGAGCTGAAGGCCCGCTACCTGGAGGTCTTCGACAACATCAACCACGGCATGCCGAACTTCCCGTCGTCGTTGCGCGCGAAGCTGGAGCCCAACCCGGACCACCCGGCGGCCTGGTTCTGGAACGACAAGTGGGACTCGAACGCGCAGCCCGGCCAGGACGTGGCGCACGCGAACAACGTGCTGGCCTTCATCGTCGAGGCCCACGACGCGGGAATGGAGTGGACGGACTCGGACATCCGCCGGTTCGTCGTGACGCTCAACACCATCATCTGGCCCGCGCCCAAGGTGTATGCGGATTTCGTGGATGGCACGGGGCAAGGGGATGGCTGGTTCAACGACGGCCTGATGAAGCTCGGCCGCTACGACGTGAACCTCCAGCGGCGGCTGGAGCAGCATCGCGTCGGGCAGAACAGCCAGTTCTTCGCCAACGGCGCGCTCAACGTGCGCCTGCTTTCCGAACAGACCTTGCAGTAGGCCGCACGGCTCGACTGAGGGAGGGGATGCCGGCTCGCGTCGCGAGTGCCGGCGCCCCTTCGCGAGGAACTCCGTGGCTCATCGGACCGCGCGCGCTCCGGGGAGCAGGCGGACCAGGAGGGCCGCCAGCGAGGTGAGCGTCGCCAGCAGCGTCACCGCCATCCATCCCCAGTGGGCCAGCACCAGGCTGCCGCTCGCCGCGCCGATGGACATGCCGATGAACATGGTGACGAACAGCACCGCGTTGAGCCGGCTGCGAGCGGCGGGGTCGATGCCGAAGACGATGGTCTGGTGCGCCACCAGCGTGATCTGCGCCCCCAGGTCGAAGCCGATCGCGCTGGCGCCAATCAGCCACAGCCGGTGGTTCGGCTCCAGCCACGGCGTCGCGAACATCGTGGCGAAGGAGACGACGGTCAGGCCAGCGCCCAGACGTGTCACGACTTCAGGCCCGAAGCGATCCGCGATGCGTCCCGCCACCGGCGCGCCCAGCGCACCCGCCGCGCCCGCCAGACCGAAGGCACCGGCCGCCGCGCTCCCCAGGTGGAACGGAGCGCCATGCAGCATCACGGCGAGCGTGGACCAGAACGCGCTGAAGCCGATGGAGATGAGCCCCTGCGCCAGCGCCGCCCGGCGAAGGGCGCCGTACTTGCGCCACAGGCTGGCGAGCGAGCCGAGCAGGGCGCCGTAGGAGAGGGTGTTGGTCGGACTGAAGCGGGGCAGGCCGCGCCAGGCCGCCACGCCGATGAACGCCACGCTGGCGGCGGCGACCATGTACATGGCGCGCCAGCCGAAGTTCTCGGCGACGACGCCGCTGATGACGCGGGACAGAAGGATGCCGAGCAGCAGGCCGGTCATCACCGTGCCCACGACCTTGCCGCGCTCATGCTCGGCGGCCAGGGTCGCGGCGGCCGGCACGATGTCCTGCGCCAGGGTCGCCGTCAGGCCCACGGCGAAGCTCACGACGAGCAGCAGCTGGATGCCCGGCGCGATGCCGCCCAGCAGCAGCGCCACGCTCAGCAGGGCCGCCTTGATGAGGATGATGCGGCGCCGGTCGAAGCGGTCGCCCAGCGGCGTCAGCAGCAGGATGCCCAGCGCGTAGCCCAGCTGCGTGAGCATGGGCACCAGCCCCACCGCGGTGTCGGAGGCGCCGATGGTGGCCCCCATCACCCCGAGCATCGGCTGGCTGTAATAGATGGACGCCACCGACAGGCCGGCGCTCGCGGCCAGCAGCAGGCGCAGGCCGCTGGACAGGGACGGGCTGGCGGCCACGGAGGGGGCCGGGCGGACCGCGGCGGGGAGGGAGGCGTTTGCGGCGGTTC
>NZ_RAVW01000114.1 GCF_003611585.1 Corallococcus exercitus | reverse complement strand
GGGTGGGCACCGTGCGGGCGCTGGCCACCGCGCGGCGCGTCTCGTCCTGGGCCGCCTGCATGCGGGAGCGGCCCTGCTGGATGCGCTGGAGCAGGGACTGGGACGCGGCGGAGTCCACGCTGTCCGCGGGCACGCGCTGCAGCTGCGCCTCGATCTCCCCGATGGAGGGGTCCAGGTACGCCTCGTCCAGCTTCTGGGCGTAGAGCGCCGTCCACCGGCGGCTGGCCTGCTCGAACTCGGGCGAGGGCGGCGCGGGGGCGCGGCTGCACCCGGAGACGAAGAGGAGGGCTGCGAGACCAAGGCCCATGATGGGCCGCTTCGGACGGGGGACCTGGGGGCGCACGGCCCCGGTTTATGCCACCTTCCGTCCGCCCGCGCCGCTTTTCCGCACGGCCGCGTCAGGCGGCTAGACGCCCAGGAACAGCCGCTTGCCGAAGTTGAGCGCCAGGTCCGCGTCGAAGATCTTCTGCGCGGAGGTCTCGATGTCGTACTCCACGCGCAGGTACTCCACCGTGCGCGCGTCCGTGTCGCAGATGACGAAGCAGGCCCGGTTGTCGTAGTCGCGCGGCTGGCCCACGCTGCCCACGGACACGATGTACTTGTAGCCCTTGCGCAGCACGAACTTCTGGGCCACCACGTCGTTCACCTCGCCGTTGCCAATGGCGAACGCGCGGCACAGGTGGCTGTGCCCGATGAACGTCACCTCCGGCAGCTCCGCCACGTACGGCGTCAGCTCGCGCGCCTGCTCCAGCGCGAAGATGTACTCGTATGCCTTCGGGTCGATGGGCGAGCCGTGGCAGAAGCCCACCTCGCCGATGCGGTATGTGTACGGGAGGCTGCGCAGCCAGGCCAGGTTCTCGTCGGAGATGACGTTGGCGCTCCAGTCGAGCGCGTGCCGGGCGGCGTCGTAGTAGTACGAGTAGTCCATCCGCCCCGCCACCGCGGCGTCGTGGTTGCCCAGGAGCGTGATCTCCGCCACCGAGCGCACCAGGTCGCAGCACGGGTTGGGGGACGCCCCGTAACCGACGATGTCCCCCAGCGACACGAAGCGGTCCACCTTCTGGTGCTCCGCCACCCTCAGCACCTCCGTGAGGGCCTCGATGTTGGAGTGGATGTCGGAGATGACGGCGATGCGCATGGGAGCCCTATCGGGGGGTCTGCTGGGACTGGGAGATGATGCGCCGCAGACTCGTCAGGGCGTCCGCGTCCAACGCTTCGAATCTCAGGCCCATGCCCGGGGGCCGGCCGGCGGGTTGCTCGTCCTGCCGCAACCAGACGACCGTGGCCTGCGCCTGCAACTGCGTGTCCGTCGCCTGCTGGGTGAGCCGCACCTGCGCCCGCGTCCCCGCCGCCAGCGGGGTGCTCGTCCTGAGAAAGAGGCCTCCCTCGCTCAGGTTGGCGATGCGTGCATACAGGGTCACGTTCTCACCCTCGCACCAGCAGCGCAGGAGGGTGCCGACCCGCGCGTGCTTTCGATTTTCGCTCAACCGGGGGGACCTCCCGACGCGGAACCTGCCTGTCCACGTCGGCGCTGAAAAAGGACGTCCGCACCGGATTTATTCATCCACTGCGTCCGGTCGAGCCTAGGGAGGGTGGGTGCGGCCCGTCAAGTTCCACACCGGGCCGCATGCCCCCTGCTGAACTCCCCTACCCGCCCAGCGGGCCCAGGTCGTCGAAGTGGGTGAGCTTCTTGAACTCGGCGAAGCGGGCGTGGATCTCCGGGCGCTGCACCTCGCGCAGGCGCTCCAGGCTGAACTTCTCCACGGTGAAGGAGGCCATCACGCTCCCCATGACCATGGCCTTGCGCAACAGCTGCTGATCCACCTTGCCGGAGGCGGAGGTGGCCAGGGTGCCCATGAAGCCGCCGGCGAAGGTGTCACCCGCGCCGGTGGGATCAAAGACCTCCGACAGGGGGAACGCCGGGCAGGCGAAGATGTGGTCCTGGTCGAAGAGGAGCGCGCCGTGCTCGCCGCGCTTGATGACCACGCGGGACGGGCCCATGGCCAGGATGGCGCGGGCGGCCTTCACCACGTTGTGCTCGCCGGACAGCTGGCGGGCCTCCGCGTCGTTGATGAAGAGCAGGTTCACGCGCTGGAGCGTCTTGAGCAGCGCGGGGCGGCTGCCCTGGATCCAGAAGTTCATCGTGTCCGCGGCCACCAGCTTGGGCGCCTTCACCTGGTCCAGCACGCGCGACTGGAGCTCCGGGTGGATGTTGCCCAGGAAGACGTAGGGCGTCTCCCGGTAGGCGGCCGGCAGGTTGGGCGAGAAGGACTCGAAGACGTTGAGCTGGGTGTCCAGCGTCTGCGCCTCGTTGAGCTCCCAGCCGTACTTGCCCTTCCAGCGGAAGGTGCGGCCGGCCTCGCGGGTGAGCCCCTCCAGGTCGATTCCGCGCCCGCGCAGGAACTGGAGGTGCGACTCCGGGAAGTCCTCGCCAATCACCGCCACCAGCTGCACGGGGCCGAAGAAGGACGCGGTGGTGGAGAAGTAGGTGGCCGAGCCACCCAGCACGTCCTCCTTCTTGCCGAAGGGCGTTTCCAGCGAGTCCAGCGCGATTGAACCGACGACGAGAAGAGACATGGAGGCTTCTTCCTGGGGGTGACCCGGCGCGCGTACGGCATCGCGTCAGGGCACGGCGCATTCCAGGGGAAACCCCGTGCCCGTGCCGGGTACGACACCTTCCCGGCAACGTCAAGGGGACAACGGTCTAGAACACCGGGACGCCCGTGGTGGTAATGAGGGCCTTCAGGTCGTCGTCGGTGAAGAAGAAGCCCGCGCCGAAGAAGAAGTCGCGGCCGGCGATGAGGCGCCGGGTGGCCGCGTCACGCTGCCTGGCGTTGAGGATGTCGTCCATGCCCGCGATGGCGTACAGGTGGTCGAACGCCTGGGCCTTCAGCATGGCGCGAAGCCGCGGGTAGCGCAGCTCGTCCGCGGTGAAGTTGAACGCGTCCATCTTCAGGGTGAGCGCGTCGTCGAAGAAGTGCAGGTCCGCGCCCACACCGCCGGTGGACTCGATGAGGCCCACGCGCAGGGTGGTGAAGTAGTAGCGCTTGGCGAACTGGAGGCTGACCTTGAAGGACTCCTTGGTCACCTTCTGCGTCTGGATGACCGGGTCCCCTTCCGACGGCGGGTTCGTCTGCACCACCTGCGTGCTGACGGAGCCGCGCGGGTCGTCGATGATCTCCAGCAGGTAGTACTTGTCCGGCTTGGGGATGAGCTTCAACGTCAGGCCGTTCTTCGACGCGCCCTGGGACACCAGGTAGGTGCTGAACAGGCCCACCTCCGTCTGGAGGGTGGAGAGGCGGGTGGCGAACTCGCTGACGTCGGTGACGGCCTCGCTCACGCGCTGACCCAGCTGCTCGTCGGTGAGCAGCGCGCCCGCGGCGCCCTCGCCGTCCTTCACCTTGCGGGTGATCTCCTCCAGGTTGGCCAGGGTGCTGTCCAGCCGTCCCAGCGTCTGCTTGAGGCTGGAGACGCTGTCCTTGAGCTCCCCTTCCCCGCTGCCCACGATGTTCTTGACGGTGCCGAGCACCTCGCGGACGTCCTGGGTGATCATCTCCACGTTGGTGACGATGCGGGTGACCTCCGCGCCGTTGCCCTGGGTGATGGCGCGCACGTCGGAGGACACGCCCTCCACGTTCGCCATGATGGTGTCCAGGCGGTCCGTGTTGCGGCGCACCGTCGCGTCCACCGAGTCCGACAGGCGGACCAGGTTCTCCACGATGCGCTCCAGGCTGCCCGCGCCCTTCTCGCCGCCCAGCACCTCGCGCAGCGCGCCGGTCACCTGCTGGATGTCGGAGGTGATCTGCGACAGGGACTCGAAGACGGCCTCCACGCCCTGGGTGTCGATGACGCGGCGGATCTGCCCGCCGTTCTCCAGCTCCGGCGCCTGCTCCGTGCCGGGGTTCAGGTCCAGCAGGTAGTCGCCCAGGAGCGACTCCGAGCGCTTGGTGACCGCGGCGTCCTGGCGGATGTCCACGCCCTTGCGGATCTTCAGCCAGATCTTCGCGCGGGTGCCCTCCAGGCTGATGTCGCTGATCTCCCCCACGGGGATGCCGGCGATCTGCACCCGGCCGCGCACCGCGAGCCCGGACGCGTCCCGGAAGTAGGCCCACACCTGGGTGGAATCACGGTCGCTCAGCCCGCCCTTCTTGGCGAACAGCACGAACGTGATGAGGAAGCCCCCGGCGGCGAGGACCAGCAGGCCAACACGGAAGGGCGTGACGAGCTTCTTCACCTGATGTGACTCCGAGCGCTACCACCGGCCGCGCGGGACTCTAACGATTTGCATGCCGGGTGCCAGCTTTTCATGAAGGGCTGGAATCCTTGGGGGACCGGGTTCCCCTCCCGGTGTCCTACTAGTTTTTGCCGAACCACGTCTGGAGGAAGACCTGGACGGCCGGGTGCTGGGACTCCCGCAGCTGCTCCGGCGGGCCGTGCTCCACGATGACGCCCTTGGACAGGAAGGCGATCTGGTTGGCCACGTTGAAGGCGGACGCGATGTCGTGGCTGATGACCACGCTGGTGACGCCCAGCTCCTTCTGCGCGGTGAGGATCATGTCGTCCACGGAGTCCGTGGTGATGGGATCCAGGCCGGTGGTGGGCTCGTCGTAGAGGACGACCTTGGGGTCCAGCACCACCGCGCGCGCCAGGCCCACGCGCTTGCGCATGCCGCCGGACAGGTCCGCGGGGAAGCGGCCCTCCACCTCGCGCTTGAGGCCCATGAGGTCCAGGCGCTTGCGCACCTGCACGCGGATCTCGTCCTCGGACAGCTTCGTGTGCTGGCGCAGCGGGAAGGCGACGTTCTCGAACACCGTCATGGAGTCGAAGAGCGCGGCGGCCTGGAACACCATCCCGAAGCTGCGGCGGACCTGCTGCAACCCCTCCACGCTCATGGGGACGATGTCCTGCCCGTCCACGATGACCTGGCCGCTGTCCGGCTTGAGCAGGCCAATCATGTGCTTCATCAGCACCGTCTTGCCGGAGCCGGAGCCGCCCAGGATGACGCAGGTGCTGCCCGCGGGCACGGTGAGGTTGATGCCGGTGAGGACCTTGTTCCCGGCGAACGTCTTGTGCAGGTCCACGATCTGGATCATCGCCTTCGAGGTTCCGGCGGTAGCGCCGGTGGACTCGGGCGGGGGCGGAGTCGGCGGGCCCATCAGTGCATCATCATGCCGACGATGAAATCGAGGATGAAGATGGCCAGCGCGCTGGAGACCATCGCCTCCGTGGTGGCCTGGCCCACGCCCTTGGCGCCGCCGGACGCGTTGAAGCCCTTGTAACAACAGATGAGGGCCACGGAGAGGCCGAAGATGGCGCCCTTGAGGAGGCCCTCGTAGACGTCCGACGGGGCCATCCACTGCTGGGTGCGCGACAGGAACGTGCCGGGGGAGATGCCCAGGCCGAACACGGCGACGACGTAGGCGCCGGACATGCCCGTGGTGTTGAAGAGCATGGTGAGCGCGGGGACCATGAACAGGCCCGCGAGCACCCGGGGCACCAGCAGGTACTGCACCGGGTTGACGGCCATGGTCTCCAGCGCGTCCACCTGTTCGGTGACGCGCATGGTGCCCAGCTCCGTGCACATGGCGGAGCCGGCGCGCATGGTGACCATCAGCGCGGCGAACACGGAGGCCAGCTCGCGCGTGAGCGTCAGGGCCACGGTGGGGCCCACCAGGCTCTCCGCGTCGAACAGGGCGAAGGCCGTGGACGTCTGGAGGGCGAACACCATGCCGGTGAACGTGCCGGTGAGCCCCACGATGAAGATGGAGCCCACGCCCACGAAGTCCAGCTGGGTGAAGAGGTTGTGCAGGCGGAACGGGCGGCGCACGCTCCAGCGGAAGACGTCCAGGCCCAGGGCCACCACGCCGCCAATGCTGCTGACGACGTCGATGATGCCCTTGCCGAGGCCCTCCACCGACTGAGTGAAGGCGCCGGTGAACCGGTTGGGTTTGCTGGGGGTCTCGGTGGTCATGCGTTCAGGCGGGCGACTCTACGTGCTCCGGACGGCGGCACAAGGGAACTCAAGCGTCGCCCATCCCACCCCCACCTCCATATCGGCTGGTCGCCAGGGGGGCTCCCACGCGGCGCGAAGGTGGGATGCGATGGGGCTTCCTCCGCCTGGGGTCGGCCGTTATGTTCCGCGGCCCTTTACTTTCCACGCCCGGCGCGCCCCTCAAAGGGGAGTTGCCGGGCCAGAGCGACACGACAGCATGGCTACTCTGAAGGTCGGCGGCGAGGTGGATGCCCAGTGCACCCGCTGCAAGATGAATCTGGCGCACACCATCCTCGCGATGGTGGGTCCGAAGATCGTGCGCGTCCGCTGCAACACCTGCGGCGGTGATCACGCGTTCCGGGGCGCGGCGGGCGTCACGGACCGCCCCAAGGCCGCCTCGACCCGGGCCCCGCGCGCCGCGTCCGGCACGCCCCGCGCGGAGAAGGTGGTCATCTCCTTCGACGAGCAGCTGGCGGGCAAGGACATCGCGAGCGCTCCCAAGTACAGCCCCAAGGACACCTACAAGGTGGATCAGGTGATCCACCACCCGACGTTCGGGGTGGGCCTGGTGACTGCGGTGCGCGGCGACAAGGTGGACCTCACCTTCCGCTCGGACACCAAGACGCTGGTGCACGGCCGCGGCGGGGTTCCGACGGACCGGCCCGCCTTCAGCCCTCCCACGACCCGGCAGGCGGGGCCCGCGGACAAGCCCATGGCCGAGCCTCCTCCCGAGGAGGAAGGGGCTGCTGAGACTTCCCTGCCTTCCGGGGATTGACCCGGAGGCCGGAGCGGCGGTCAACTGGGACGCTGGGTTTCCCGTATGCGTCCGCCGCTCCACTTCGCTGTCTGCCTCCTGATGCTGGGTGCCGCCGTGGCGCGGGCGGAACCGCCGGAGGTGGAGGCGACGCCCGGGCGCGTGGTGCTCGGGAAGGACACGGCCGTGGAGGTGCGGGTGCGGGTGCCCAAGGGCGCCGGCCCCGTGCGCGCGGCGGCTTCCTCCGGCACCTGGGCGGAAGAGCGGCTGGAGGGCGGCGCCGAGCGCGTCTTCCACTGGACGCCTCCGTCGGTGCGCTACCCGTTGTGGGCGGTGCTCGCGTTCTGGGTGGAGGACGGCCGCGCGCCGGACGTCACCACCGTGGTGCTGCCGCTCCTGGGGCGCACCACGCTGGACGTGTCCACCGCGCCGGGCGCGGAGGTGGTGGTCGCGGTGGGCGACGCGAGATTCGGCCCGGTGAAGGCGGACGGGCACGGCCGGGCGCAGGTGCCCGTGGAGGTGCCTCCGGATGCGAAGGAGGCGCGCGTGCTCGCGACCCGGGGCACGCTCACCACGGATCGCAGCGCGCCGCTGGAGGTGCCCGCGAATCGTCCGCTCGTCGCCGCGCTCACGCCGGATCCGCTGCCCGTGGAGGGCGGAGGCTGGCTGATCATCGCGGGCGACCCGGAGCGGATCTCCGCCTCGGAGCTGACCGTGGAAGCGGAGGGCGCCACCGTGAAGCCGGTGGCTCCGGAGCGCGCGCGCTACACGGTGCAGCCGCGCACGGACGCCACGGACGTGTCTGTCTCCGTGCGCTGGAGTGATGCGCCCGCCGGGGACGCGGTGCGGCTCCAGGGCGCGGTGAAGCCCGCCACCGCACGGCCCGCGGAGGGGGTGATCATCCCGGACCACGTCATCCTTTTCCCGGCACACGGGGTCCGGATCCCGACATCGAGACTCACGTCGCTGTTCCTCCTGGGCGGCGCGGCGTTCGCGAGCGGCGCCAATGGTGGACCGCTGCTGGGGTTGGGCGTGTCCGTGCCGCTGCCCCTGTGGCGCGGGCGCGTGGCGGCGGAGGCGGAGGTGGGCCTGCGTCACGCGAGCCTGGATGGACGCCAGGGCGCCACGGACGTGCACTCGCGCGTGTGGGGAGTCCCCCTGCTTTTGTCCGCGCGGGTCACCCTTTTTCAACGGGGCTCCTTCCAGCTGGACGGCCGTGCAGGCGGGGGCGTGCTGGCTTTGAGTCATCACCTGTCGACGGATGCCATTGGGACCGCGGACGTCTTTCCCGCCGTCGTGGATGAGCGCAGAGTGCGCGCCATGGGATTCCTGGCCGCGCAGGGCGCCTATCAATTGGGACGCTGGAGCATCCTCACGGAAGTGCGCGGGGCATTGGCGCCCGTGGAGACACCGTCGCTTCGCGCCGAACTGGGCGGCGTGTCCGTGTCCGCGGGGCTGAGGTTCGTTCCGTGAAGCGCGCGGGCCTGGGCATGGTGGGGATGGCGGTGCTGGCGTGGGCCTGCACGGGCGGTCCCGAGTCGTTGCCCCCACCCAGCATCACCGGCGTGGAGCCCGCGACGCTGCCGGTGAACACGAAGGACGACGACATCACCGTCCGGTTCGACGCGCGCTACGCCGTGGCGGTGGACTACGGCACGCAGAAGGTGGATGCGCGCATGGGTTCGGGCCGCATCTGGGTGGACGAGGAGGAAGCGACGGTGACGCGCTTCGACCCGACCGGCGTCGCCATCGCCACGGTGCCCCGGGGCCTGGGCGCGGGCGTGCACGCGGTGCGGCTGCGGCTGGACGACGGTCGCGAGGCGGTGGCCAGGGAGGCCCTCACCCTGCGCCCTCCAGGACAGGAGGGCGTGGATCCGCCCATCCTCGAGGACGGCGGCGTGCTGATGGCCTCCGACGCGGGGCCCATCGTCAAGTGCCGTGACGCCGGGGTCGACACCGAAGACTGCGGCGATCCGCGGGACGCGGGGCCGGGACCGGATGATCCGATGCGCGAGGGCGACATCACGGCCTACGCCTTCGACGCCATCGAAGGCACGCGCATGAGCCGGACGTCCTTCGCCATCACGGTGCGCGCCCAGGGGCCGCGGGCCGGGCACTTCCAGGGCTCGTTGGAATTGTTCGCCTCACGCGGCACCGTGACGCCGACCAAGATTGGCCCGTGCGACAGCGGCGTGTGCGACGCGACCATCGTCATGGACGCGCCCGCGGGCAACGTGCACCTCAACGCCGTGGACAGCTTCGGCGTGACCGGCGAGTCCAACACGTTCCGGCTGGAGCCGTACAAGTAGCGCGCGGGCTCACCCCGCCGCGCGCAGCAGCTCCAGCGTGCGCTGCATGTCCGACGGCAGCGGTGCATCCACCCCGCGCGCGGGCACTCCGGGCAGCGCGGGCCACTCCACGCGCGCGGCGTGCAGCGGCGTCCGGGTCAGCACCTCCTGGCTCCCCTGCCCTCCCAGGTCGCCTTCCGTGAGCGGAGCCTCGCGGCCGTACTGGTGATCCACGAGCAGCGGGTGCCCCAGCGACAGCAGGTGCACGCGAATCTGATGCGTGCGGCCCGTCATCGGCTCCGCCTCCACCAGGGACGCGCGCGCGAAGGTCTCCACCGGGCGCACCCGCGTGCGTGATGGCTTTGCGTCCGGCTCCTCCGGCCTCGCCACGCGCATGCGTCCCTTGCGGCCGGCCACCAGCGGCGCGTCCACCATCCGGGGCGCCTCCAGCCGGCCCTCCACCAGGGCGCGGTAGCGCTTGCGCACCTTGCCCGTCTCGAAGGCCTGGGACAGCGCGCGGTGCACGTCCGCGTCCAGCGCGAACACCAGGGCGCCGGAGGTGTCCCGGTCCAGCCGGTGCACCACGTACACCTTGCGGCCCAGGTGCGCCTCCAGCGTGTCGCGCAGGGACGGGCCGCCCTCGCGGCCGGGGATGACGAGCACCCCGGCCGGCTTGTCCACCACCATCACGCCCGCGCCCTCGAAGAGGACGCGGGGAACCTCTCCGCTCATTCGTAGTCCGACGCCGGCACGACGGTGATGGGGCCCAGCCCTTCCAGGAGCGGCTTCACCTCCGACGCCTTGCCCAGCACCACGATGACCGGCCGGTCCGCGAACGCGTACTTCTTCGCCGCGGCGGCCACGTCCTTGGGCGTCACCGCGCGCAGCCGGTCGCGGAACTTCTCCACCCAGTCGTCGCCCAGGCCATGCATGCGCATGTCCGCGATGACAGAGGCCACGGACTCATTGGTCTCCGTGCGCAGCGGATAGAGGCCCGCCAGGTAGCTCTGCGCGTCCTTCAGCTCGCGGGGCTTCAAGCCCGCGTCGCGCACGCCGTGGATCTCCTTCAGCGCCACGTCGATGATCTCCCGCGTGGACGCCGTCTTCGTGAACGTGGACAGCGCGAAGATGCCGCCCGAACTCATCGTGTCGAAGTAGGAGCTGACGCCGTAGGTGAGGCCCCGGTTGACGCGGATCTCGTTCATCAGCCGCGACGTGAAGCCGCCGCCCAGCGCGATGTTCATGGCCGTGGCGGGGAAGTAGTCCTCGTGGCCCAGCCAGAAGCCCGGGCCGCCCAGGCGCACCTGGGACTGCGTCTGGTCCGGCTTGTCCACCAGCAGCACCGTCCCGGCCTTCGCCAGCGGCTCCTGGTTGCGGGGCAGCATCGGCTCGGCGTCGGGGCCGCCCGTCCAGCCGGCGAAGGCGCGCTCCGCCTCCGCGGCCACGGTCTCCGGGGCGATGGCGCCCACCACCGTCAGCAGGGAGATCTTCGGCCCCATGCACTCCGCGTGGAAGCGGACCACGTCGTCGCGGGTGAACGTGGACACGGTGCGCTTGTTGCCGCCCAGGTCGCGCCCGTACGGATGGTCCCCCCACACGGCGCGCGTGAAGGCGCGGTCCGCGATGGAGGACGGATCATCCAGGTCGTTGGCGAACTGCGCCAGCGCGCGCTCCCGGGCGTCCACCACTTCCTGCTCCGGGAACGTGGGCTCGCGCACCACCTGCCCCAGCACGTCGAGCATCGCGGAGAAGTGCTCCGCGGGCGTGGTGAGGTAGACGGACAGCACGTCCTCGTTGACGCCCGCGTAGAGGCTGGCGCCCACGAACTCGATGGCCTCGCTGATGCCATCCGCGTCCATGCGCTTGGTGCCCCGGCGCAGCAGCCGCGCGGTGAAGTCCGCCAGGCCGTCCTTGCCCGGCGGATCCCACACGCCGCCCGCGCGCATCACCAGCCGCACGGACACGAGCGGCAGCGGCCCGCGCTCGGCGGCGATGACCTTCAGGCCCGTGGACGTGATGCTCTCATGCAGCACGGGCAGCTTCAGCTCGCCGGTGGCGGCGGACTTCGGCGCGGGCACGGCCTTCAGCAGCTTCTTCGCCCGGGACGGGACGGCCTTCTTCGCCTGCGCGACCTTCTTGCGCGCGGCGGTGGCCTGCTTGCGCACGGCCTTGGCGGCCTTACGGACGGTGTTCTTCACGGAGGCGATCTTTCGGGAGGCCATGGGTTACGCCTCCGCCGCTTCGTCACCGGCCTCTTCAGCGCCGGCTTCGGGATGGAGGGTGACCACCGAGCGGCGCTCGGGGGCGAAGTACTTCGCGGCCACGGCCTTCACCTGCTCCGCCGTGACGTTCGCGTAGAAGGTCGGCAGGGACAGCCCCTCGCGCCAGTCTCCCAGCAGGGCCTCGTAGTGGCCCAGGGCGTGGCCCCGGCCGCTGTTGGTGGACAGCTCCCGCAGGTGGTCCGCGCGCAGGTTGTTCTTCGCCTTCTGCAGCTCCTTGTCGGTGACGCCCTCGCGCGCCAGCTTCTCCAGCTCCGCGTACAGCAAGGCTTCCACCTTCGCGGGGTCCGAGTCCGGCTTGAGCTCCAGGTAGAACAGGATGGTCCCCGGGTCGATGCGCCAGCTCCAGTCGAGCATCACCGACACGGCGGCCTTCTGGTCGTAGACCAGCGACTTCACCAGCCGGCTGCCCTCGCCCTTGGTGAGGACGTACTGGACGACGTCCAGCACCAGCGTGTCCTCGTCGCTGGCGGCGGGGCCGCGGAAGCCGATCATCACCGACGGCGACTGCGCGGGGTGGCGCACCACGGCGCGGCGCTCGCCCTTCTGCTCCGGCTCCGCGTTGAGCACCGGCGCCGGCGTGGGGCCGCGCGGGATGTTCCCGTAGTACTTGCGCACCAGCGCGAGCGTCTTCTTCGGGTCGATGTCCCCGACGATGTAGAGCACCGCGTTGTTGGGCGCGTAGTACGTGCGGAAGTACTCCTGGCAGTCCTCGCGGGTGATGTTCTCGATGTCCGCCATCCAGCCGATGACGGGCCAGCGGTACGCGTGCGCCTTGTAGACGAGCGTGCCCAGCTCCTCGTCCATCATGCCGGGGATTTCGTTGTCCACGCGGACGCGGCGCTCCTCCATCACGACCTGGCGCTCGCTCGTCAACGTCTCCTGGGAGATGCGCAGGGAGCGCATCCGGTCCGACTCCAGGTCGAGCACCGTCTCCAGCGCGTCCGCGGAGAAGTCGTCGTAGTACACCGTCATGTCGTTGGACGTGTACGCGTTGGAGCGGCCGCCGTTGGACTCCAGCGTCTTGTCGAACATCTTGGGGCCGTACTTCTTCGCCCCGTTGAACATCATGTGTTCGAACAGGTGGCTGATGCCGGTGATGCCGGGCCGCTCGTTGCGGCTGCCCACCTGGAAGAAGGTGTAGAGGCTCACTACCGGGGCCTGGTGGTTCGCCAGCAGGCGGACCTTCAGGCCGTTGGGCAGCGTTGCCTCGTGAACGTCGAAGAGGGCGGCGAGGGTGGGGTCCACCGCGCGCACGGCGGTGGACCGCGGGGATGCCTTGGACATAGGTGCCTCACCGTAACCACGGCGGGGCTAGAGATCCACGACACCTTCACGCAGGGCCTTCACCACCGCGTCCACGTGGGAGTTGACGCCCATCTTCCGGTAGATATGCGACAGGTGCGTGCGCACCGTGCGCCGCTCCAGCGTCATCACCCGCCCCACCTCCGCGTTGGACAGGCCCTTGGCCACGTAGCGCAGGACGTCCAGCTCCAGGGCCGTCAGCCCCCAGGGCAGCTCGGCGGGCTTCTGGGCGGGCTTCGCCTGGACGGACTGGAAGTAGTTCCAGAAGCGCCGCGCGATGATGGGCTCCAGCACGGTGCCCCCGTCCATGACCTCCTGGATGCCGGAGCGTATCTTCTCCGGCCCCACCCGCTTCACCAGGTAGCCGGACGCGCCCGCCTGGATGGCCTCGTAGACCTTCTGCTCGTCCTCGAAGGACGTGAGGATGAGGATCTCCACCTCCGGGGCGCGGCGCTTGACCTTCTGGGTCACCTGGATGCCGTTCAACCCCGGCAGCTCCAGGTCCAGCAGGACGAGCTGCGGGCGCTCGCGGACGATGTCGTCCACCGCCTGCTCGCCATCCTGGGAGGTGCCCACCACCTCCAGCTCCGGGAAGGTGCCCAGCACCTTGACCAGGTTGCGCAGGAGCTGGGGCTGGTCCTCGACGACGAAGATGCGCGTGCGCTCCACGGAACTCACCGCCTGGTGGGGGGAGGCTGGAACTGTTCCTCCAGCTTCTGGTGCTGGCCCCGCGAGAAGCGGAGCTGGAAGTCCTTCTGCTCGCCGGTGGAGATGGCCACCACGCGGATGTCGCGCGTGCCCACGCGGACCGGGTAGTTCACCAGCGGCGTCGCGCGGCGCACCCGGGCCCCGTCGATGAAGACGTTCGCCGGGAGGTTCGTGCGCAACGTGAGGAAAGCGCGCTGGTTCTTGGGGGGCACGCCCGGCTCGGCGGAGTCCGCTTCCGCGTCCTCGTCCTCCACGTCCCGCGCGTCCGGGTTGGGCGGCGGCGCGGGCGGAGGGGGTGTGATGGGCTTGAGCGCGGACGGGTTCGCGGTCTGCCCCGAGGTGCCGTTCGCCACGGGCGCGTTCGGGTCGTAGCGGGGCAGCTCCGGTTCGTGCACCGGATCCAGGCCCAGCCGCCACGCGGCGACCGCGAACATGAACAGGCCCACCAGGGCGATGCCGCCCGCGATGAAGAGCAGGCGCTTGCGGCGGGTGCCCGCGTCCACCGCGTTCATGCTCGGCGTCTCCACCGTGTCGAAGCGCTGGTGCACGGGCAGGTGCCGGTCCGACGGCGCGGGCTCCGCCATGTCGCTGCGCACGCGGCCTTCCGGCCTGGGAGGCGCCGCGCGGCGCTCCGAGCGGGGCTCGGGAGGAAGGGCCTCGGTGGGCTCGGCGCGGCCCCGGCGCTCCTGGCGGGGCACGGCCGCCTCCAGAGCCCTGGGGGCCGCGGAGGGCGTTCCTCCGCCCGCGGGGAGGATCGCCGTCTCCTGACCGGGGGCCCTGCCGCCGGCACCGGGCGCGGGGCGCAGGGCCGGGCGCTTCGTGGAGGGCGGCGGTTCGTCGTCGGAGCCCAGGGGCACCCCGGAGGGCTGTCCGGGCCGCAGGGCCGGGCGGCGGCCCGAGGGGGGGACGGGCTCCTCCGCGCCCAGGGGCACTCCGGGGCGCATGGCGGCGCGGCGGCCGGTGGGCACGGGCGGTTCGTCCTCGCCCAGGGGCGGCCCGGAGAAGTCCTCGACCACCTTCACGCGAGGGTTGCGCCCGGCGCGCGAGGAAGCAGGGCCCTCCGCGCTGGCCTGACGGCGGGACTTCTGCGCGAGGACTCCGGGCGGCGCGTCCCAGCCCTGCTCCAGCGGCCCCGCGTGTGAAGGGTCGGTGCTCCGCGCTTCGCTCGCGGGCTCGGGCTCCGGGGCGGGTGCGTCGTCCTCGGGCGCATCCGGCGCGTAGTCCTGGGGACGGAACGCCTCGAAGCCGGGCGCGGCCTCCTGCGTGTCCGCGGAGGCCTCGTGCTCCGTGGGTGCGCGGCTGTACGGCGCGCGCTGGACGATGGACGCCTCGTGCTCCTCGGCGTGCAGGTCCTCCATCTCCGCGCCGGAGACGGGCTCCAGCTGGAAGGGCTCAGCGAACGGCACGGGCCCGGGGGCCGCGAGGCTCACCTCGTTGGGGAACAGCTCCGACACGAAGCGCCCCACCTCTTCGGGACCGGGCAGGCCGCCGCCCGCGGAGAGGAAGTTGCGCAGCGCCTGGGCGAACTCACCGCACGAGCGGAAGCGCCGCTGGGGCGCGGGATCCAGCGCGCGCATGATGGCCGGATCCAGGCGCGAGTTGATCCGCCGGTCCAACCGGCTGGGCGGGGGCAGCGTCTCGCGCCGGGTGCTGACACCGCTGCCGGGGACCACGGCCTCGCGCAGCGTGAGCAGCTCGTAGGCGATGGCGCCCAGCGAATACACGTCGGACGCCTCCGTTGGCGTCTCCCCGCGAGTGACCTCCGGCGCGCGGTACGCGCTGCGGCCCCGGTGCGCGAACGTGCGCTTGAGCTGGGGCACGGACAGGAGCGCCTGGAGCGCGCCGAAGTCGCAGATGGCCGGGAAGCCGTCGCGGGACAGCAGGATGTTGCCGGGGGTGATGGCCCCGTGGACGACGCCCGCGTCGTGCGCGAGCTGCACGGTCTCCAGGAGCTGGATGACGATGGAGAGCGCCACCGTGGGCGGCAGCAGGACCTCCTTCGTGTTGAGGCGCTGGAGCGCGATGCCCAGCGTGAAGCCGTCCACGTCCTCGCGCACCACGGCGAGCCGCTGCTTCACGAAGCCCACGTCCACGACGTGGAGGAGGCCCGGGTGGCGCACGGGCTGGAGCCGCCGCACCGTCTCCGCCAGCTCGCGGGCGTAGCCAGGGTCGGAGGTGCGCGGCAGGAAGAGCTTCACCGCGACGGGGAGGGTGGGCAGCAGCAGGGCCTCGTACAGCTCCGCCAGGTCCCCTGCCTCCGTGCGGCCGGTGAGCCGGTACGTCCCGCTCATCGGGGCTTCCGGGGCGTCTTGGGCGCGCTCGCGCGGCGGGGCACGGCGGCGAACATGAAGCCGCACCAGACGCACGACTCACCGCGCCGTCCGCGGGGCAGCTCCAGGGTGCAGCCGGGGCAGCGCGGCCGGGGCCGGGCGGTGCGGACGGTGGCGGCGGAGACGCTGGCGCGGGTGCGGACGGGGGGCGGCTTGCGGGCCTCCAGGGCCAGTCGGGCCTCCAGCCGGCGCACCCGGTCCTCCAGCGCGGTGATGCGAGCGGACAGGCGCGCGTGGAGGTCCTCGGCGGAGGCCGGGGATGGACGTGGGGTGCGCATCGTTGGACAGAGCGTGCCAGCCCCGTGCGAAGCCCGCAAGGACGCGGGCGAAGGGCGAGCGGCGCGTGTTATGTTTGGGGGTCCCGTGCCTCTACTCTCCCCTGCCCAGCCCATCCCGGGCGGACCCTCCGTGGATCCGCTGCACGGGAGCTTCCGTTCCTCCATCCGCCGCGAGCACGCCGAAGACGCGGCCCGCCGTGCGAGGGACCTGCTCACCGACGACGTGCTCGGCCGACTGCTCACCACGCCGCGCGAGCCCACCACCCAGGTGCCGCATTCGCGGGACGTGTTCGTCAACCGCAACCTGCGCATGGACCACGTCGAGCTCATCGGCTTCGACATGGACTACACGCTGGCCATCTACCACATGCGCCGGTTGGAGCAGCTGTCGTTCGACATGACGCTGGCGAAGCTGATCAGCGAGTACGGCTACCCGCCGTTCGTGGGCGGCCTGCTCTACGACCACCACTTCGTGATGCGCGGGCTGGCCGTGGACCGCGTGAACGGCAACGTGCTGAAGATGGACCGCTTCGGTCACGTGGGGCGCGCGTACCACGGCCTGCGGCCGCTGAAGCGCGACGCGTGGAAGGAGCTGTACCGCAACAAGCGCGTGCGGCTGCGCAACCCGCAGTTCGCGTGGAACGACACGCTCTTCGCGCTGCCGGAGACGTGCCTGTATTCGGGCATCATCGAGCTGATGGAGTCGCTGGGGCACACCGTGAACTACGGCAAGCTCTACGACGACATCCGGGAAGCCATCGACACGGTGCACCGGGACAACTCGCTCAAGCGGGAGATCCGCAAGGACCTGGCGCGCTACGTGTTCCTGGACCCGGAGCTGGGGCCGGCGTTGCACAAGCTGCGCTCGGGCGGGAAGCGGCTGTTCCTGCTGACGAACTCCGCGTGGGACTACACGAACGCGGTGATGCGCTACCTCTTGGACGGGCAGCTGCCGGAGTACCCCAGCTGGCGCAACTACTTCGACTTCACGGTGACGGCGGCGGGCAAGCCGGCGTTCTTCACGGAAGCCCGGCCGTTCCTGGAGCTGGATTCGTCCACGGAGGCCGGCAAGGTCGTCGGTGAGGCGAAGTCGCTGGAGCGCGGCACGGTGTACTCCGGAGGCAACCTGGCCCAGTTCGAGGAGTTCACCGGCTACCGGGGCGAGCACATCCTCTACGTGGGCGACCACATCTACGGCGACATCCTGAAGTCGAAGAAGGCGTCGCTGTGGCGCACGTGCATGATCGTCCAGGAGATCGAGGACGAGATCACCTACACGGATCAGCGGCGCGAGGAGATCGTCACGCTGTCCGAGGTGGAGCTGACGCGCGCGCGGCTGGACGACGAGGTGAACCACCGCAAGACGGTGTTGAACAGCCTGGAGCGCAGGCTGGAGCGCGAGGAGCTTCCCGCGGCGGAGCGGCTGGAGGTGGAGGAGCTGCGCAAGAAGACGAAGGCGGAGCTGGAGAAGCTGCGCCGGTCGTTGAAGGAGACCAACGGCATCGCGGACACGTTGGAGCGCGACGTCGAGGAGGGCTTCAACCCGTACTGGGGCCTGCTGTTCAAGGAGGGCAACGAGAACAGCCGCTTCGGCTACCAGGTGGAGCAGTACGCGTGTCTCTACACGAGCCGCGTGTCGAACTTCCTGCACCACTCGCCGATGCAGTACTACCGCTCGCCGCGCGACCTGATGGCGCACGAGCAGGCCGGAGCGCTGTCGAGCAAGATGTCTCCGATGGGCAGTGAGGGTCCGCCGAAGGGTTCGTTGGAGAAGGAGTAGCTCAGGGGGTCGCGGGAAGCCGGCCCCAGATGACGTCGCTGAAGCGCGACGTGGGCGCCGGCTCGATGCCCAGCTTGCGCAGGTCGTCGGTGTGCCGGGCGCCCTTCACGACGACCCAGCGCCGGGCGACGCGCCTCCCCTCCTCCACTGCTTCGGGCGTGAGGGGGGCATGCTCCGCGAAGCGGCGCAGGACGTCGAAGGCGGGCTGGGCCTTCTTGGGCTTGGCGAACATCGGATCGAAGAAGACGACGTCGAAGGACTTCGCGGGCAGCGACTTCAGATGCGCGTGCGCGTCCGCGTGGATCACTTCGATGGCGCAGGAGTCCGCACCCCGGTCGTAGCGCTGGAGCCCCTCCGCGGCGACGATGCACAGGGGCAGGCTCTTCTCCAGGCCCACCACCCGGCCCGTGGGGCCCACGGCGAGCGACGCCACCAGCGCGTCCTGAGCCAGCCCCAGGGTGCAGTCGAGCACGGCATCCCCTGGGACGATCTCCGCGACCTTGAGGAACGCGTCGTCGCGCTGCCCCTGCCGAAGGCGCATGCGTCGTAGGTGCGCCATGCCCGCGTGGAAGCCGAACGACCCCTGCGGCTCCCACAGCGTCACGCCATCGCCGCCCACGACGAGCAGCGCATCCACCTTCGTGCCCAGCCAGGGCGCGATGCCCTCACTGGAGCGGCGCGAGAGAAACGGCAGGTTCCACCGCTGCGCCACGGCCCGCGCCTCGCGCACCGTGGCCACGTCCGTCTTCGTGCTGGTGGTGACGGCGAGGGGAAGCGGGGTCATCGCAAGCAAGGTCCCATACCATGCGCCTCATGAACTTTCGGGTCTGGATTGCCGTGCTCGCCGGAGGGGCCTTCACGGGAGGCTGCGCTGCCGCACCGCTCGCGACCTGCACCCCTGCGGACTCCACCATGAGCTGCTGCATCAAGGCGCATCCCCTGAGCCCCGTCGACAGCTGCGGCGCTTCGGAGGCCGAGGCCGTTGCCGCACTCACCGTCCTGAAAACGGCCTACGAAGCCTCACGCCTGACCGAAGACGACTTCGCCAACAACGCCCAGCTCCCTGAATGGCAGCAGGCGTGCATCCGCAGCTATGTCGACTGCAAGAACCAGGGCTGGAAGGGGCGCTGCTACGATTGCCTGCGGTATTGCGAGGGGCAGCACGAGTGGCCCTTCAAGGCCTGCGCTCCCACCAGGAAGTGACGCCATGGTCGAAGATCTCGAAGGCGACTGGCATCAACTCCGTGTCCGCGACACGCGCGCCCAGCAGGAGGGAACGGTCGTCCTGGATGACGCCCTACGCGCGCTCCTGCGCCGAGCCGGCCCTTCCGTGGCCATGCCCCCCGCAGAAGTAGAAGCCGGCTTGCGCACACCGGAGGCCGCGACGGCACTCCTCCACCAGATGCGTCAACGCGTCACGGAGGGCTCCCGGCGCATGAGCGATGCCCTCCACCGCATGTACCGCCTGCGCGACCAGGGCGACCTGGACGGCGCGCGCCAGCAGATGCGGGACCTGCTTGCCGCGGAAGTCGTGCCGTACTACCGCGAGCTCGCGGAAGGGCAGCTCGCGGACTTGGACTGAACCGCCCTACTCCGCGACCGCCTGGAGCTTCCGGCCACCCTGCATCTGCGCCACCGTCACGGACTGGTTCCGGCCGTTGCGCTTGGAGTGGTAGAGGCACTGGTCCGCCAGGTCGATCATCTGCTGCTTCTCCATGGCGTTGTCCGGGAACGTCGCGATGCCCAGCGACATCGTGATGCGCAGCGGGCCCATCTCCGTCTGGAACACCTCCGCCATCACCGCCTCGCGGATGCGCTCGGCGATGATCTTCGCGCCCTGCACGTCCGTCTCCGGCATCACCATCACGAACTCCTCGCCGCCGTAGCGCGCGACGACGTCCGTGTCCCGCGCCAGCGTCTTGATGATGCGCGCCACGCCCTTGAGCACCTGGTCGCCCGTCGGGTGCCCGTACGTGTCGTTCACGCTCTTGAAGTGGTCCACGTCCGTCAACATGATGGAGCACTTGCGGTTGTACCGCCGCGCCTGCGCCAGGATTTCGTCCGCGCGCGACTGGAACGTGCGGTGGTTGAGCAGCCCCGTGAGGCCGTCCGTCGTCGCCATCCGCTCCATCTGCTCGTAGAGCTGCGCGCGCAACACCGCCTGCGCCGCCTGGATGGCGATGACCTCAATCATCCGCAGCACGTCCTGCTCGAAGGCCGTCTTCTTGCGCGACCCCGCCACCAGCGTGCCCAGGATGCGGTCCCCCGCCACCAGTGGGAAGATCTTCAGCGCGCCCAGGCCGCGCACCTGCGTCTCTTCATCGAAGATGACCTGGCGGTCCATCGCCTTGATGTCCCGCCCCGGCAGCGGCGCCCCGTAGCGCACCACGTTCGCGACCAGGCCGTTGTTGTCCTGGAACGTGCGCCCCTCCAGCGCCTTGCCCTGCGCCGTGACGCCCGTCATCCGCATCACGCGGTGCACCCGCTTGCCCTCCTGCTCCGACACCAGCGTCACCGCGCAGAAGTCCAGCCCCGCCAGCTGCCGCGTCGCCTCCAGCACCGCCACGAACACCTGGTCCGGGCTGCCCGCGCGGTTCAGCTCCTCGATGGCGCGGAAGAACCGGTCCTTCTCGTCGCGCGTCTTGCGGATGTAGCTCATCACCCGCTCCACCTCGATGGAGCGCAGCACCTCTCCGGCGATGGTGGTGAGCATCTTCTCGTCCTGGTCCGTGAACGGCTCGTTCTTGAGCTTGTCCGCCACCAGCACGCCGCGCACCAGACCGCTGCCCTCCAGGATGGGCACCGCGAGCAGCGCCTGCACCGTGGGGCCGCCGCCCTCGTAGTACGTGACGCCCTTGAGCCCCTGCGGCGAGTTCATCCGCACCGGCGCGCGGCGCTTCAGCACCCCGCCGATGATGCCCTCGCCCGCGTTGAACTTCTCCCGCTGCACCCGCTCCGACGCGGACCGGCAGTCGTACAGCTTCAGGCTCCGGTCGTCCGACGTGAGCAGGAACGCCGCGCAGGTGTCCGTGCGCAGGCCCGTCTCGGCGATCTCCAGCGCCGCGTGCACCGCGCCTTCAATCTCCTTCACCGACGCGACCAGCCACTTCTCGTCGGAGTTCATCCCGCTGAAGCTGTCCTGCGTGCCGGAGGACACCAGCCGGAAGGTGCGCGCGCGCTCCTCCACCTCGCGGATGCGCTTCTGCACCGCGTCCGACTCCGCCCGCTTCGCCACCGCCATCCGAGCGGACAGCACCAGGTGGTACAGCCCCGCGAACAGCGCCAGGAACAGCGTGTGCGTCAGGAACCCGGTGACGTTCACCACCGGCCCGCCCAGCGTCACCAGGCCGTCGTACACCAGCGCCACACCCAGGAGCGTCATGCCCGCGTTGCGCGGCAGGAACGCCACCAGGAACGCCATCAAGAGATACACGATGGGGAACAGCTCCCCGCCGCCGATGGCCACCACGATGAAGGCCGCGGAGATGAGCCCGCCGCCCAGCTCCAGGTCGTCGCGCAGGTCGATGACCGCGCCCACCGAGGAGCGCATCGCCCGGCGCCACGCCGCCATGCCGATGCCGACGAGCAGCCCCATCACGAGCGCCGCTTCCGTCCACCCCAGCGTGTGCAGGCCCCGGAAGCCGCCCTGCGCCAGGTGCACGAAGGTGGCCAGCGCCACCGCCGCGGGGATGGCGCGGAAGAAGGCGCGCACGAGCTTCGCCGGAGAGGGCACCACGGATAGCGAGGTCATGGCGACTCCAGATGGAAGACGATTTCGCCCGGCTTCACGTAGCCGAGCTCCTCACGCACCGACTGCTCCAGCGTCGCCGGGTCCTGGCGCAGCGCCGCGATCTCCTTGCGAAGCGCGTCGTTCTGCGCGGCCAGCGCGCGGTTGCGCTCGTCGAGCGCCTCCACGTCCTGCCGCAGGCGCAGGTAACGACGGAAGCCCTTGGCGTCCGCCACCGAAGCGAGGCTCAGGGCCACCGCCACCACCGCCGCCACCATCAGGAGCTTTCGCCGGGACGTCATGAGCGCCAGCGAAGGTACCAGCGGCCCCCCTGCCCGCAAGAATTCCGCTCCAGCCCTGTAGCACTCCCCAGCGGGGGCGGAAGTCAGTCCGCTTTCAGCAGCTTCTCGATGGCCTTCGCCACGTCCGCCTGGCCCTCGATGCCCTGCCACGCGGCCACCGCCCGGCCGTGCTTGTCCAGCAGCACCGTGCTGGGCAGCGCCCGGATGCGGCCGAAGGCGCTCTCGCCTGCGCGCATGCGGTCATCCGACAGCAGCACCGGGTACGGAAAGGCGTAGTGGTCCGCGAACGGGCCCAGCACCCGGCCCTCGTCGATGTCCATTCCCACCGCGACGACCTGGAAGCCCTGGGGGCCGTACGTCTCCTGCAGCTGCTTCAGCGTGGGCAGGTCCGCCAGGCACGGGAAGCACCAGGTGGCCATGAAGGACACCAGCACCACCTTGCCCGGGAGCTGGCGCGGGTCGTAGCGCGTGGGCCCCACCGACGGCAGCCACAGCGCCCGGTAGAACGCGGGCCCGGCGTCCACAGGCCCGCTGTTCCGGTGACAGCCGGCCCCCAGGCCCGTCACGCAGAGCATGCCCAGCGCCACCGCGCACGCGAGGGCGCGTCGTCGCACCGGGCTCACGCGGCTCAGGCCTCCGACCCCGGAGGACCACCCCGGAGCTGGCACTCACGGCACAGGCCGTACAGCTCCATCTTGTGCGACGTCACCGTGAAGCCGTGCTTGCGCGCCACCGCGTCCTGGAGCGTCTCGATGCGGTCGTTCTCGAACTCCACGATGGTGCCGCAGCTCGTGCAGATGAGGTGGTCGTGGTGCTCGCGCCCCGCCGCTGCCTCGTAGCGCGTCTGCCCGTCACCGAAGTTGCGGGCGTGCGCCAGGCCGCACTCGTTGAGCAGCTTCATCGTGCGGTAGACGGTGGCCACGGACACCTTGGTGTCCTGCTCGCGCACCTTGTTCCACAGCTCCTCCACGGACAGGTGGCCGCCCACCTCGAAGAACGTGTCGATGATGAGGCTGCGCTGGCGCGTGCTCTTCAGGCCGTGCTGGGCCATGTAGCGGGCCAGCACCTCGTCCTTGTCTTGCTCGGAATGGGAGTGGCTGTGGTGATGGGTCGTCATCTGCAATCTCTGGAGCACCCCATGTGTTGGGGTGGGAATGCCTGCTCCCGCAAGACAATTTCGCCAACCGGCCTCAGCGAGCGCCCGCTCCCCCGCTGACTACCACGGACTTCGGCGTCTTCGGCTTGCGCCGCGCGTGGGCTGTTTACATTGAGGCCGGACTGGCTCATTGACACCTGTCTGGCCGCGAAGATAGAGGCATCCGCCCTCGTAAACGAGCAATTTTCCGAACCTTTCCATGATCAGTCCCTGGCAGAGAAGACGGCAGCCCGATGACGTACCCACCCCGGTGGCGGTGGCGGTGTCGGACTTCTGCCGACGCGCGAAGGCTCCGGCCCCCGCACAGCAGGTCCGCGAGGCGCTCGCGCTCCTCACTGAGGATGAGGACTTCCGGGTCCGCGCCCTCACGGACGGTGAACCGGAGACGTCCCCCCTGGGACCCTTCGCGGTGGTGGACATCCTGCGCGGCGTGACGCCGTCGCTGGCGGCCCAGCGCCAGGAGTGCGGCTGTCCCTTATACACATCT
>NZ_RAVW01000113.1 GCF_003611585.1 Corallococcus exercitus | reverse complement strand
GCACCAGGAGCCGCACCCCGCCGCGCTCACCCGCCTCGAAGCGCACCGGCGTGCGGCTGAGGAACGGGTCCCCCAGCGGCAGCGCCAGCACACCGCCAGGACGGCTGAAGTCCGGGGCGTTGCGCGACAGCGCCACCGCGCGCTCGCCGGAGAGCAGCCCCTCCAGCAGCAGCCGCTCCCCGATACGCTGGGGCTGGGCGTGGCCAATGAGCGTCAGCGCCGGCATCACCTGGGCGGCCTGCGAAGGCGTGCCCTGCGTGCGGACAGCGGTCGTGGAGAAATCCGTGGGGTTCTTGGGCGACATGGATCTCCGAGGCAGCCTACAACGGGCTGGCCGTGCCTGGGCCTGGCAGGCGTGTCCCCTCCTTACCTCCCATGCCCCTGGCTGGGAACCAGCCCCTCGGCTGCTCGCATGGTGAGCGGCAGCGATGGGGCCAGAAGCCACGCCCGCGACCCACCTCGTGAATAGTGTTGAGACGCGTGCCGTGTGGATCTTCGAGAGAGCCCGACCTTCATGTCCCCATCGACCTCGAACATCACTTCCTTCGACGCCGTCCTCTTCGACCTGGACGGCGTGGTCATCGACACGACCGAGCTGCACTACCGCGTCTGGGAGGATTTCGCCCGCGAACGGGGCTACGTGCCCACGCGGGAGGAGCTGCTGGCCACCAACGGCCGACGAGCGGGGGAGACGCTGCGCGCGTGGTTCGGCCAGGAACTGGACGATGAGCAGGTGGCCGCGCTCACGGAGGACCGCGAGATGGCCTTCCACCGGCTGCTCGACCACGAGCCGGTGTCGGCCGTTCCCGGCGTGGGCGCCTACCTGATGTCACTGAAGCAGGCGGGCGTGCCCTGGGCCCTGGGCACGAGCGCGCTGGCGCAGAACGCGGAGCGGGCCCTGGAGCGCGTGGGGCTGGAGCACCTGTTCCCCGTGCGCGTGACGTCCACGGACGTCCTCCAGGGCAAGCCGGATCCGGAGGTGTACCTCAAGGCCGCCGCCGCGCTGGGCGTCCCGCCGCACGCGTGCGTGGTGTTCGAGGACGCAGTGGTGGGCCTCAGGGCCGCGCGGGCCGCGGGCGCGGCGTGTGTCGCCGTCGCCACGTCGTTCCCGCGCGAGGTCCTGGTGCGCGAGCGGCCGGACTGGCTGGTGAAGGACTTCCGGGACCTGCCGCAGGCGCTGCGTCCCGGAAGTCACGGCCTCACGGCGCCGACGGCACCTCACCCGTGAGCACGCAGATGAGCGCGTCCGGGTCGCACTTCACGGGGAACAGCGGGTTGATGCCGGAGCCGCGCAGCCGTCCCGCGTCGTAGTCCGCGTACGGGTCGCACAGCGCGTCGTCCGGCAGCTTCGTCTTGCTGTTCTGGCACTTCACCACCGGCCAGATGCCCTTCACGGTGTACTCGGCGTTGCAGCCGTTCTCCGTGTAGACGAGGTCCGCGGTGAACTGCGTGCCCGGGATCTCCGGCGTGTTGTAGATGCGCAGGTTGCTCCAGCTGTAGCCGTAGTCCTGCGCCGCCAGCGCGCCGCCGTCGGGCGCCACGGACGCGGGCACGTCCAGCCGCGTGGGCGTCAGCTCCGGCACCGAGCAGAAGTGGTCCGCCCCCGGTGTCACGGATGCGAAGGGCCCCACCGCCGTGGCGGAGGCCTTCGAGTCCGCCGACAGCCGGGACGCGAAGTCCTCCAGCAGCTTGCCCAGCCGCGCGCTGCGCACGCCCACGGTGTCGGGCGCGGCCGGGTCGGGGCTGAAGAACTTCTGCAGGCCCAGCGGCTCCGGCTTGAGCCGCGCGCAGACGCTGTCCGGGTTCTGCCCGGGCTTGAGCTGGTACGTCGCGGCGAACGAGCCGGTGGAGCCGTCCGACACGGCACGCGCCACCACGCACTCGGGCTCCGGTTCGCTGCCGCACGCGCCCACGGCGACGGCCGCGGACGCAATCCCTGCACTCACTGCCATCCAACGAAGCTTCATCGCGGGAGTCCTCATGGTGCGGGGCCTAGAAGGTGAGCTTCGCGCCCAGACGGATGGAGCGCGGGGCCTGGTAGGCGGTGGGCCGCTTGAAGTTGGGGTTGATGTCCTGCACGCCGATGGGCAGCCCCGTGGCGGTGGAGATGACCTTGCAGTTGGGGTTGTTCGCGGTGAGGCAGGCGGTGAGGTCGTCCGGCTTGCCGCCCTGCTCGATGGCGTACACGCGCGTGGTGGTGAAGGTCTGGTCCACGTCCGTGTACTGCTGGAAGTTGAAGAGGTTGAACACGTCCAAAGACACCGTGAGGACGTAGTCCTTCACCAGCCGCTGGTTGAGACCCACGTGCCCGTCCACGCCGTGCACCCAGGGCAGCCGGCCCGCGCTGCCGCGCGGCAGGATGAACGTCTCCGAGCCGCTGCGGCGCGGGTGCGCGCCCAGGTAGTTGAGCGGCGTGCCGGAGCGCGCCCGGTAGTTGCCGCCCACGTTGATGCTGGTGCGCGGCCCCAGCACCAGCTCCTTCGCGGCGAACACCTTGAACGCGTGCGTGCGGTCCCCGGGCAGCTGGCCCTCGCGGTTGATGGTGAGCGACACCAGGTCGAAGTCGCGCGTGAGGTTGGGGGACAGCTGGCCGGTATCCGCGCGGAACAGGCCGGAGTAGTTCCCGCGCAGCGTGGACCAGGTGTAGCTGGCCTGGGCCAGCCAGCCGGTGGTGAAGGCGCGCTGGAAGTAGACGTTGACCGCGTCGTACTCGCGCTTCGCCAGCGGGAAGTCCGTGGAGTAGCCCTTGCCCGGGTTGCCCAGGAAGAAGGTGCTGCCGTCGTCGCGGCTCATGTCCTCGATGACGTCGTTGAGGTAGCGCCGGGTGTACGTGGCGCCCACGCGGCTCGCGGTGAACAGCTCGTACTCACCGCCCAGCACGAACTCGTCCGCGGACTGGGCGCGAATCTTCGGGTCCACCGGCACGCGGTCTCCGCCCTGCGCGTCCCACAGCTGGTTGGGGCTCTCGCGGTTGCCAATGGGCTGGCGGTTCGCGTCCAGGGTGCAGTCCACGAGCAGCGACCCCTCGCGCGACGGGTTGCACGGGGGCGCGTCGTAGGTGGCGGACAACAGCTGCTGCTGGGGGAAGGACAGGTCCGCCATGTCCAGGGGGACGCTCTCGAAGAAGCGCGCGTAGTTGGCGAAGACCTTGGCGCGGCCGCTCTGCGTCGGGTCGTAGATGACGCCCAGGCGCGGGGACCACTGGTTGGGCAGGTGCAGGCCCACCTCGCCGTCCAGGCCGTAGATGGTCTGCACGTCGTAGCGCAGGCCCACGTTGACGGTGACCTTGTCCATCACGGACCAGCTGTCCTGGAGGAAGCCGCCCACGGTGGTGGACGTGGAGGTGCCTTCCTTGTTGGGCAGGAACACCGGCTGATCCGGGCCCTCCAGGTAGCCGTACTGGTTGAGGCTGAAGAAGCAGTCGCCGCCGGTGCACTCCTGCCAGGGCGTGAGGCCCGTGCGCGCGCGGTTGTTGTAGAAGCTCATCCGCTCGATGTCCGCGCCGGCCTTGAGGATGTGGTGGCCCAGGGCCTCCAGCAGGTAGGTGCCCATCACCTTGCCCTGCACGCGGTCCAGCCGCTGGATGCTGATGGTGCCGGGGCCGCCGGTGGAATAGGCCGTCACCGGACAGCGCAGCATCTGCTCCTCGGGCGTGCTGCCACAGGCGTCCGCGTTCGGGAGCGTCTCGAACTCGTTGATGGTGTGGGGGCCCGGGTTGCGGGTGCGGCGCCAGGCGATGTTGGACTTCGCGGACAGGCCCTCGCCGGAGCCCAGGTCCGAGCCGTCCGACGGGAGGATGGAGTCCGCCTGGTGGTGCCAGCCGAGCGTCGCGTCCACGAGCAGCTTCTTGTCGAAGAACGACGACGCCTGCTTCGCCACGATGTCCATGGCGCTGTTGCTGCGGCGGGTGGCGATGGCCTCATACGCGCCCTGCACGTAGCTGGTGCACGACAGGCTGGAGCACACCTCCGGCTCGCCGTCGTCGCTGAAGGAGTACTTGCCGCTGCCGCCGGACGAGCGCGGCGTGCCGAAGACGGACACGGACAGGCTGTGGTCCGGGTTGAAGTTGTAGGTGAGCTTGCCCAGGTACTGCACGCTGCGCTCGTCCGCGAAGCGGGACACGCGGCTGCCTTCGATGGGGGACACCTGGGAGAAGCCGGTGGTGGGGTCCTTGCGGCGGGCGCCCACGGCGGAGCAGCCGTTGGCGGGGTCCTTCTCCGTGCACAGCTCATAGCTGCTGAGCTGGCGGTCCACCTGGATGCGATTGAAGGACGGCGCGACACCCACGTAGAACCAGAGCTTGTCCTTGAGCAGCGGGCCGCCCAGGTCGAAGCCGAAGTCGCCCAGGTTGTGGGCGCTGCCCTGCGCGGAGATGACGCTGCCCTCGCGCAGGATTTCCCTGCCGGACGTCTGGAAGGCGCCGGGCGCGTAGTTCGCGAACACGGAGCCGTGGAACTCGTTGGAGCCGGACTTGGTGACGACGTTGAGCACGCCGCCGGTGGAGCGGCCGTACTCCGGCATGTAGCCGCCGGTGATGATGTTGACCTCCTTCACGAACTCCACGGACAGGGGCGTGCCCAGGGTGCCCACGCCGGGGTCGTTCACGGACAGGCCGTCCACGACGTACTGGCTCTCCGGGGACGAGCTGCCGCTGATGCTCACGCCGTAGCGGTCCTCGGTGGCGCCGGGGGCCAGTTCGGCCAGGCCCTCGAAGGAGCGGGACGCGGAGCCCTTGGTGCCGGGGCGGATGACGGCGATGTTGCGGATGAACTCCTGGTCCACGGTGACGCCCGCGGCGCTGGAGCCCACGTCCACGCTGGGCGGCGAGCCGACGACCTCGATGTTCGAGCTCATGCTGTCCGGCGCCAGCTCCGCGTTGAAGCGGATGGTGCGGTCGATGCGCAGCAGGATGCCGTCGCGGACGAAGGGCTGGAAGCCCTGGGCCTCGAAGCGCAGCGTGTACGTGCCCGGCGGAAGCTGCGGGATGCGGTACAGGCCGCTCTTGTCGGAGAGGACGGTGCGCTCGCCCTGCAGCTGGGGCGAGGTCGCGGTGACGACCACGTTCTCCAGCTTCTGCTTGTCGAGCGCGTTCGCCAGGGTCCCGGTGATGACCGAGTTGCCCTGGGCCCACGCCCCGGCTCCCCACAACATGACCATGAGCCAAAGCCCACGGATGAAACGGATTCGTCTGAGCACGTCTGCGCCCCTCCCGGCGAAGGCGGCGAACTTTGTCGCAAAACCTGAGAAATCCACCAGCCCAAATCAAAAAGACTTTGCCGCTAGAGTGGAAATCGCCCGACCCGCTGCGTCAGGGCCGGCTTCTTCACCGGGGGAGGGGCTCAGAGGATGTTTTCAGGTTCGGATGTGAAGAGCGCGTGGAAGAGCGTCGTCGCCGGCGGCTTCATGAAGTTGACGTAGAGCGGGACGGGCGTCTGCGCGACGTCGAGGGGCAGGGCGGTGGCGCCGAATTCCTCCTCGATGCGGCGGGCGACCGTGCTCGCGACGTCTTGCAGTTCCAGCGGGATGGGGCCGAGAAAGGCCTTCGCCTCCAGGAGGTGCTTCCCCAGGAAGACCCGGCGAACACAGTGCACGGTGTAGACGGGAGCCAGGATGCTGAGGTACCCGGCCACCGTCCAGCGCGTCTGCGGACGCATCATGTCCCGCTCCTGGTGCGGGTAGATGAGCACGCCGAAGCTGGGGTTGGCCAGGCCCGGCGCGTAGTCCCACGCGTCGCAACCGGGAAGCACTTTTCGAAGCGTCTTCACAAAGGATCCCCAGCGGGACCTCTCCACATTTTTCTCAGCCCAGAGTGCCTCGTAACGAAGGTCTTCGGGACTGGGGTCCTGACGGAAGAGATAGGCCTCGTCGGCCCCCCAGTAGAGACGTGCAACCGCGAGCAGGTCTTCGGCGGAAGGCGTCATGGCTTCCCAGGCTTGGACTTGAAGGGGATCGTCGCCGGATGGCACTGTTGCCTGACCCGTGAGCCGGCTACGGCCGCGTCGAGCGCAGTCGTGAGGGTGTTCCTGAACTCCTCACATGCAAGACCGAGGGCTGTTACCGGAGTGGTTGAACTGAACACGGTCTGGGCCGCCAGATTGGCGCAATTCGCCGCGATGCGCTGGGCCAGTTCCAAAGGGATCGGCTCCGAGCCTTCGACCTGGAGGGGCATTCCAATTCCCAGGGGGCATCGGAAGACCTCTCCCGTGTCACGTCGCAGCGGAACATGGACACAGGCTTCTCTCCAGCCTCCCGCTCCAGGCTCTGTCTGCTCAATGACCGTGACGAACCGGAAGTGCCGGGGCTGGAGGCTGCCCTCCACCACGGTCCCCGTACCTGTCGCACAGCCTGTCAGCAGCCACGCCAGTCCCAGGCATACCGCCCACCTTGTCGCGTCCATGGCCTTCCCCCCGGAAGGCCACCGACGTCACTTCAAGGTCCTCTCAACGCTCCATCGTCTCAGGGGATGGGCTGTCCGCTGAGACACGGTGCTGCTCTCGCCTAGAAACCCTTCAGCGCTCCACCGTCGCAGGCGATGGACTGGCCGCTGATGTACGCGGCCGGCTCCGATGCCAGGAACGTCACCAGCGCGGCGAACTCCTCCGGCCTCCCCAGCCGCCTCGCGGGGATGTTCGGCGCGACCTTCTCATCCGACAGGCCCAGGTCCTTCATCCGGTCCGTCGCGTGGTAGCCCGGCAGCGCCGCGTTCACCGTGATGCCGTAGGGCGCCACTTCATTGCTCAGGCTCTTCACCAGCCCCAGCAACCCCGCGCGCAGGCCGTTGGACACCGTGAGGTTGTTCATCGCCTCGCGCGCCGCCGTGGACGTCACCAGCACGATGCGGCCCCAGCCCTGCGCCTTCATGCCCGGCAGCGCTTCTTGAATCGCATCCACCGTGGCCAGCCACAGGCTCTGGAACCCTGTCTGCCATTGCTCCACCGTGATGGCCTCGAAGCCTCCGGACGGCGGGCCTCCCGCGTTCACCACCAGCACGTCCAGGCCGCCCAGCTTCTGCGTCACCTCGCGCACCAGCCCACGCGCGGCTCCCGGCTGCGTCAAATCGCACGGTACGGCCAGCGCCGCGCCCAGTTCCTTCGCCGCCTTCTGGAGCTTCTCCCCGCCTCGCGAGGACACCGCCACCGTCGCGCGCTCCTTCACCAGCGTGTCCGCGATGGCGCGCCCCAGCCCCGACGACGCGCCCGTCACCAGCGCCCGCCTACCCTTCAAGCCGAAATCCATCCGCGTGCTCCTCCATGAAAGGGGTCAGCCGGCCGCGAATCAGCTTCGCCGCCCGGTCCAGGTCCACGTCCTCCGGACGCTTCAGGTCCTTCGCCAGCTCCGACACGATGCCGCCCGCGATGGCGCCCACGCCATACGCCAGCCGGTAGGGCACGCGGCTGAAGCTCACCAGCGTGTAGCGGCTGACGAACTCGCCCGGGAAGGCGTTGAGCAACACCTTCTCCACGCCCTTCTCCAGGAGGAAGCGCGGATCCGCCGTGCTGTCGCGCATCTCGATGAAGTTCTCCACCGCCATGTCCGCGATGGCGTCCGCGTTCGTCTTGCGCAGCCGCTCGAACTCGCGGAACGCCTGGCCCAGGTCCGGCTGCTTCGCCAGGAGCGCGTCCAGCACCACGCAGTCCTCGAAGCCGCAGTTCATGCCCTGCCCGTAGAACGGCACGATGGCGTGCGCCGCGTCGCCCAGGAGCAGCGTGCGCTCCCCCGCGTGCCACGGCGCGCACTTCACCGTCACCATGTGCCCGGTGGGCCGGGAGAAGAACTCCTCCACCAGCCCGGGAATCAGCGCCTTCGCGTCCGGGAACTGCTCCTGGAAGAACGCCTCCAGCGCCGCGGGCGTCTGGAGCGACGCGAAGCTCACCGGCCCCTCCCACGGCAGGAACAGCGTGCAGGTGAAGCTGCCGTCTTCATTCGGCAGCGCGATGAGCATGTACGTGCCGCGAGGCCAGATGTGCAGCGCGTGCTTCTCCATCTGGAAGCGCCCGCCCTCGCCCGGCGGAATCGTCAGCTCCTTGTAGCCGTGCCCCAGCGTCTCCGAGTCCGACTGGGAGCCCGCCTGCGATTGCAGCGCCTGCCGCACCGCGGAACCCGAGCCGTCCGTGCCGAACACCACCGCGTCGCGCACCTCGCGCGTCACGCCCGTGGCCTCGTCCAGCACCGTGAGCGCTCCCGCCGACGGATCCGCCCGCGTCACGCGCTGCTGGAAGCGGATGGACACGCGGCCCGTCGCTTCCGCCTGCGTCATCAGGAACTTGTTCAACCAGCCGCGCGACAGGGAGTTGATGTGCTGCGAGTCGTCCTTCCCGTAGGGCTGGAAGGCCAGCTCGCCCTTCACCGGGTGGATGACCCGGCCGCGCATGGGGATGGCGTGCTTCAGTGCCTCCTCCTCCAGGCCCACCTGCCGCAGGGCGTGCAGGCCGCGCGTGGAGATGGCCAGGTTGATGGAGCGCCCCGCGTCCAGCGTCTCGCGGCGCATGTCCGCCCGGCGCTCCAGCACCTCCACCGTGTGGCCCCGGCGGGCCAGGTACAGCGCCAGGAGCGAACCCACGAGGCCCGCTCCCACCACCGTCAGCTTCGACTCATTCGAGGGCATGGGCCTCCAGCGCCTTCACGAAGCGGAAGACGTCCAGGTACGTGTTGTAGAGGGGCGCGGGCGCGGCGCGGATGATGTCCGGCTCGCGGAAGTCGCAGATGATGCCGGCCGCGGCCAGCCGCTGGAGCAGCCGCTTCGGCTCGCCCTTGAAGCGCAGGGACAGCTGCGCCCCGCGCTGCTTCAGGTCGCGCGGCGTGGTGATGGTGACGTACCCCGCGGGCAGCCGGTCCAGGAGGAACTCCATGTAGCCGGTGAGCTGGTCGCTCTTGGCGCGCAGGGCCGCCATGGTCGCCTTGTCGAACAGCTCCAGCGACGAGCGCAGCGCCGCCAGCTGGAAGATGGGCGGGTTGGACAGCTGCCACCCCTCCGCGCCCGGCAGCGGGTCGAAGGTGGGGCCCATCTCGAAGCGCGTGGCCTTGTTGTGTCCCCACCAGCCCTCGAAGCGCGGCAGCTGGGGCGAATGCGCGTGCCGCTCGTGCACGAACACGCCGCCCAGGCTGCCCGGTCCGCCGTTGAGGTACTTGTACGAACACCACACCGCGAAGTCCGGCCCGTCGTCGTGCAGCGACAGCTTCAGGTTGCCCGCCCCGTGCGCCAGGTCGAAGCCCACCTTGCAGCCCTGCGCGTGTGCCACGCGCGTGATCTCCCGCAGGTCGAACGCCTGCCCGGTGAGGTAGTTCACGCTGCCCAGCATCACCAGCGCGAGCTCCTTCCCGTGCCGCTCGATGGCTTCGAGGATGTCCTCGGAGCGCAGCGTGTCCTCGCCCTCGCGGGGCGTCAGCCGGACGATGGCCTCCTTCGGGTCGTAGCCGTGGAAGCGCGCCTGCGACGCCACCGCGTACTGGTCCGACGGGAAGGCGCCGCCCTCGATGAGGATTTTGAAGCGCTCGCGCGTGGGCCGGTAGAACGACACCATCATCAGGTGCAGGTTCACCGACAGGGTGTTCATCACCACGACTTCCAGGGGCTGCGCGCCCACCACCCGGGCCACCTGCTCGGTGAGCAGCTCGTGGTAGGGCAGCCACGGGTGGCGGCCGTGCAGGTGGCCCTCCACGCCCAGCCGCTCCCAGTCCTCCATCTCCATCTGCACGTACTTGCGCGCCTTGCGCGGCTGCAGCCCCAGCGAATTGCCCGCCAGGTAGATGGCCGGCGCGCCGGAGGCGGCCGGGGGGAAGAGGAACTCGTCGCGCAGCGGCCTCAGCGGATCCTTTGCGTCCAGGCCGTAGGCGAACACATCGGTGTTCTCGTAGACAGGGGCCGTCATGGTGCGAAGTCCTCGTGCGAGCGCCCCAGCCACTCCAGGGCGTTGCGATAGAGCAGCCGCTCGCGCACCGGCGGCGCCAGGTCCGTCAGCGACTCGATGAGCGTGCCGGGCCGCTCCTCGCCCAGCGGGAAGGGATAGTCACTGCCCAGCGCGACCTTGTCCGCGCCGAACAGCTTCACGATGGCGCGCAGCGTCTCCGCGTCGTGCACCAGCGAGTCCACCCAGAACCGTCCCAGGTAGTCGCGCGGCGCGACCTTGTTGTCCACCGCCACCAGGTCCGGGCGCACCTCGAAGCCGTGCTGGATGCGGCCCAGCGTGCCGGGGAACGCGCCGCCGCCATGCGCGAAGGCGAGGCGCAGCTTCGGCAGCCGCTCCATCACCCCGCCGAAGATGAGCGAGCAGATGGCCAGCGACACCTCCGCCGGCATCCCCACCAGCCACGGCAGCCAGTACTTCGCCATCTTCGCCTCACCCATCATGTCCCACGGGTGCACGAAGACGGCCGCGCCCAGGTCGCTCGCCGCCTGGAAGAAGGGGAAGAGGGCAGGGTCGGAGAGGTTCAGGTCGTTGACGTGGCTGCCAATCTGCACGCCCGCGAACCCGAGCGTGCGCACGCAGCGCTCCAATTCCTTGACCGCGAGGTCGGTGGATTGGAGCGGCACCGTGCCCAGCCCCACGAAACGCTTGGGCGCTGTCGCCACCGCGCCAGCCAGGTGGTCGTTGAGGAAGCGCGCCACCTCCAGGCCGTCTTGAGGCTTTGCCCAATAGCTGAACAGCACCGGCACCGTGGACAGCACCTGCACCTGGACGCCGTGCGCGTCGCATTCCGTCACGCGCTGCTTCGGGTCCCAGCAGTTGCTTTCAATCTCGCGGAAGAACTTCCCGTCATCCCGCATCATCCGCGCGCGGCAGGGCGCGTGGTGGTCCAGCGTGATGAAGCCGCCGTAGCCGAAGCGCTCGGCGAAGCGGGGCATCTCCGGGGGGAGGAGGTGCGTGTGGATGTCGACCTTCACTGGGGCGCACCACCCCGCGTCACCTTCGTGCCGCACTTCTTGCACGTGCAGTTGTCGGGGTTCCCGTAGAAGTGCTCGAACACGGGCGGCAGCTGCGTCACCAGATTCGTGACGTGCAACGACTCCTCATAGAGCTTCTCGCCGCACTTCGGGCACAGCCACAGGAAGGAGTCCAGCTCCTGCGGCTGGCGGCGGCGCTCCAGCACCAGGCCGATGGTGCCCGCGGGCCGCTGCGGCGAGTGCGGCACCTTGGGCGGCAGGAGGAAGATTTCGCCCTCGCGGATGGGGACGTCCTGCACCTGTCCCTCGTCGATGACGCGCAGGGTGATGTCGCCCTCCAGCTGGTAGAAGAACTCCTCGCCCTCGTTGACGTGGAAGTCCGTGCGCGAGTTGGGCCCGCCCACCACCGTGACCATGAAGTCCCGGTCCGCCCACACCTGCTGGTTGCCCACGGGCGGCTTGAGCAGGGGGCGGTGCTCGTCGATCCACTTCTTGAAGTTGATGGGGGTCAGTCGGCCCATGTCACTCGTCTCCAATGGTGGCGATGCACTTCAGTTCAATGGCGATGGGCGTGGGCAGCGCGTTGATTTCGAGCGTGGTGCGGCACGGCGGGTTGTCCTTGAAGTACTCCGCCCACAGGCGGTTGTACGTGGGGAAGTCCCGCTTCATGTCCGTGAGGTACACCGTCACGTCCACCAGCCGCTCCCACGACGAGCCCGCGTCCTCCAGGATGTAGCGCACGTTGCGGAACACGGAGTGGCACTGCGTCTCGATGTCGTAGGAGACGATGTTGCCCGCCGCGTCCAATTCCACGCCCGGGATGGCCTTGCTGCCGCGCTCGCGCGGGCCCACGCCGGAGAGGAACAGGAGGTTTCCCACCCGGCGCGCGTGGGGGTAGAGCCCCACCGGCTCCGGGGCCTTCTTCGAATCGATCCGCTCGCCAGCGCTCACGTGGAAGTCACTCCTTGAGGTTCAGAGCTTGATGCAGACGTTCTTGGGCTCGGTGAAGAAGCGCAGCGCGTCCCAGCCGCCCTCGCGGCCCACGCCGGACTCCTTCACCCCGCCAAACGGCGTGCGCAGGTCGCGCAGCATCCAGGTGTTCACCCAGACGATGCCGCTGTGCAGCCGGGACGCGAACCGGTGCGCGCGTGTCAGGTCCTTCGTCCACACGCTGCCCGCCAGCCCGTAGCGCGTGGAGTTGGCCCACGACAGCACCTCCTCCTCGTCGTCGAAGGGCATCAGCGTGGCCACCGGGCCGAAGATCTCCTCCTGGTTCGTGCGGCACGTGGGCGCCAGGCCCTCCACCAGCGTGGGCTCGATGAACCAGCCATTCGCGCAGCGGCCGGGGACGCTCGCGCGCTGGCCGCCGGTGAGGATGTTGCCGCCCTCCTGCTTCGCGAGCGCGATGTAGCCCATCACCTTCTCGAAGTGCTCGCGCGACACCAGGGCGCCCTGGTCCGTGCCCTCGACCAGGGGGTCCCCCACCTTGAGGGCCCGCGTGCGCGCGACCAGCGCCTCCTTGAAGCGCGGATACAGCGAGCGCTGCACGAAGATGCGCGGGCCGCACAGGCAGATCTGCCCCTGGTTGGCGAAGGACGAGCGCAGCGTGGTGGCCAGCGCCTCGTCGAAGTCGCAGTCCGCGAAGATGACGTTGGGGTTCTTTCCGCCCATCTCCAGCGACAGCTTCTTGAACGCGGGCGCGGCCACGCGGGCAATCTCCGCGCCCGTGCGCGTGCTGCCGGTGAAGGAGATGGCGCTCACGTCCGGGTGACGCGTGAGCGGCCCACCGACGTGAGGCCCCAGGCCGTGCACCAGGTTGAGCACGCCCGGCGGCAGCCCCGCGTCGCGACACACCTGCGACAGGAGGTAGGCCGTCATCGGCGTCACCTCCGACGGCTTGGCCACCACGCAGTTACCGGCCGCCAGCGCGGGGGCGATCTTCCACGTGAGCAGGTACAGCGGCAGGTTCCACGGCGAGATGCAGCCCACCACGCCCAGCGGCGAGCGCAGCGTGTAGTTGAGCGCCACGCCGTCCATGGGGTGCGCTTCGCTGGAGAACTGCGTCGCCGCGTCCGCGAAGAACTCGAAGTTGAGCACGCTGCGCGGGATGTCCACCGTGCGGGCCACCGCCAGCGGCTTGCCCGTGTCGATGGACTCCGCCCGCGCGAAGGCGTCCAGGCGTTCGTGGATGAGGCCCGCGATGCGGCGCAGGAACCGCGAGCGCTCGATGGCCGGCAGGGCGGCCCACGCGGGGAAGGCCCGGCCCGCGGCCTCCACGGCGGACTGGACGTCCACCTCGCGTGAGTCCGGCACGTGCGCGTAGAGCTGTCCCGTCGCGGGCTCCGGCTTGTCCAGCCACTGGCCGCCCGCCGCGGGCACCAGTTCGCCACCGATGTAGTTGAGGACCTTTTCCAAGGCAGCGCCCTCCTGAGGGGAGACGCGGCAATGTATGTCGCGGCCGTCCGGCGCCTCCAGGATTCCGAACGGTGGACGTCGGATGGCGCTCGCTTGCGCGGCCGTTTGGCACCCAGCGCCTCCGGGACCCGCTCCACCGGTGAATCCTTGGTGGAATTGCGGGCCGGGCATGGAAAAGATTCGCGCATGAGCTCGACAGTGGATGTGGCGGCCCTGGCCGGAATCCTGGACGCGGCGCGGCGCGAGCGGCGCGAGGTGCCGCCCCTGACGCACGCGCACCCGCAGCTGACGGTGCCGGACGGCTACGCGGTGCAGGCGGAGGGCATCCGGCTGCGCGAGGCCCAGGGGGAGCGGGTGGTGGGCCTGAAGATGGGCTTCACGTCGGAGGCGAAGCGCCAGCAGATGAACCTGGGCTCGCCCATCTTCGGCGTGCTCACGGACCGGATGCGCGTGCAGCCGGGCGGCGTGGTGCGCGTGGGCGCGGGCATCCACCCGCGCATCGAACCGGAGATCGCCTTCCGCACGAAGAAGGAGCTGAAGGGCACCGTCACGCGCGACGAGGTGCTGGACGCGTGCGACGCCGTCTTCGCGGCGATGGAGGTGCTGGACTCGCGCTTCGTGGGCTTCAAGTACTTCAGCCTGCCGGACGTGGTGGCGGACAACGCGTCGTCGTCGCTGTTCGTGCCGGGCACGCTGGAGCGCGGTCCGCGCGAGCTGGACCTCACGAAGCTCCAGATGCGCATGGAGGTGAACGGCAAGGTGGAGGGCGAGGCGCGCTCGGACGCCATCTCCGGGGACCCGGTGGTGTCCCTCATCCAGCTGTGCGCGCTGCTCGCGGAGCGCGGCCAGGTGCTGCCGGCTGGAAGCCTGGTGCTGTCGGGCGCGGCCACCGCCGCGTACCTCATGAAGCCCGGCGACCACGTGCGGCTCACCGTGGACGGGCTGGGCACGGTGGAGGTCACCGCGGCCGAGTAGTCATCAGTAGAGCAACCCGTCCTTCGGCTGGATGGGCGGAGGCAGCTCGGCTTCGCCCAGCATCTGCCGCAGGTTGATCTCGATGGTGCGGCACAGCGCCGTCATGGGCGTGTCGCTGACGGCGTCCTCGAAGGGGTTCTCCACGTCGCGGCCCACCGCGTCCAGGGCGATGAAGAGGAACGCGATGATGGCGGTGACCAGCGGCGTGAGCACGCCCAGGTCCGCGACGACGCCCAGCGGCAGCATGGTGAGGTAGGCGCGCACCATGGCGTGCGGGAGGATGTCGTACTGGCGGGGCAGGGGCGTGTTCTTGATGCGCTCGCACGCGCCCAGGTAGTTCGTCAGCTCGGTGAGCGTCTCGTCCATCGACACGCGCATGTAGACCTTCTCCGGATGCTCGATGTCGCTGTAGACGCGGCGCATGCGCACGCCCATCCACAGGAGGATGGCGGCGGGCACGTTCTGCTCGTCGCGCAGCGCCTCCAGCACGGACGGCCGGAAGAACGGGGTGATCTCCGGGAAGGGGTCCTGCCGCCGCAGGTGGCACCGGAGCGCGTTCACGAAGCCCACCTGCGCGTAGACCAGCTCGCGCGCGTCCTCGGTGATGCCCTCGTGGATGCCGGTGATGATGCCCCGGGGCGTCTCCTCGGCCGGATGGATGAACGTGGCCAGGTGCGCGCGCGGGACCTTCTCGCGCAGGTCGCGCGCGTGGCCGAACTGGTCGCGCACCGCGCCGTCACCCACCTTGGACCAGGCGGGCGCCAGGGCGGGCCCCTCGGGCTGCACGGCCATCTGGACCAGGCGGGACGCGGCGGAGGGCGTCTCCGGCGTCCCGTCGCTGCGCTGGGCCCGGGGTGCGGGCAGGAAGGTGAGCACCTGCCGGGCCAGCGTCCGCGACGCGTTCACCAGCCCGCCCCAGATGGTGCGCGCCTCCCACCAGCGCTCGTAGGCGGAGTTGTTGCGGAAGCCGAGCAGCACGCCCAGCGCCGCGGCCAACAGCGTCACCGGCAGCGCCGGCACCGACAGCCACTTGGCGTCCAGCACCTCGTAGCCCAGCGAGATGGCCAGCGCGATGACGATGTGGACGACGACGGGGCGCCCCGTGTAGCGGAGGATGATCCGCCACGACAGCATCCGACCGACGATCATCTCCCGGGGCCCCTCTCGCGTCGCGCGTGCTGCGTGAGAAGCCGGATGTAGTGATGCCCCCGCGCCGGGGCAATGCAGCGCGTCACCTTCGCGCCCACCGTCCGTCCGGAAGCCCGGTCCGCACGCCGGGTGAGCGTGCGGAACCGGACGGATGGGCGCGCGTGCCCGTTCAGGCCCGCGACTTGGAGAAGACGATGCTCGCGCCCGTCGCCGGCACCGTCACGGTGAAGGTGCGCTCCACGGTGGCCAGCCCGTTGCCGCCGCGCGACGCCAGCTCCAGGAAGAACGCGCCCGTGGCCTTCAGGTGGAAGGACTGCGCCCATGACTGGGACAGCGCCTTGAACGCGTCCTTGAAGACGGAGGCCGAGCGCTGCTCGCTGTTGCGCAGGTCCAGCAGGCCCGCGCGCAGGTCGCGCCACTTGGACACGGTGCCGGGGTTCTTCTGGATGATCTCCGCGAACGTCAGCATGCCGTTGCCCAGCTGCCCTTCGATGTACGCGAACTGCCCGACGAGCGGGTTGTTCTTCAGGTTCGCGGCGGCCGTCCTCGCGGCGTCGGCGGCGGACCAGTTCTGCTCCAGGTACGCCTTCCACAGAGGGGCGTAGACGGACTCGCGCACGGCGGGCCGGTCGCGGCACGGCACGCCGTACCAGGGCAGGGCCCGGGCCAGCGCGCGCGAGAAGGCGGAGTGGGCGTCCGGGTCCGCCGCGTGGTTGATGACGTCGCGCAGCGTCCGGTTGTCCAGCTTCAGCTCCACACGCGTCTCAATCTCCTTGCCGCCGGACGCGTCGCGGATGCGCTTGAGGACCTCCTCCTCCTCGGCGTCGTCCAGCGCGCCCCAGATGATGGCCTCGTCCACGGCCTGGCGCAGCTCCGTGTCCGACAGCTTGCGCGCGTCATGGGCCAGCAGCAGGTACAGGCCCAGGTCGAAGTCCGCCACGACGGGCGACTTGCGGAACTCCGCCATGTCCGCCTTGAAGTCCGCGGTCCAGTGCATGTACGGCGTGAGCAGCGCGCCGCTGTAGCTGCGCACGCCCAGGAACGAGATGCGCTGGGGCGCCTCCTTCTCCAGGCTGTTGCGCTGCACCACCTGGGTGAGCTCACGCGTGTCGTTGCCGCCCAGCGCCCACTTGCCCAGCTTCAGGGAGAAGCCCCAGGCCTTGGACTCCTTGTTGACCTCCTTCAGCAGGCACTGCTCCAGCGCCATGCCTTCGGCCTGCATGCGCTGCATCGCGCCGTCCATCCTCCCCGACACCAGCAGCGGGTGCAGCGCGCGGGCCTGGGCGTCGGTGCACACGGTGGACAGCAGCGTGGTCTGCTCGCGCAGGCGCAGGTATTCGTAGCGGAAGCCCAGCTCGAACTTGGACTCGGCCAGGGCCTGGATGCGAGCGCCCACGTCCGTGCGGAGCTTGTTCCACTGCGTGCGCAGCGCCGTGGTGTTGGCCTCCAGCTCCCCGAAGCCCAGTCGGTTGAGGATGAGGCGCAGCACCTTCGTCTCGGCGTCCGAAAGGGTGTGCGCCTCCAGCTTCGTCATCAGGGACTCGAACTGGGACAGCGGCACCGACAGGAGCCCTTCGAGGACGTGCTCCACCTGCGTGACGACGGCGGCCGGGTCGGTGAGGCTCGCCTCCACGTGGAGGCTGGCCGTCACGCCGGCCTCGCGCGCCACCACCTTCTTCACCTGCACGCGCACCTGGCCTGGGGCGGGGCGGGAGAAGATGACGGCGTAGTCGTCCACCACCTTCACCTTGGCGGACACGGTGGCGCCCGCCTTGGCCTCGAAGGCGAGCATCGTGCTGGCGGACAGGAGCTTCGTCAGCGTCTGGAGGTTGGAGGTGTAGACGTCCGTCCAGTCCAGCGTCGCGGTGACGGACAGCTCGCCGCGCGCCTGGAAGGCGATGGCGTCCCCCACGCCCAGCTTGTCCAGCGACGACGTGAGCAGGGGCAGCCGCAGGTTGGACGCGTCCTCCTTCAGCGCGGCGCGCGCGTTCATGTCCTGGGGGTGCCGGTGGTAGTCCGCGAACAGCACGCGCACGTCGCCGTTGGCCGCGAGCGCCACGTAGGGCAGCGGGAAGCCGACCTCCGCCTTCACGCGCGCCTCCACCCCGTACTTGAGCCACGCCTGGTCGCCGCCGTAGACGAGCGCCGGTGCCAGCTGCGCCGTCGCGTCTCCGGGGGCCTCGCCCACCACGCCCGCCGCGTCCACGTCCGCGGGGGCGTCATAGCCCTCCACGAAGCCTCGCGCGGACACGTCGAACGCGAACGTCAGGGGGCCCAGCTTCTCTCCCGCGGGCAGCGCGTAGCTGGCGGTCGGCAATTCCACGCGGATGTCCGAGCCCTTGAGGGGCGCATCCGGCAGCACCTTCGACACTTCGTCCAGCAGCGCCAGCTTCCACGACATGACGGCTCCCTCCCACGACGTCCACGGAAAGGCCGCATCCTACATCGCCGGTGCGACGTGGGAGGCCGGACGTGAAGCGGGCGCGAGCGACCCACCAGGGAGGCGGTCAGGGCACGTCGTGGACCTGCTGGAGCGCGGGCGGACCGTCCGCCCTCACGACCAGGGGGTCGGGCATCAGCCCCTGCACGCACGAGCGGATGTGGGCCTGGTTCTCGTCCACGGGCTTCAGCATCAGCGACGTCGTCCGGGTGGGAAGCGCGCGCGGCCACTGGCCCTTCTCCGCGCGGGCCACGTCGACCTCCGCCAGGGCGATGAGCGCCTCGGAGCGCAGCGCGCGCAGGTCCAGGGCCTCCACGTCCTCGGGCGACAGGCGCACCGACGGGGCCTCCGCCTGGCGGAAGGACGCTCCGCCCTTGCGAGTCTCCAGGGCCGCCAGCGAGCGGCGGCGGTCCTCGGCGGGTTGATCCGCCACGGCGAGCAGCCGGTCCGCGTCCTCCACCCACTGACGCCACTGGAGCCGGCGCGACAGGGCGCCAGGCAGCGAAGGCGCGTCGAACCACGCGGGCGGAAGCTCGGCGCGGGCTTCGTCGGAGAGCAGGTCCCGGAAGGCGTGGAGCTGCGCGGCGACGGCCTCTTCGTGCAGCGTCAGGGACACCGGCGGGAAGCCTTCCTGCAGCCGGGTGAGCTGCGAGATGGCCTGTCGCTTGCGGGCCAGGGAGGCCGCGTCGAGCGCGTCCGCGCAGGCCCGCCACGCGCGGGCATAGCCGGTCGCGGACAGGCGCTGTCCCAGCAGCCCGCCACCCAGGGCCAGCTCACGGCTGAGCGCGAGCGTGTCCACACAGGTGTCCACCGCCTGATCCGCTTCACCCCGCGAGACGAGCAGCCGCGTCTCCAGCGACGCCTCCTCCACCACCTGGCGCAGGGCCTGGAGCAGCACGTCCCGCCGCGAGGCCTCCGGCCCGGACAGCGGGCGCAGGTCCTCCGGAAGGCCACCGGACTCCGCGTGGGTGGCGGCGAGCACCTGCCGCATCAGCGGACGGCCCCGCTCCAGGGCTTCGCGGCTGGAGGCGGGAAGGTCCGTCACCGGCGCGAGCCCTTCCGTCACGGCCTCGAGGATTGCGGTCTCCGCCGCGTTGGGGCCGTGGGTTTCGCGGGCCTGCAGGATGAGCGCGGGCCGCAGCGCCTCCACGGCGTCCCCGAAGGTGCCCGGCCGCGCGGGGGTGACGTGGACCGGACGCGGGTGTTCCGCGTGCGTCAGCGTGTTCACCTCGCGCAGGAGCCGTTCCTCCAGCGCGTCGGTGCGCAGGTGCTGGTACGCCAGCGCCCCAAGGCTCACGAGGACGGACAGGGACACGCCTCCCATGAGGGCGGGGAGGGGGCGCTTCAGGGCCATCAGGAAGGGACTCCAGGAGGGGGACCCGAAATGTCGCACGAAACGCCGGAGCCCCACAGCCTCCCCCGAAGCGCGGCCGTTGGCTGGCGGGCATGAGGTCCCAGCCTCCGGTCATCGGGCCTGTCAGGTCCGCTACCAGGCAAGCACCCTGGAGGGCACAAGCCGGACGATCCGGTGCGCGAACGTGGCCTGTGCGTCACCGCGAGACACACGGACTGCGCCGGGCTCACGGAAGGTGCGCGTTCCAGGGCGCCAGCGGCACGGCGTCTTCACCCTCGGTGAGACAGCCGCGAGGCCGCGGCGCCCGGGGCCTGCTTCCGCCCGGCCAGGCGCCGTGGCTCAGGGGGACGCGGTGGGAATCGCCTCGGACGGAGTGGTCCGGGACACGCCCAGCCGGCGCAGCAGGAGGTCCGCCAGGTCCCGGGCCTGGGAGCGGATCTCCGGCACGGCGGTGGTCTCCCAGAGGTCGCCCCGGCGCGGCGGGCCCAGCGTGAAGAGGTGGGCCGAAGGCTGGCCGCGCGCGTCCAGCACCGCGCCATCCCCCGCCGTCGCCAGCCCGATGCCCAGCGCGTCCGCGCGCGCCTGTCCCGCCTCCAGCAGGCCGCGCAGGACAGGCTGGCTGCGCGAGGCCGGGCTCGACTCGGGGCCGGTGCAGTTGATGACGTGCTGCACGCGCAGCACCTGGGGTTCGCGCTCGCCCCGGGGCCGCAGGCGGACCGCCACCGCGTCCGGCTCCAGCTCGAAGCCGAGCACGCGGCCCGCGTGGAGCACCAGCCGCCCCTCGCGCCGCCACGCGTCCAGCGCGTCGTGGATCTCCGGCGCCATGCGGTGGCGGTGCACCTCCCAGTACGCCCGCAGGTGGCGCAGGAACCGCCGCCGCTCCGTCTCCGACAGCCGCTGCCACAGGGGCGTCGTCACCGGCCGCAGCGCATCCACCGCCGCGCGCCAGTCCGCGCCCGCGGCCGCCTGCGCTTCGACCTCCTGGCGCATCGCGTGCAGTACGTCGCGGACGCGCAGCGTGCTGAACGGCACCACGCCCTCCGCGGAAGGGGACGCGGCCTGCGTGGCGGTCTCCGCGTCGCGGCAGCGGTCCATCTCCCGGCGCACCGAGCGCAAGAGCTCGCGGATGCGCAGGGGCTCCGCCGCGGCGGGCGTCTTCGCTCCGTGCGCGCGGTGCGGATGCGGCAGCAGGCCGTGCCGGGACAGCGCGTGCACCGTGCCCTGGTGGCCGCGCTCGCCCAGCGACAGCACCGTGTCCACCATGGTGAGCGCCGTGCCGACGAGCAGCACCGACTCCCCGGAAGCAATCCCCTCCAGCGCCCCGGGCATCCACGGCGAGCGGTGGTAGCGGGGGCTCGCGTACAGCCCGCCGTCCGGCACGCGCAGGTCCGCGGGCAGCGCGTTGCCCAGCGCCAGCACCCCGCTGCGCGCCTCCAGGCTGGCGCCGCTCGCGAGCGACACCCTCACGCCGTCCGCGGTGTCCGCCACCGCCGTCACCTCGTCGCGCGGCGTCTCCAGCACGACGCCCGGCGCGGCCCGCGCGGCGGACTCCTTCAGCACCGACTCCAGATATTGGCCATAGCGGCGGCGCTCGGCGAACGCGGACGGCGGCGTGTCCGGCGCCTCCACGCGCAGCCAGCGCAGGAAGTGCTCCGGGTCCTCGACCCAGGCGCTCATGCGGCCGGCCGGCACGTTGAGCAGGTGGCGCGCGCTGGTCGTCGAGTACGCGACCCCCCGCCCCAGGCGCTCCCCCCGTTCCACAAGGGTCACGCGCAGGGGCGAATGGGCGCCCCGCAAGAGAGAGGCCGCCAGCAGCGTTCCGCTGGCGCCCGCGCCGATGATGATGACGTCCTGCCGGGAGTTCACCGCTCGATTCTAGGTCCGGGCCCCCCGGATGCCATCCCTCCCGGGCGTCGTCCTCCGGACGGACTGTCCGTCGGCCCACGGCTCCAGGGCCGTTTCGGGACCTCGGGGCCCACCGTGGGACGTCGGGGCCCGGTGGACCTCAGAGCGCCTGGCGTGCCTCGGGCACCTGGGGCACCGCGGGGACGGAAGGGGCGGGGGGAGCAACCGCCAGCCGCTCCCCGATGCGCGCGAGCCCCCCGCCAGCGCGGGCGCGCGCATGCACGAGCGGATAGTCGGGAAACGCGGTGCCGAACCACCGGTCCAGCACCACGGTGAAGAGGCCGTAGTGCCCCTGGTAGCGCGCGTGGTGCAGCGCGTGAAACGTGGGGGTGAAGAAGACGCGGCCCACCCAGGACGTCACGAAGCGCCGGGGCAGCCACTCCGTGTTGCCGTGCCCGAAGGCGTTGAGGAGGTAGTTGGTCAGCATGTAGGCCAGGATGCCCACCTGCGTGCCCGGCATCAGGTGCATGGCCGCGAAGTGCAGGCTCAGCCCGCCGCCCATCAGCACCAGCCGCTCCGCCACGGAGAACGACAGCGCGGTGAGCGGCTCCGTCACCTGCGCCACGTGGTGCTGCGCGTGGAAGCGGTAGAAGCGCGGCAGGTGCAGCAGCCGGTGCGTCACGTAGAACCACACCTCGAAGCCCACGAACATCCACGCGTACGACCAGAGCGCCCGGGTCAGGTTGAACGGCGCCACCAGCGGCCCGGTGAAGTAGCGGAAGGTCGCGATGAGCACCGCGTCCGTCAGCACCACGCCCACCGCCGCGAAGAGCTCGCTGCGCAGCTGCCCCTTCGACAGCTCCCGCCGGTACACCCGGAAGCGCTCCGCCAGCCGCATGCGCCACACCAGCCACCCGGCCGTCACCGTCAGCAGCTTGATGGTTCCCGAGATGAGCAGGACCAGCAGGAACAGCAGGGGCAGCGACGGATTCTGGGGCAGCAGCATCAGCATCACGGACCTCGCGAAGGCCAGCACACCCCGGGCCATGCCTGCCCGGACATTCCATTGATAGTGACGACCCCGGTCTATTGTCAAATCTGACAATAGCGGTGACGCGTTGAAGGACGGAGCGCGGTGGCTAGGATGCGCCGCGATGGCACCCAAGCGTCCCCAGGGCCGGGCTCCGGCCCGGCGCACCGCTGCTCCCCGTCGTCCCGCGAAGCCCGCCGGGCCCCGCAAGCGGCGCACCCCGGAGGAGGCGCGCGAGGCCATCCTCCAGGCCGCCGAGCCGCTGCTCGTGGAGCAGGGGCCGGACCGGGTGGGGCTCCAGGCGGTGGCGAAGGCGGCGGGGGTGAGCCACGCGCTCGTCACGCACTACTTCGGCACCTACGAGGCCCTGGTGCGCGAGGTGCTCCTGCGCCGCAATGACCTGCTGGCGGCGTCCTTCCGGGAACAGCTGCTCGCGGCGGACACACCGCCTGGCGCCGGAGAGATGCTCGAGCGCTTCTTCACCGTGGTCCAGCAGGGGCAGCACGGCCGGCTGATGGCCTGGGCGCTGCTCACCGGCCGCACCGAGCACATGCCGCTGGCGAGCGCGCAGGGCCTGCGGCTGTTGGCGGACGCGCTGGAGTTCCAGGCGGGCCGCGTGGCGGAAGCGCAGGGCACGCCGCCGCCGTCGCGCGACACGGTGGACATGACGCTGCTCGTGGCGCTGTGCGCGTCGCAGTGGTTCATGCTCGCGCGGGAGGTGCTCCTGCCCGTGCTGGGCCGCCCGGTGGACGCGGCGTCGGACGCGCGCTTCCGCGAAGTCCTGGGCGGGATGCTCCAGGGGGCGCTCGGGGTGAAGCCGCCCGGCGGAGGCTGAAGGGTTCTCAGGTCCAGTCGGCCTGCGAGCGCGGCGACTGCACGAAGGCGCCGGCCACCGGCAGGGACACGCGGAAGATGCTGCCCCGGCCGGGCGCGCTCTCCATCGTCAGCGTGCCGCCCAGCGAGGTGACGATGCCATGGCACACCGCGAGCCCCAGCCCCGTGCCCACGCCCAGCGGCTTGGTGGTGAAGAAGGGGTCGAAGATGCGCTCGCGGTGCTCGGGCGCGATGCCGCAGCCGGTGTCGCGCACCTCCACCAGCACGTGGCCGGGCTCTCCGGGGCGCGCCACCACGCGCACCTCGTTGCCCTCCGCGTTTCCGGGGGAGATGGACTGCGCCGCGTTGAGCAGCAGGTTGAGGAACACCTGACCCAGCCGCGAGCCGTTGCCCTGCACCGGCGGCACGCCGTCACACTCCACCACCAGCCGCGCGCGGTGCCGCAGTTCGTGCATGGCCATCTTCGCCGCCGTTCGCACCACCGCGGCCAGCTCCGCGGGCCCGCTGCCCACGTCCTCCGCGCGCGACAGCGTCTGCAGGTCGCGCACGATGAGCCGGATGCGCTCCGCGCCGTCGCGCGTCTCCGCCAGCGCTTCCAGGATCTCCTGCCGGTCCTGCTCCGACAGCCGCTCCTTCTGCTGCAGCTCCTGGTGGATGTACTCCAGGTTGCTCAGGATGAAGGCCAGCGGGTTGTTGATTTCATGGCCCACGCCCGCCGCGATGCGCCCCAGCGCGATGAGCCGGTCCGCGAAGAGCAGCTGGGTCTGCGTCGCGTGCAGCTGCTCCAGGCTGCTGGACAGCTTCGCGTTGGCGGCCTCCAGCGCCGCGGTGCGCTCGCGCACCGTCTCCTCCAGCAGGCGGTTGTCCGCGCAGGGCGTCTCCACGGCGCACCGGGCCTTGGGCCCCAGGCGCTCGAAAGCCTGACGGAGCATGCCCCGCCGCCGCGTCATCGCCGCCAACCGCCCCACCTTCGC
>NZ_RAVW01000112.1 GCF_003611585.1 Corallococcus exercitus | reverse complement strand
GGGGTCCGACAGCGGGGCGGCGGGCAGGCGAGGAACAACGGCCGCTGGCCGGGCGCGTCATGCGTCCGCACCTTCCCGCCATGGAACGCGACCGGGACAGCAGGCATCACGTGGTCATCGTGGGGGCGGGCTTCGGCGGGCTTCAGGCCGCGAAGGCCCTGGGCAAGGCGGACAACGTGCGGGTGACGGTGGTGGACCGCTACAACCACCACCTCTTCCAGCCGCTCCTGTATCAGGTGGCGACGGCGGTGCTGAACCCGGCGGACATCTCCGCGCCCATCCGCAGCGTGCTGCACTCGCGCAACACGGAGGTGCTGCTGGCGGAGGCGAAGTCGGTGGATCCGCGCCGCAAGGTGCTCATCGTCGAGGGCGGGGAGATTCCCTACGACTCGCTGGTGCTGGCCACGGGCGCGTCGCACTCGTACTTCAAGCACCCGGAGTGGGCGCAGGTGGCGCCCGGCCTGAAGACGCTGGAGGACGCGGTGCGCATCCGCGAGCGCGTGCTGACGGCCTTCGAGGCCGCGGAGCGCGAGTCCGACCCGGTGCGCCAGCGGCAGTGGATGACCTTCGTCATCATCGGCGCGGGGCCCACGGGCGTGGAGCTGGCGGGAGCGCTCTCGTACATGACGCGGCACGCGATGCCGAAGGACTTCCGGCACATCGACACGCGCGAGGCGCGGGTGGTGCTGCTGGAGGGGCTGCCGCGCGTGCTGAGCGCCTATCCGGAGACGCTGTCGGAGGCAGCGAAGCGCGACCTGGAGAAGCTGCACGTCGAGGTGCGCACCGGCGCCCTGGTGACGGACATCGACGCGGAGGGCGTCACGTTCGGGGACGAGCACATCGCCACGCGCACGGTGCTGTGGGGCGCGGGCGTGGCGGCGTCGCCGCTGGTGCGCTCGCTGGACGTGCCCCTGGACCGCGCGGGGCGGGTGAAGGTGTCTTCGCAGCTCACGGCGCCGGGGCTGGACGACGTGTATGTGATTGGTGACGTGGCGGCGGTGGAGCAGAACGGCAAGCCCGTGCCGGGCATCGCGCCCTCGGCGATGCAGATGGGGCGGCACGTGGGGAAGACCATCCGCGACCGGCTGGCGGGCCGGCCGTTGAAGGCGTTCCGCTACCACGACAAGGGCAGCTTCGCGGTGATTGGCCGCGGCTACGCGGTGGGCCTGCTCTATGACAAGTGGCGCATGAAGGGGCTGCCGGCGTGGCTCGTCTGGGCGGGCGTGCACATCGCCTACCTCGTCGGCTTCCGCAACCGCGCCTCCGTGATGCTCAACTGGGCCTACACGTTCTTCACCAAGGGCGGCCGGGACATGCGGCTCATCACCGGCAATGTGTTGAAGCGCATGCCCGCCCTCGCGGCATCCACGCAGGCGCCCGCCCTGCCGCCTCCCGCGCGGCCGGAGCTGCCGGTGTCGCAGCCCGCGCCGGTGCACTGAAGCCGCAGGACGTGCGAAGTGGTGGAAGTCGCCCCGGGGCCTTGCTGGCGCCAGGGCGATTTTCGTTTTGATCGGACCCCCTGGCCGTTATCGATCCTGTCCGTCGGCTCCTCGGTGGGCATGCGGGCGTGACGGAGCGGGACAGGTGGGCCCTGGCCATGTCAGCCTGCCGCGATAGGGAAGGGTAGGGACGCACGCCGTGGGGAGCCCGACCCCGCGGGTGGGCGGCCGGGGCGGGGAGGGGACAGGCCATGAGGTGGGATGAGATGGGCGAGTCGCCCGGATGGGACAGCACGGTGTCGCGGGACGGGAGCGTGGACGGAGGGACGGCTCGCGGTGGACGGGGATCCGTCCTCGCGGTGGTGGCGGAGAAGCCCGCCGTGGCGCGCGACATCGCCCGGGTGCTGGGCGCCACCGAGCGCGGCGAGGGCTTGCTTCGCGGCAACGGCTACGTCGTGACGTGGGCCATCGGGCACCTGGTGGGCCTGGCCCAGCCACATGAGATTCGCCCTGAATGGAAGAAGTGGCACCGCTCGCACCTGCCCATGCTGCCGGAGGACTGGCCGCTGGTGGTGTCGGACTCCACGAAGGACCAGTTCGAGGTCGTCCGCCGGGTGATGAACGCGCCGGAGGTGTCCGCCGTGGTGTGCGCCACGGACGCGGGGCGCGAGGGCGAGCTCATCTTCCGGTACATCTACGACGCCGCCGGGTGCCGCAAGCCGGTGCGGCGGCTGTGGGTGTCGTCGCTCACCGAGCGCGCCATCCGCGACGGCTTCCAGCAGCTCAAGGACGGCAAGGCCTACGCCCCGCTCGCGGACGCCGCCATGGGGCGCAGCCGCGCGGACTGGCTCGTGGGCATGAACCTGTCGCGCCTCTACACGCTGGCGAGCGGGACCTACGGCAGCATGCTGTCCGTGGGACGCGTGCAGACGCCCACGCTGGCCATGGTGGTGGAGCGCGAGCTGGCCATCCGCGACTTCGTGCCCCGGGACTACCTGGAGGTCGTCGCCACCTTCGTGCCGCGCGGCAAGGGCGTGCCGCAGGGGGCGCGCTACCAGGGCACGTGGTTCCGCTCGGGGCCGGACGGCAAGCCGGTGATTCCGCCGGGCTACGAGTCCGTGCGCGAGGCGCGCCGGCTGGACGCGGACGGCGTGGAGGCGGGCCGCATCATCGACCGCGTGCGCGGCGGCAGCGCGGCGGTGGAGTCGCTGGACGCGGAGACGAAGCGGATGCCGCCGCCGCTGCTCTACGATTTGACGGAGCTGCAGCGCCACGCGAACCGGCTGTTCGGCTTCAGCGCGAAGCACACCCTGGAGGTGGCGCAGGCGCTCTATGAGAAGCACAAGCTCCTGAGCTATCCGCGCACCGCGAGCCGGCACCTGTCGGCGACGGTGGCGGACACGCTGCCGGAGGTGGTGCGCGCCATCCAGGCCCCGTACCAGGAGGACCTGGCGCCGGGCACGGGCGAGCGGCCCCTGGGCAAGCGCTACGTGGACGACGCGAAGGTGACGGACCACCACGCCATCATCCCCACGCCCATGCCGGCGTCCGGCGTGCGGCTGTCCCCGGACGAGCAGCGCCTCTATGACCTGGTGTGCCGGCGCCTGCTCCAGGCGTGGCACGAGGACCACGTCTGGAAGGTGACCACGGTCATCACCGCGGTGACGTCGAAGGGGGACACGGGGCCGGTGGTGGACCGCTTCCACAGCGCGGGCACGCAGGTGGAGAAGGTGGGCTGGAAGGTCCTGGACGTGGGGGGCGGGCAGAAGGCGCCGCGCCTCAAGTCCGAAGGCAAGAAGGGCGCGGACAAGGACAAGGAAGAAGAGCCGGACGACGAGCCGCAGGACCTGCCGCCGGGGCTCGCGCGCGGGCAGGCGCAGACGGTGGCGGACGTGGAGGCGGTGAAGAAGCGCACGCGTCCCCCGCCGCGCTTCACGGAGGCGACGCTGCTGACGGCGATGGAGTCCGCCGGGCGCACGCTGGATGAGCGGGAGCTGGCGGACGCCATGCGCGACACGGGGCTGGGCACTCCCGCCACGCGCGCCGCGACCATCGAACTCCTGCTCGAGCGCGAGTACCTGACCCGCGAGGGCAAGCGCCTGGTGGCCACGGAGAAGGGCATCCATCTCATCGGGGTGGTGCACCCGGACGTGAAGTCCCCCGTGATGACGGGACAGTGGGAGGCGTGGCTCCAGCGCATCGAGCGCGGACAGGGGGCGCTGGACGCGTTCATGAGCGGCATCGAGGCCTATGTGCGGGAGGTCGTGGGGCAGGCGCCCACGTCGCTGCCGCCCACGCCGGCGGTGGCCGGACCCGGGGCCCGGAGCGGAGCGGCGCCCGCGAGCGGACGCTTTGAAACCACCCGGCCGCATCCCGCGCAGGGGCCCGCCGAGGAACTCTTCCGGACCCGTGAAGCCGCGGCCGCCGTCGTGCGGAGCGCGGCCCGCGCCAACACCGCGCGCAATGAGGTCGGCGCCTCCGCGAGCATGCCGTACGGGGGAGAGGGCTCGGGGGCCGCGTTCGGCCAGGGCAGGGGAGCGGGCGCCGGTGCCGCAGGGGGCGCGTTCGGCCACGGCGCCGCAGGCGACGCGCGCCATGCGGCGGGCACCTCCGCCAGCGGTGCTTCCCGGGGCGCGGCGCACCTCGCGGATGCGCATCACTCGCCGGGACCTTCCGCTCATGGCGGTGCGGCCCACCTCGGAGATGCACGTCACGCGGGGCCTTCCGCTCACGGTGCCTACGGCGGCGCCGACGTGCACGTGGGAGCCATGCGTCCTGCGACGGGCGCTCCGGCGCACGGCCTCCACGGGGACGCGGGCAACTGGCCGGGTCCGGCCGCCGGCACCACCGCCCCGGCCTCACGGACCGCGTCGCCGCGCGGCCAGGCTGCTCCCCCCAATATTCCTCCCGCGGAGGTGCGCTCCGCGTTCGTGCAGGCCTCCTCCGAAGGCTTCGGCCGGGCGAAGCGTCAGCCCCAGGCCGTGAACATGGGCAGCGGCCGGCCGGAGCGCGTGCATCGCGCGCCCACGCCTCCGGACAAGCTGCGCGGGCTCCTCAAGGAGGCCTTCGGCTTCAACGACTTCCGCCCGTACCAGGAAGAGGTCTGCCGCGCGGCCACGTCCGGCGAGGACCTGCTGCTGGTGATGCCCACGGGCGCGGGCAAGTCCCTCTGCTACCAGCTCCCCGGCCTCGCTCGCGCGGGCACCACCGTCGTCGTCAGCCCGCTCATCGCGCTGATGGAGGACCAGGTGCTGCGGCTCCAGTCGCTGGGCTTCGCCGCGGACCGCATCCACTCCGGCCGCGACCGGGCCACCTCCCGGCAGGTCTGCGCCGAGTACCTCGAAGGCCGCCTGGACTTCCTCTTCATCGCCCCGGAGCGCCTGGGCGTCCCCGGCTTCGTGGAGCTGCTCGCCCGCCGCACCCCGTCGCTCATCGCCATCGACGAGGCGCACTGCATCTCGCAGTGGGGCCACGACTTCCGTCCGGACTACCGGCTGCTGGGCTCGCGCCTGCCGCTCTTGCGTCCCGCCCCCGTGGTGGCCCTCACCGCCACCGCCACGCCGGACGTGCAGAAGGACATCGTCCAGCAGCTGGGCCTGCGCGGTTCGCGGGGCGGCGCCGCGCACACCTTCATCCACGGCTTCCGCCGCACCAACATCGCCATCGAGGTGCGTGAGCTGAACCCGGGCGCTCGCGGCGACGCCATCCTGTCGCTGCTGCGCAACCCCGAGCACCGGCCCGCCATCGTCTACGCTTCCACGCGCAAGCACGCGGAGCAGTACGCGGACCTGCTCGCGCACGACTTCCACACCGCGCCGTATCACGCGGGCCTCCAGCCCCAGGAGCGCGACCGCATCCAGGCCGCGTTCCTCAAGGGCCACCTGGAGGTCATCGTCGCGACGACGGCGTTCGGCATGGGCATCGACAAGCCGGACGTGCGCACCGTCATCCACGCGGCGCTGCCGGCCAGCCTGGAGGGCTACTACCAGGAGCTGGGACGCGCGGGGCGCGACGGCAAGGACTCGCGCGCGGTGCTGCTCCACGCCTTCGTGGACCGGCGCACCCACGAGTTCTTCCACCGCCGCGACTACCCGGACCCCTCCGTCCTGGAACGCATCTACCAGGCCACCTCCAACGAGCTGGAGCCCAAGGCCTCCATCCAGGCCCGCGTGCGGGGCGACCCCGAAATCTTCGACAAGGCGCTCGAACAGCTGTGGATCCACGGCGGCGTGGAGATGACGCCGGATGAAGACGTGCGGCGCGGCCGCGCGGGCTGGGCCGTGGCGTACATCGCGCAGCGCGAGCGCAAGCAGCTGCACCTGGAGCAGATGGGCCGGTACGCGGAAGCGCACGACTGCCGCATGCGCCACCTGGTCGCGCACTTCGGCGACGTGCAGGACTCCGGCGCAGCCTGCGGCCTGTGCGATGTCTGCGCCCCCGAGTCCTGCGAGGTGGTCCGCTTCGAGGAGCCCTCCGCCATGGAGGCCCACGCGCTGGGCCGCATCCTGGAGGCCCTGCACGCCCGCGACGGTCAGGCCACCGGACGGCTCCACCGCGAGCTCTTCGGAGAGCAGCTCCACCGCCGTGACTTCGAGCGGCTCGTGGGCGGACTGGTGCGCTCGGGGCTGGTGCGCCTGGACTCGGACTCGTTCGACAAGGACGGTCAGGTCATCCTCTTCCAGCGGCTGTCCCTGACGGACACCGGCCGCCGCGCGCGCGTCATCGCCCCCGGACAGGTGGTGCTGCCGCAGGCGCGCGAGGTGCCCTCCAAGAAGCGCAAGGGCCGCACCGCGGCCGGCGGCACGAAGCGCACGTCCCGCAAGCGCGCGGCCAGCGCCGAGGCCGCACCCCGGGGACGCAGCAAGAGCCGCCGTGGCACCGACTCCTGGACGCCGCGCGAGCCCGCCGCCGACGCGGACTTCAGCCAGGAAGCCTTCCCCACGGACGCACCCGCTCCGGCCCGGAGCGGGTGGAGGGCACGCACCCCGTCGGAGTCGTCGCCGGGCTCGGGCTCCCGGGCCTCGTGGAACGCGTCCCGCACCGCGCCGCCGGAGCCTGGCTACCCGGCGCCACCGGCGTCCCCCGCCCTGGTGGAGTCCCTCAAGGCCTGGCGCCTCACCGAGGCCCGTAAGCGCAAGGTGCCCGCCTTCCGCATCCTCACCGACCGCGTGCTGGACGCCATCGCCAGCGCCCGGCCCTCCAGCGGCGCGGAGCTGATGTCCATCCACGGCGTGGGGCCCACCCTCACGGAGCGCTACGGCCCCCAGATTCTCTCGCTCGTGTCCCGCCGCTGATCGCCGCCCTCGTGTCTCGCGGTGGACAGGGGCGCGGCGGATCCGCGTCCCGTGGACCGTCGCGTGCCCCACGGACGCGACTCCCGGCGTCAGCGTGGCTCCGGCGTGGGCCCTCCGGTCCGCACCGAACCGCCTGACAAGGGAAAGCCTTTTCCTGGGCCGCAGGCGTGGAGGGCATGCGGCCGGGCAGGAAGCTTGTTTCCCAAGCTTGTAGGCAAAAGTCCGGGTGCCACCTTCTCACCCACACGCGCATTGGGAGCGGCGTGGGGGTTCAAGGGGGCGCGCAATGGAGCTGGGTTTCGAGACGATTGGCAACGCCACACTCATCTGTCACGACAACGGGCCCGTGCTGGTGACCGACCCCTGGACGGACGGGGACGCGTACTTCGGCAGCTGGACGCTGTCCCACGAGGTTCCGGACGAGCAGCGCCAGGCCATCATCGACTGCCCCTTCGTGTGGCTGTCGCATGGCCACCCGGACCACCTGAGCATGGCGTCGCTGGAGAAGCTGCGCTCGCGCACGCTGCTGGTCCCCAACCACGTGGGCGGCCGCATCCGCGATGATTTGCAGGAGGCGGGCTTCCGCGTCCAGGTGCTCGCGGACCGTCAGTGGACGCGCCTGTCGCCGCGCATCCGCGTGCTGTGCCTGCCGGACGTGAACCAGGACGCGGTGCTGCTCGTGGAGGTGGGCGGCCGGCTCATCGTCAACCTCAACGACGCCGGGGACCGCGGCCAGGGCCGCTTCGTGCGCCGGGTCATCAAGGAGTACAGCGAGACGTACCTGCTGGCGCTGTCCGGCTACGGCGACGCGGACATGATGAACTTCTTCACCGAGGACGGGAACCGCATCCTCCCGTACGCGGCGGCGAAGACGCCCGTGGGACAGACCATCGCGCGCATGGCGGAGACGTACGGCGTCCGCTACTTCGTGCCCTTCAGCTCCATGCACAAGTACCAGCGCGCGGACAGCGTCTGGTGCTCCGAGTACACCACCACGCTGCCGGACTACGCGCGGGGCTTCGCCTCCACCACCTGCGAGATGCTCCCGGCCTTCCTGCGCCGCGACTTCACCAACGACTCCTCCGTCTCCATCAACCCGAAGGAGCGCGCCATCAAGCCGGTGGACCCCAAGGACTACGGGGATGACTGGAGCGAGTGCCTGGACGCGGACGAGGCGAAGCAGCTGGAGCAGTACTTCCGCGCCGTCGAGCACCTGGGCACCGTGCTGGACTTCGTGCGCTTCCGCGTGGGCGGCAAGGACCACGTCATCGAGTTCAACAAGCGCCGCTTCCACAAGGGCATCACCTTCGATGCGCCCCGCAACTCGCTGATGACCGCCGTGAAGTACCAGGTGTTCGACGACCTGCTCATCGGCAACTTCATGAAGACCACCGTGCACGGCGGCTTCGGCAAGGGCAGCCTCTACCCGGACTTCAGCCCCTACGTGGCCAAGTACGCGGACAACGGCAAGGCCCGCACGGCGGCGGAGCTGCGCAACTACTTCAACGAGTACCGCAGCCGCGACATGGTGGGCTACCTGCGCCACCAGCTGGATGCCCACTGCGTGCGCCCCCTCCAGATTCAGTCCGCGGAGCTGCTGCGCACCCTGCTGCCCCCGGGCTCCAACACCTTCCGCATGGCCAAGGAGACCTACTGGAAGATGCGCCGCGCCATCCTCTAGGGGCTCCAAAAGCTGACTGGAATCAGGACATCTCGCTGTCCCTTTCTCGGACAGCGGGAGTCCCCTGGTAAAACCTTACTGTTTCCAAGGACTTGCCATTGTGAACGTCACGTGAAGTGACGGTTGACGAGGGGAGGGCTGGAGCGGGAGCGCTCCAGATATCCCCGCGTTTCCTGTTTTTCTCCTCGGGAGCCCCGTTGGCCCGGCAGTTGCTGAATGGCCCGGCGCGCGGCCCGCGGCTGGCGGGAAGGCCAGGCGGTGGCCGCGCATCCCCCGAAGGACACAGGAAGAGTTCCCCGATGCTCAAGTTCCGCTCTGTTGCGATGCTGGCCGGTGTCTCGCTGCTCGGTGCCGCGTGTGGTGGTCCCGAGACGGCGCAGGAGTCCGAGGCGAAGCCCACGTGGGAGGAGTTCCAGGCGAACGCCTACCGCGAGCCGTGGGAGGGCGGGAAGATCATCGTCAACGGTGACGAGGCGCTGGAGTCCGAGGAGGAGCTCAAGGCCTACTTCCAGAACGTCGTCGAGGCGCAGCTGGGCAAGTCGCAGGACGGGCTGGCCGTCTATTACATCGGCGGCGACATCAAGTGGAGCAGCACCCAGAAGCTGAACCTCACCTACTGCATCAGCAACAACTTCGGCACCAACAAGACGAAGGTCGTGAACGCCATGGCGAGCGCGACGGCGGCCTGGGAGGCCACCGCGAGCGTCAACTTCACCTACCTGTCCCAGTACGACGCGTCCTGCACCGCGTCCCAGACGGGCGTGCTGTTCGACATCCGCCCGGTGAGCGGCCAGTCCTACGTGGCGCGCGCGTTCTTCCCGAACTCCAGCCGCTCCGGCCGCAACGTCCTCATCGACAGCAGCGCCTTCGGCAGCCTGGGCGCCTGGACGCTCACGGGCGTGCTGCGCCACGAGCTGGGCCACACGCTGGGCTTCCGTCACGAGCACACCCGCTCCACCGCGAGCGGCTGCTACGAGGACAACCAGTGGCGCGCGCTGACCTCCACCTACGACCGCGCGTCCGTCATGCACTACCCGCAGTGCAACGGCACCCAGACGGGCGACCTCGTGCTGACCACCCTGGACAAGCAGGGCGCCCGCTCGCTGTACCCGTGAGCTGAGCGTCACCCTTGAGGGGGCAGGGGCTGGTGGGAGCGTCTTCTGGCGCCCCCGCTGGCCCCGTGCCGTTTCTAGAAGCGGGCGGAGACCTCCTCGGCCTCGGTGGGGCGCTCGAAGAAGATGAGCGTCTTGCCGCCGCGCTCGCCAATCTCCAGGCACTCCAGCGCGCCGCTCTGGCTGTCCACCTCCGCGACGAGCAGGTCCGGTTCGAGGATGCGGTGGGTGATGCGCCCGTCCTCGCGGCCCACGATGATCTGCACCGCGCCGGAGTCGCTGCCCTTCGTCTCCAGGGAGATGTCCACCAGGGGCAGGCGGTCGGCCAGGGGCTGGTCGCCGCTCTCCGCGTCGATGGACTCCACGCGCACCCACTGGGTGGCGTCCTGCTTGCTGATGCCGGCGAGGTAGCTCGCCCACTGCTCCCGGGGGATTTCCTGGTTGATGTGTGCCATGGGCCGCCTCCCGCGTGCCTGTCGTGTGCCTCAACCGTAAGGCGTCTGACTCGCGGGTGAAGGACGGGCCCGGCTGAACGACGCTCCGGGGACCCCGCGGACCGGGCCCCGGTACGTCGGCTGCTTTGTGTCAGCCGCGCTCGGCGTGCACGGCGTCGTCCTTCAGCACCAGGCGCACCGTGGCGGCCTGTCCGTGGCCGAAGTGCTCGTAGGCGGCCTGCTCCAGCACGGGCGCCAGGGCGGTGCGCAGGCCGCGGGCGCCCGTCTCACGCTTGATGGCGCGGGCGACAATCCACTCGCGCACGGCGGGGTCCACGGTGAGCTGCAGGCCCTCGTGGGCGAACTCGCGCTCCCAGGTGCGCAGCACGTTGTCCTGGAGGATGTCCCCCAGCGTCGCCGCGTCCAGCGGCGCGAAGGACACCAGCCGGTTGAAGCGGCCGATGAGCTCCGGGATGAAGCCGTAGCGGGAGAACGCGGTGGTGTTCTCCAGGTGCTCCTCGGTGATGCGCGTGGCGATGGACTCCAGGTCCTTCAGTCCGCCCTTGCCCGGCTCGCGGCCGAAGCCCACGCGCTCCACGTGGGACATGGTCTCCGCGGTGCCCCGGAAGCCGCTGAAGGCGCCGCAGGCGATGAAGGTGATGCAGCCCATGTCCAGGGATTCGGAGCGGATCCGGCTGGTGAAGCCGAAGTCCGGCGGGAAGGTGGCCTGGGCCGCGGAGAGCAGGTGCAGCAGGCTGCGCTGCACGCCGAAGCCGCTCACGTCCTTGGTGGTCTGCTGGCCGGAGAAGCGGCTGTCGGAGCGGCTGGTGGCGAGCTTGTCGAACTCGTCCATGCAGATGACGCCGCAGGACGCCCACTCCGCGTCGCGCTCCGCGGCTTCGTAGAGGCGGGACAACAGCGTGCTGACGTCGTCGCCCACGTAGCCCGTTTCGGAGAACTGGGTCGCGTCCGCGAGCACGGTGGGCACGCCCAGGATTTCGCGGAACATCAGCTCCACCAGGAACGTCTTGCCGGAGCCGGTGGGCCCCAGGAAGAGGGCGTTCTCGCGGGTGCCGGGCTCCGGCTCCAGCCCCTCCAGGTACAGCCGGCGGATGCGGCGCAGGTGGCGGTAGGCGAGCACGGACGCGGCGCGGCGGGCCTCGGGCTGGCCCCGGTAGCCCAGGTCCCCCAGACGCGCGTCGATCTCCTTCGGCGACAGCACCTCCAGCGCGGCCACGCGCTCCTGGATGGGCGGGCCTTCGGGGAAGGCGGAGGGTTCGACGCCGGAACGGGGAGACATCGCGGTGGGCTCCAGGAGGGTGCGGGCGCGGCGGGGCGCCCCATCATCCGGGACGTGCCGGGGCGCGACAAGCCATCCCCTCGCGGCGTGGGGCATGCGGCCCTCCGTCCGCCGGTCCGCACTCGTGGTCCCCCAGAGGTCGGCCCGTGAACAGCGGTGGGACTCCGGTCCAGGGGGTGCTCCCCGTGTCCCCCCTGGCGCATTAACAGGGACACGACATGGCTCAATCGAATGAAGCACGGTCCCAGGCGCCCCGGCTGGGCGCGTGGGTGGAGGGTGGTTCCACGGTGCGCTGGCGCGTCTGGGCGCCGGGCCACAAGGGCGTGGACGTGGTCCTGTACGACGCGGAGGACCGCGTCCTGCGCAAGCTGCCGCTCACCCCGGAGGCGGACGGCTGCTTCGGCGGCGCGCTGCCGGACCTGGGCGAGGGCGCGCGCTACAAGCTCAGCGTGGACGGCGGAGATCCGTTCCCCGACCCGTGGTCCCGCTCGCAGCCCAAGGGCGTGCACGGCCCGTCGGAGGTCGTCAGCTCCGACAACGGCTGGACGGACTCGCACTGGAAGGGACCGGATCCGCGGGCGCTGGTCATCTACGAGGTGCACGTGGGCACCGCCACGCCGGAGGGCACCTTCGAGGCGTTCATCCCGAAGCTGGCCCACCTGCGCGAGCTGGGCGTGAACACGCTGGAGCTGCTGCCCCTGGCCAGCTTCCCGGGCGCGCGCAACTGGGGCTACGACGGCGTGGACCTCTTCGCGCCGCAGGCCACCTACGGCGGGCCCAGGGGGCTGCGCAAGCTCATCGACGCGGCGCACGCGCACGGGCTCGCGGTGCTCATCGACGCCGTCTACAACCACTTCGGGCCGGACGGGAACTACCTGCGCGCGTACTCGCCGCACTACTTCACCGGCAAGCACCACACGCCCTGGGGCGACGCGGTGAACTACGACAGCGAGGGCAGCCGCTTCGTGCGCTCGCTGGTGCTCTCCAACGTGGAGATGTGGATCCGCGACTACCACGCGGACGGCCTGCGCCTGGACGCCGCGCACGCCATCGTGGATGACGGCCAGCCGCACCTGCTGGCGGAAATCGTGGAGCGCGCCCACGCCGCCGCCTCCGGCCGCCGCGTCGTCGTCATCGCGGAGGACGAGCGCAACGAGCGCAAGCTCGTCACCCCTGCCGCCGAGGGCGGCTACGGCCTGGACGGCGTCTGGGCGGATGACCTGCACCACCAGCTCAGGCGCGCCTTCGCGGGCGACCACGAGGGCTACTACCAGGACTACACCGGCAGCGCGGAGGACCTGGCCGCGACGCTGCGTCAGGGCTGGTTCTACACGGGCCAGAAGTCGAAGAATCTGGGCCACGCGCGCGGCACGGACCCGAAGGGGCTGGGGCCGTGGCACTTCGTCCACTGCATCCAGAACCACGACCAGGTGGGCAACCGGCCCTTCGGCAACCGCCTGTCGGAGGACGTGTCGCCGGCCGCCTACCGCGCCATGAGCACGCTGTTGCTCCTGTCGCCCTTCACGCCGCTGCTCTTCATGGGCCAGGAGTGGAACGCGCGCACGCCGTTCCTCTACTTCACGGACCACAACGCGGAGCTGGGCAAGCTGGTCACGGAGGGGCGCCGCAAGGAGTTCTCCGGCTTCTCTCGCTTCAAGGGCGAGGAGGTGCCGGACCCGCAGGACCGCGACACCTTCACCCGCTCCACGCTGGACTGGGACGAACTGGACGGCGCGGATGCCCGGGGCGTGCACACGCTCTACAAGGAACTGCTGCGCCTGCGCGCCACGGAGCCCGTGCTCACCAGCCGGCAGGGCACGCATGACGCGCGCGCGGTGGGCCCGGACGCGTTCGTGCTGGAGCGCCGCGCGGAAGGGGACACGCTGCTCGTCATCGTGAACGTCCGGGGCTCGCTGGTGCACACGCTGCCCCCGCACGCGAGCGCGGGCATCGTCGCGTGGAGTGAGAACCCGCGCTACGGCGGCACCGTGGAAGGCGCCCCGCTCACCGGCAACGTCGTGCGCCTGGAAGGCCCCTCCGCCGCGGTGGTGAAGCTGCGCGAGTAACCCGCACGCAAAGGCAGACAGTGTTTCACGCGCGGCCCGTCACCCCGGAAGCAGGGGAGACGGGCCGTGATGTTTCCGGACAGTGAAACATGCAACGACAGGGAATGCCCTCGGGGACGGGCCGGTACACGGCCTCCCAGGAGGAAGCACCTTTGTCCCAATCCCATCCATCGCCGTGGAAGCGGCACCTCACCACCACGGGCGCGCTGCTGCTGCTCGGGGCCTCGACACCGGCGCTCGCCGCGTCGGGCTTCACCGCCGTCACCGCCAGTGGGAATGACGGCAACCCGCCGTCCGCCACCGTCGACGGCAACCTCACCACGCGCTGGTCCAGCGACGGCGTGGGGCAGTGGCTCCGGGGCGACCTGGGCAGCGTGAAGTCGCTGTCCGCGGTGGACATCGCCTGGCACCGGGGCGACGAGCGCACCAACACGTTCGTCATCGCCACGTCCACGGACGGCAGCACCTGGTCCACCGCCGTCTCCAGGACGTCGTCCGGCACCACGGCGAACTTCGAGCGCTACAGCTTCAGCGCGCGCAACGCCCGCTACGTGCGCGTCACCGTCAACGGCAACTCCGTCAACACCTGGGCCAGCATCGCGGAGTGGGCCGCCATCACCTCCGCCGCCACGCCCACGGCCGGCAAGGACCGCTTCGGCGTCACGCAGCTCTACCCCTCGAAGTCCGGGGGCGAGGCGTGGACGCTGGCGGACAACGCGCTGACGGACTCTCGCTTCGACCCGCAGAACCCCATCACCCGCAACAGCGACGGCTCCTGGAAGATGAAGGACTCGCAGGTGCGGATGAGCGTCTTCACGTCCACGGGCTACGACGACCGGAAGATTCCCACCTATGACCGGGACGTGCTCGCGAGCCGTGGCTACATGCAGGCGGCCAACGACTGGAAGAACATCGAGATGACCGGCTTCGTGAAGGTCAACGCCGCGTCCGACGTGAAGGACAACTTCGCCTGGTACGCGCGCGGCGGGAAGCACAACAACGACCACTCCGGCTGCGAGGGCAGCAGCTACAAGGCAGGCCTGCACTACGACGGCCGCGCGCGCTGGGAGAAGGAGACGTGGCACGTCTCCTACGAGCAGACGCCCTACGTCACGGCCACCTCCGCCCTCAAGGGCCGCTGGGTGGGCTTCAAGGCCGTCATGCGCAACGTCACCGTCAGCGGCCAGCCAGCCGTGAAGCTGGAGCTGTACGTCAACGAGAACGCGGACAAGGTGACGTGGAAGAAGGCCTACGACTACACGGACGCGGGCAAGTGGGGCGGCGACGCCGGGCACTGCGGCGGCGCCGTGGCGGGCATGCCCATCACCTGGGGCGGCCCCATCGCGGTGTTCCGCTGGGACAACGCCACGGACGTGGACTTCAAGTGGCTGAGTGTTCGCGAAATCCAGCCCTGAACCCCGCGTGAAGAAGGACTGGAACGCGGCCTGACGCAGGACGGCAGGCCGCGCGCCGGGCGGCCGGGGAGGCCCGGAACGGGGTGTCCCGGCCTTCCGGAGGCGGGGCTTTCCATCGACAGCGAGCGCCGGGCTGGGCAGCATGGCGGCGCCATGAACGTCGACCAAGCCCTCGCCTCGTCCGAGCGCATCTGGGAGCAGGAGATCCTCCCGGCGCTGGAGCGCTACATCCGCATCCCCAACAAGTCGCCCTCGTTCGATCCGGACTGGGTGAAGACCGGCCACATGGAGAAGGCCGTGCAGCTCATCTCGGACTGGTGCCGCGCGCAGACCGCGCACCTGCCGGGGCTCACGGTGGAGGTGGTGCGGCTGAAGACGGCGGACGGCAAGGACCGCACGCCGGTCATCTACATGGAGGTGCCGGGCACGCGCGCCGACGACACCGTGCTCCTGTACGGGCACCTGGACAAGCAGCCGGAGATGACCGGCTGGCGCGAAGGCCTGACGCCGTGGACCCCCGTGCGCGAGGGCGACAAGCTCTACGGGCGCGGCGGCGCGGATGACGGCTACTCCGCGTTCGCGTCGCTGTCCGCGCTGCGGCTGCTGAAGGAGCAGAACGTTCCGCACGCCCGGTGCGCCATCGTCATCGAGGCGTGCGAGGAGAGCGGCAGCTACGACCTGCCCGCGTACATCGAGGCGCTGGCGCCGCGCATCGGCAAGCCGTCGCTGGTGGTGTGCCTGGACTCGGGCTGCGCGAACTATGACCAGCTCTGGATGACCACCAGCCTGCGCGGCATGGTGGCCGGCAACCTGCGCGTGGACATCCTCACGGAGGGCGTGCACTCCGGCGACGCGACGGGCGTGGTGGCCTCTTCCATGCGCATCATGCGGCAGCTCTTGTCGCGCGTGGAGGACGAGGCCACGGGCCACATCAAGGTGAAGGAGCTGCACACGGAGATTCCGGAGGGCCGGCGCCAGCAGGCGAAGGCCGCGGCGGAGACGCTGGGCGAAGAGCTGTCCTCGAAGTTCCCCTGGGTGGAGGGCGCGCGCCCGGTGACGACGGACGGTACGGAGCTGGTGCTCAACCGCACCTGGCGGCCGGCGCTGGCGCTGACGGGCGTGGATGGCGTGCCGGGGCTGGCGAGCGCGGGCAACGTGCTGCGCCCCTTCACGACGTGGAAGCTGTCCATGCGCATCCCGCCGCGCGTGGATCCGAAGGTGGCCTCGAAGGCGCTGAAGGAGACGCTGGAGAAGGATCCGCCGTACGGCGCGAAGGTGTCGTTCGACGGGGACAAGGCGTCGGTGGGCTGGGACGCGCCGCCCCTGGCCGGCTGGCTGTCGCGCGCGGTGGAGTCCGCGTCCAAGTCATGCTTCGGCAAGTCCGCCATGGCGATGGGCGAGGGTGGCACCATCCCGTTCATGGGCATGCTGGGCGAGCGCTTCCCGGAGGCGCAGTTCCTCATCACGGGCCTGCTGGGACCGGGCAGCAACGCGCACGGGCCCAACGAGTTCCTGCACATCCCCACGGGCAAGAAGCTGACCGCCGCGGTGGCGAGCGTCGTCGCGGATCACTTCAAGCGGTAGTGCCTCACCGGAGGACGGGGCCGCGAGTGCCCCGTCCTTCGCGTTCCCGGAGCGTCCCATGCCGAGCAAGCCCCGTCGCACCGGCCACGTCCGGTCGCAGCCCCTCATCGCGGTGCGCGACGTCGAGGCGAGCAGCCGGTGGTACCAGGCGGTGCTCGGCTGCGAGAGCGGGCACGGCGGGCCCGAGTACGAGATGCTGCTGAACAACGGCGAGCTCGTGCTCCAGCTCCACGCATGGGACCTGGACGAGCACGCGAACCTGATGGGGCCGGACTCGGCGCCGCGAGGTCACGGCGTGCTGCTGTGGTTCGAGACCACGGACTTCGACGCGTGCGTGGAGGCGGCGCGGGCGCTGAAGGTGGAGTGGGTGGAGGAGCCGCACGTGAACCCGAACTCGCGCCGCTGGGAGTTCTGGGCGAAGGACCCGGACGGCTACGTGGTCGTCGTGGCGGCGGAGTCGCGCGCCCGGCGCTCCTGAGGTGGCTTCAGCCTGGCGCGGGCGGTCGCTGCGGGTCCGCCGGACCGGCGGCACGGGGAGGCGCCTCAGCGCCCCGTCTTGATGCCCAGCGACGACCCGGACGGCGGCTTCTTCGGCTGCGTCGCCGGCCGGGTCACCCGCTTCTGGAGCGCCACCGCCACGGAGGGCGCGTCCGCCGCGGACACCTGCCGCGTCACCGGCTCATAGCCGTTGAGCGCGAGCGTCACCGCCACCGACGGCTCACCGGGCACCAGCGGCACGGCCACCGGGGTGATGCCGCGCTCCTCGCCCGCCACCTGCACCGTCGCGCCGGGCGGCTCGCTCGTCACCATCAGGTGCACCGGCTGGGGCGCGGCGTTCCGTGCGGGCGTCTCCGTGGGCGTGGGCGTGGGCGTCTCCGGCGTGCGGCCCTGCACCTCCTCCGGGGGCCGCGTGGCCACCACCGCGGGCGGCGTCACCGCCTCGGGGCCACCGCGCACCAGCACCACCGCCGCGCCACCGACCACCAGCGCGGCGCCGCCCACGACCAGGGGCAGCCAGGCGCGACGCTTCGGAGGCTCCGGCGCCAGGGCCGCGGTGTTCCGCGTCTTCTCCGGCCCCACGCGCGTGGGCGGGCGGGACGGCGGGCCCACCAGCTTCGACGCGCGTGACGAGGCCTGTCCCCGAGCCCCCGACGTGGGCATCCCATCCCGCGAGGAGTTGGACTGCGAGTCCAGGTCCACGTCCTCGGCCAGCTGGTCCAGCTTCGTCGGGTCCGCTTCCGTGGCGATGCGGTCCGCGTACAGCTCCCGCAGGTACGCGGCCAGGTGCGCGCTGCTCGAAGGCAGGCGCAGGTTGAGCGCCCAGTCCTCCAGCGCCAGCCGGAACGCGGCGCAGTCCGGATAGCGGCCCTCCGGCGTGGGCGCGAGCGCCTTGAGCACCACCTCGTCCAGGCCCGGCGGCAGCTTCGGGTTCAGCTGCGACGGCGGCGGCACCTGGCAGTCCCGCACCAGCCGCAGCGTCATCAGGTCCGTGTCGCCCTTGAAGAGGCGCTTGCCCGTGAGCAGCTCCCACATCACGACGCCCAGGGCGAACTGGTCGCTCCGGCCGTCCACCGCCATCCCGTTGGCCTGCTCCGGCGACATGTACGGGTACTTGCCCTTGAGCACACCCGTCGCCGTCTGCTGCCCGCTGGTGGCCGCCTTCGCCACGCCGAAGTCGATGACCTTCACGCCGCCGTCGAACCCGACGAGCACGTTCTGCGGCGACACGTCCCGGTGCACCAGCTTCAGCGGCTGGCCCTGCCCGTCACGCGCACCGTGCGCGTAGGACAGCCCCGCCGCCGCGTCCGCGATGATGCGCACCACCAGCCCCACCGGCAGCGGGCGCTCCTGCTTGCGCGCGAAGCGGTCCAGCCGGCGCACGTCCTCGCCCTGCACGTACTCCATGGCCAGGCAGTGCCGGCCCTCAATCTCCGTGAGGTCCAGGATGGTGATGAGGTTCGGGTGGGACAGCCGCGCCACCAGCCGCGCCTCGTCCAGGAACATCTCCAGGAACTCTTCGTCCTCGGCGAGGTGCGGCAGGATGAGCTTGAGGACGACCAGCCGCTCGAAGCCCGTCCCGTGCTCCCGGGCGAGGAACACCTGTCCCATGCCGCCGGAAGCGATTTTTCGAAGCAGCTCGTATTTCCCGAAGACCACTGCCATGGGTGTCCGGGAAGATACCGCGCTTTCTCAACGGGCGGGAAACAGCCGACCTCCAAAAGGACAAAGCTCCTGTCCGGCAGGGAGGCGCCCGCCTCCCTACCCGTGAAGGAGGCAGGCGAGCTACTGAGGCCTAGGCCTTCATCTTGTAGCCGGACCGCAGCACCGCGTACGTGACGCCCGTCGCGACCGCGGCGGTGAAGGCGAGGATGGCGCCGCCCACGAGCGGTGAGAACAGGCTGCTGCCGAGCATGCCGTAGCGCAGCCCCTCCACCATGTAGACCATGGGGTTGAAGAGGCTGATGTGGTTCCACGGCGAGGGCAGCTCGCGCACCGAGTAGAAGACGCCGCCCAGGAACGTGAGCGGCAGCATCACGAAGGTGGGGAAGAAGTTGATCTGCTCGAACTTCTCCGCCCACACGGCGGCGAGCATGCCCAGCACGCTGAACACGTAGCTGGAGAGCAAGAGGAAGTAGAGCGTCGCCAGCGGGTGCTCCAGGCTGAAGCCGGAGAACACCGCCGCGACAATCCAGGTGAGCAGGCCCACCACCAGGCCGCGCACCATGGCGCCGCCGATGAAGCCCACCATCAACTCACCGGGCCCCAGCGGCGCCACCAGCAGGTCCACCACCGTGCCCTGAATCTTGGTGATGAACAGCGACGAGGAGCTGTTGAGGAACGCGTTGTTGGCGATGCCCAGGAACACCAGACCCGGCACGATGAAGTGCAGGTACGGGTGGCCCTCCACCTCGTGGACGCGGCCCGAAATCGAATAGCCGAAGACGATGAAGTACAGCGTGGTGCTGATGAGGGGCGACAGGACGGTCTGGCCCGGCACGCGCATGAAGCGCCGGACCTCCTTCGCGAACAGCGTCTGCATCCCGAGGACGTTCATGGGGTGTTTTTCGAAGAAGCGGGGTTCAGGCGGCCTGCGAGGGGCGGCCACGGAGGATTTCGATGAGCACGTCTTCCAGGCGCGACCGCCGCGTCTCCACTTCCGCGATGGGCAGCCCGTCGGCGTAGAGCGAGCGGAGCAGCTCACCGGACGGAGCGCAGTTGTCGCGCTCCACGTAGGTGAGCGTGCGGCCGTCGGCGGAGAGGCTCGCGGCGAAGCGCACGCCCGCGGCGGGCATGGCGGCCTGCGGTTCGGAGAAGGTGACCACCAGGCGCTTCTCCCCGAAGCGGCGCAGGAGCGCGGCCTTGTCCTCCGTCATGAGGAGCTTGCCCTCGTTGATGATGCCCACGCGGTCCGCCAGCTCCTCCGCCTCCTCCAGGTAGTGCGTGGTGAGGACGATGGTGGTGCCCTCGCTGGCGATCTTCTTCACGTACGTCCACAGGTCGCGCCGCAGCTCCACGTCCACGCCCGCGGTGGGCTCGTCCAGGAACACCAGCTTCGGCTTGTGCACCAGCGCCTTGGCGATGAGCAGCCGGCGCTTCATGCCGCCGGACAGCGCGCGCGTGAGCGAGTCCTTCTTGGCCTGGAGGTTGAGCGCGGTGAGGACCTCGTCGATGCGCGCGTCGTCGCGGGGCTGGCCGTAGTAGCCCTGCTGGATGCGCAGGGACTCCGCGACGGAGAAGAACGGGTCGAAGTTGATCTCCTGCGGCACCAGGCCCACCTGGTAGCGGGGCCCGGTGGGGTCCTGGTCCAGGTCCTTGCCGAAGACCTTCATGGTGCCGGCGGACTTCTTCACCAGGCCGCACACGCTGCCGATGAGGGTCGTCTTGCCGGCGCCGTTGGGGCCCAGGAGGGCGAAGATTTCACCGGGGCGGATGGTGAGGTCCACCGCGTGCAGGGCGGTGAACTTGCCGTAGGCCTTGGAGAGGCCCTTCAGCTCCAGGGCGGGGGTCATGGGCTCGGACATGGGGCGCTTCCTCTAACACCTTCGAAACGGGTTCGCAGGTCAGCGAGCAGGCGTTTTCGCTCCTGAACGCGTGACGCGCCCCGTCCAACCGGACACGGGGCCTGAGCAGGCGCCTTGAGCCGGATGGGGCTCCCTGCTATCCGCTGGCACCGCTTACGTTTCAGCGAATCCCGAGGAGGCCGCCATGGCCCAGAATTTCATCTTCACGATGCAGGACCTGCGCAAGGTCAAGAACGGCAAGGACATCCTCAAGGGGATCTACCTGTCCTTCTTCCCGGGCGCGAAGATTGGCGTGATTGGTCCCAACGGCTCCGGCAAGTCCACGCTCCTGCGCATCATGGCGGGGGTGGACACGGAGTTCTTCGGCATCGCGAAGCCGGACCCCACGGTGAAGGTGGGCTACCTGGCGCAGGAGCCGCAGCTGGACACGACCCTGGACGTGAAGGGGAACGTGGAGCTGGGCCTGAAGGAGATCCGCCAGGCGCTGGACCGCTTCAACGAGGTCAGCGCGAAGTTCGGGGAGCCCCTGGACGACGCGCAGATGGAGAAGCTGCTCGCCGAGCAGGGCAGGCTGCAGGACTTCATCGACTCCACGAACGGCTGGGAGCTGGACCGCACGCTGGAGATGGCGATGGACGCCCTGCGCCTGCCCCCGGGCGACGCGGACGTGACCAAGCTGTCCGGCGGTGAGAAGCGCCGCGTGGCGCTCTGCCGCATCCTGCTGGAGAAGCCGGACCTGCTCTTGCTGGACGAGCCCACCAACCACCTGGACGCGGAGAGCGTGGCGTGGCTGGAGCAGGCGCTGAAGGAATACAAGGGCACCATCGTGTGCATCACGCACGACCGGTACTTCCTGGACAACGTGGCGGAGTGGATCCTGGAACTGGACCGCGGCGAGGGGGTGCCCTGGAAGGGGAACTACTCCAGCTGGCTGGACCAGAAGCAGAAGCGGCTGGAGCTGGAGGAGAAGTCGGAGAGCCACCGTCAGAAGACGCTCAAGCGCGAGCTGGAGTGGGTGCGGGCGTCTCCGAAGGCGCGTCAGGCGAAGAGCAAGGCGCGCATCTCCGCGTACGAGGATCTGCTCAACCAGTCGCAGGAGAAGCGCGAGCCGACGGGCGAGGTGGTGATTCCGCCGGGCCCGAAGCTGGGCGGGCTGGTGGTGGAGGCGAAGGGGCTGCGCAAGGCCTATGGGGACCGGCTGCTCGTCGACGACCTGAACTTCAAGCTGCCGCCGGGCGGCATCGTGGGAGTGATTGGTCCGAACGGCGCGGGCAAGACGACGCTGTTCCGGATGCTGACGGGCGCGGAGAAGCCGGACGCGGGCGAGCTGCGCGTGGGCGAGACGGTGAAGATGGCGTACGTGGACCAGAGCCGCGACGCGCTGAACGGCGAGCAGACGGTGTTCCAGGAGGTGAGCGGCGGGTTGGATCACCTGGACCTGGGCAGTGCGGGCCAGATGCCCAGCCGCGCGTACCTGGCGGGCTTCGCGTTCAAGGGGCAGGACCAGCAGAAGCGGGTGAAGGACCTGTCGGGCGGCGAGCGCAACCGGGTGCACCTGGCGAAGATGTTGAAGGCGGGCGGCAACCTGCTGCTCCTGGACGAGCCCACGAACGACCTGGACGTGGAGACGCTGCGGAGCCTGGAGGACGCGCTGCTCAACTTCGCGGGCTGCGCGGTGGTCATCAGCCACGACCGCTGGTTCCTGGACCGCATTGCCACGCACATCCTGGCGTTCGAAGGCGACAGCAAGGCGTTCTTCTTCGAGGGCAACTTCGAGGACTACGAAGCGGACAAGAAGAAGCGCCTGGGCCCGGACGCGCTGGAGCCGCACCGGATCCGCTACCGCCCGCTGCAGAAGAACTGAGGCTGCGGCGTCGCGCCCGGGGAGGCAGGCATGGCTCGCTGGGCGCTGACGGTTCCGCTGGACTCGCAGTCACCGACGCCGCGCTTCGTGCAGATCGCGCGAGCGCTGGCGGAGGACGTGCGGCGCGGACGGCTGCGTCCCGGGGAGCCGCTTCCTGGGAGCCGTGCGCTCGCGGTGTCGCTGGGCGTGCACCGCAACACCGTGCTCGCGGCGTATCAGGAGCTGGAGGCCCAGGGGTGGATCGTCACCACTCCGGGGCTGGGCACCTTCGTCGCGGAGGCGGCTCCGGAGGACGCGTCCGCTGTTCCTTCCGTGCAGGCGGCTCCGGACGTGGGCTTCGCATTGCCTCCCGCTGTGGAGACCCGTGCGCTGCCTCGCGGATCCTCGGCGCCTCGCGGCATGTTGTCGTTGCTGACCGGCAGCCCGGATGTGCGGCTGCTTCCTTCGGAGCTGCTCGCGCGTGCGTACCGGCGTGCGCTGAAGCGTGGGGGACAGCGGCTGCTCGACTATGCCGCGCCCCTGGGCCATGCCGGGCTGCGGGAGGCGTTGGCCGGGATGCTGGCTTCGCTTCGCGGCATGGCTGTCACCGCTGATACGCTGCTCATCACCCGGGGCAGTCAGGGTGCGTTGGACCTTGCTGCGCGTACGCTGCTGCGCCCCGGTGACAGCGTCGCCGTGGAGTCACCGGGCTACCTTCCAGCCTGGGATGCCTTCCGCCTCACCGGCGCGAACGTCGTCCCCGTTCCCGTGGACGCCGAGGGCCTTCGCGTGGACGTGCTGGAGCAGCTGGGCCCGGTGCGCGCCGTCTACCTCACGCCGCATCACCAGTACCCCACCACCGTCACGCTCTCCGCCGAACGGCGCCAGCGGCTCCTCGCGTGGGCCAAAGCCTCACGTGTCGCGCTCATCGAGGACGACTACGACCACGAGTTCCACTTCGACGGTCCCCCCGTGCTGCCGCTTGCGAGCCAGGACCGCGAGGGCCTGGTGCTCTACGTGGGCACGCTGTCCAAGGTGCTCGCGCCGGGACTGCGGCTGGGCTTCCTCGCCGCGCCTGCTCCGTTCATCACCCGCGCGGCCTCCGTGCGCGCCGCCGTGGACCGGCAGGGCGACGGGGTCACCGAGGCTGCTGTCGCCGAGCTGCTCGAAGAGGGCGAGGTCCAGCGCCACGTCCGAAAGATGCGCTCCGTGTATCGCTCCCGCCGCGATGCACTGGTGGAAGCACTGCGCGCGTCCCTGGGCTCGGCGCTCGACTTCACCGTGCCCGCAGGCGGCATGACCCTGTGGGCCCGCTGCGCTCCCGGCGTGGACGCCGCCCGCTGGGCCGAGTGGGGCCTCCGCGAGGGCGTCGGCTTCGTGCACGGTGGCCACTACACCTTCGGCCGCGCGCCCCTGGACGCGCTGCGGCTGTGCTTCACGTCACTCCAGGAGGATGAGTTGCGCGAAGCCGTGCGCCGCATGGCCCGTGCGCTTCCCGGGTAGGTGAATGCCGACCCGTGAAGGACTCGGCCCAGCCGCCCGCTCTTCAAAGGCCGGGCCGGCAGCGTCCGTGATGCGGGATGGAGAGTCCCGCGTCTTGGCGATGGGACCTGCTCGGTGCTCGGGGCGGGCGTACCGAAGCGCTAGCCCATGTCTTGCTGAAGACCTTCCGTGTTCCTAAACGACCGATCGTAATTCTCGAACGGTCTCAAGCTGCGCGTCGAGCAGAGGCGGCGCGCAGCAAGGGGCTGGCGGTTCTCTGCGCGTTCCGAGCGTCGAGGTAGGCGTCCACCTCGGTCATGA
>NZ_RAVW01000111.1 GCF_003611585.1 Corallococcus exercitus | reverse complement strand
GTGGTGGGTCTGCCCGTGGCCTACGCGGCGCTGGGGAAACAGCTCCGGCCGGGGACGGACGTGGACTGGTTCCAGGTGCTCCTCCTCGGCGCACGGCGCGCGCCGGAGCTGGCGGAGGCCATCGACACGGGGGACCTGCGGGCGCTGCGGCTGTGCATGAAGGCGTGTGAGCAGTCAGCGGGCCTGGATGAGCCGCTGGTGCGGTCCGGACGGCCGGGGCTGCTGTACTGCGGCGCGATGGACCCCTACCACGACTCCATGAAGGCCGTGGCCGCGCGGGCCAGCGCGGCGTTCGCCACCATCGAGCATGCCGACCACGGCGGAGCCTGGGCGAAGGCACCGAAGGTGCTGCCCCACGTCCTGCCGTTCCTCGCGTCCGTCGCGCGGTCCTGATCAGTTCGCGGATTGGATCGCGATCACCCGGACGTCGAAGTCCTCGCGGGCGGCGTCCCCGCGGATGCCATGGAGCCACGCCTCGCCCTGGCCGAACATCACGCCCTGCTCGTTGACGAAGAGGTCCGCGTAGCGCTGCCGGGTGATGACACTGGCGATGACCGGCATGACGATGGCGTCGTAATGCCGCATGAAGGACGCGGCGTCGGGCAGCTTCACCCTCCTGCCGCCGATGGTCGCGGTGAAGGGGTACGCCACCAGGGCCGCGACCGCCCTCGCGTCGCGCGCGGCCACGGCCCGCTGGAACAACGCGAAAGCCCGCGCGTACTTCGAGGGATCACCGAGGACGGCCTGGATGCGTGCGTTGACCGCGGTGGTGTCTTCGGCGGTCCCGGCATCCGGAGGCACGGCGACGAGGTTGGGCGCGGCTGGCGGCGCGGCCACTGGCGGATCAGCGAGGTGACCGGCCGCCGAGGACACGAGGACGACGGCGGCAAGCCGCGGAGGTTTCGTCTGCATGGGTACCCCCCCGCCAGGACCGACAACAAAGCCCTGGCAAAGGCAGACTCTACAAAGCCCAATTCCTCTCAGCGCATACCCTGCACCAGGGTATGAAGCTGACGTCTCGCGGCCGACTCCGGAACCCGCCGGAGTAGTGCATCGCGGACAAAGCGGGCGGCCGGGTTCTCCCACTGGGCCAGCCGTCCCATCCGCCATGACATCACGACCAGTGTATTGGCACGACGGATGCGGCGGGACTCGTAGGCCCGCAGTGCGTCCTGCACGCGGCCCGGTGCCGCGAGGCACTCCCCGAGCACGACGCCATCCTCGATGGCCTGACAGCCGCCCTGCCCCAGGTTCGGCGTCATCGGATGCGCGGCGTCCCCCAGCAACGTCACGCGGCCCCTGCTCCAGCTCCGCACCGGAGGACGGTCGTGGATGTCCGTGCGCAGGACCCGCTCGGGCGACGTCGCCGCGAGCACCCGCGCGATGGGGTCATGCCATCCAGCGAAGCGCTCCTGGAGGACGGCGAGCGTCTGGCCCGGCGCGTCCTCCGAGCCCCGCGGCGCATTCAGCGTGGCGTACCAGTACACCTCGCCATGGCCGATGGGCACGATGCCGAAGCGGGCCCCGGGCCCCCAGGTCTCCGTGAAGTGGCCGGCCTCCACCCAATCCGAGGCCGGACAGATGCCACGCCAGCTGGTGTAACCGGAGTAGCGCGTGGGCTGCGCGCCCAGCAGTCCGCTCCGCACGGCGGAGCGCAGGCCGTCCGCGCCCACCAGGACGTCGCCGGAGACGGTGCCGCCATCGGACAACGACACCGTGACGCGGGCGCCGTCATCCTGGAAGCCCGTCACGGAGACGCCCAGCCGCACGGCCTCTTCCGGGCCCGCGTGCGCGCGAAGGACGGCCTGGAGGCGGGCGCGGTGGATGGACACCATCGGGGCATCCAGCTCCTCCTGGACCGAGCGCGCGTCGACGCGGGTGATGCGGGCACCCGTGGGGTCGAGGATGAGGGTCTGCTCGGCGCGCTCGCCCTCGGCGACCACCGCGTCACACAGGCCGATGCGGCGCAGGGCAATCGAGGCGTTCATCTGCACGATGATGCCCGCGCCCACCGGACGCAGCGCTTCGGCGCGTTCCAACACGGTGGCGCGGATTCCCGCGCGACGGAGGGCACAGGCCAGCGTGAGGCCGCCGATGCCTGCTCCGGCGATGAGGACGTGGCGAGAGGATGGTGACGTCATGGCGGCCTCCAGACGGGCCAGCGCTGGCGTTCACCCGAACCAGCGGCCGGAGTCAGGCGCGAAGACTCGCACGCGCTCGAGCAGCGACGCTGGCAGCCGGGCCTGGAGCGTCGCGTGGACCTGCGCGGGGCTGTAAGCCTGACTGAAATGCATCAGGACCAGGGCCTCGTTCTGGAAGCGGTCCGCCATGGAGGCAATCTCCTCCAGGTGGATGTGGGCGCGCTCCTGCGCGTCGCGGACGGTGCGCTCCGCGTCGATGAACGTGCATTCGAGGATGAGCACGCGGCTGTCGAACAGGGACGGCTGGCGCTCCAGCACGTTGGAGAGGGTGTCGGTGCAATAGGCCAGCTCCAGGCGTTCGACCTCATCGAACAGGGGCTCGCCGGCCTGACGACGGCGGCCGATTTCAGCGGGAGGCAGCTCGCGGAACTCGGGCTTGAGCTTCGCGACGCGTCGGAGGAACTGGTAGCCCAGCGACGGCACGGGATGGTGCGTGCGAAAGGCGCGAACCCACACGTCCTGCTGCACCTTCACGGTGTCACCCGGGCGCAGCGGGACCGTGCGGATGTCGGACTTCATCCGGTGCAAACGCCCCAGGGCCGCGAGCGCCTCCTGCACGGGCGCTTCGATCTCCGCCGGCAGGTAGACGAACGGCGGCCCCTTCCCCACGAGCGCGCGGATGCCCAGAAGCGACCCCAGCGCGCTCGCATGGTCCGCATGCCCGTGGCTGAGGAAGATGCGGTCGGTGGTGGCGAAAGAGCGGATGGGGATGCCCGCGTCGAGCAGCACCCCCAATTCCGGCACCAGGAGCGACGTGTACACGCCGCCCACGGACACACCGCGCACGGTATAGGGTCCCGCCTGCACCTCGGTCAGCATGCGCGGAAGCTTATGCGGACTCCGGAAGGATGGCGTTCGTGCGGTTGACTCCACGGTGGATGTGGCTTCTCACGGGTCCGGTGCTGATCCAAGCATGCGGAGGCGCACACAGGCGGAGTCAGTACGACTTCGACAGCGCGACGAACTCCTGCAGGACCCAGCCCGCCTACTGCGCCCGGGCCGCGGGAGAGGAGGCAGTGCTTCCCAGGGCCGTGAGGACCTTCGCGACGGCGGGAGGCTCCGCGGCGGCGGCCGTGAAGCTCCTGGATGCCGCGCTGAAGCAGCAGGTGACCGAAGCGTTGGAGGAGTGCGCGAACGAGGCACGAACAGCGGTCATCCTCGCGAACTTCGGGACCCGAAGCCCGACGCCGAAGGAGTGCAACGAGCAGGTCCGCGACGCACAGGGCCGGACCATCACCCGCGCGATGAAGCTTGGGGAGGAGATGCACCGGGTCGCCCTGAAGTGCGCGGAAGAAAGTCTGAACGAGCTCCGTCCGGGTGGTTTCAGCCTGGAGCCTACGTATCTCCATGACCTGGGCACTGGGAAGACGACCTGGCTGTCACCCGCCGAAGTGGCTCGCATCCGGCAGCGTGGCAGCCTGGGAGAATTGAAGGGGTCTCTTGTTCCCGACGTGATCCTTCACTCGGGTGACCCGGCGTGGGTTCAAGCCGTTTATGACTTCAAGTTTCCTTGTGCCGACGTCACGAAGCGAAGCAGATGGAGAGACTACCCTTCAGGACACTCCTACGCCGGCAGCAACCAAGGCGACATGTATCGCCAGGCATTCAAGGTTGGCGACCCAATGCTCGTCCAACCCTGGCTTGGCGCAGGACTCTGACAATGACATCACCAAGATTACAGATCACGCGTGGAAACAGGGCTGTTACCCAGGAGGACGTGAGCATCTGTTTCTATCTCCCCAAGCCCACGGCCGAGGTCGCACCAGCCATCTCGCTGTCTCTTCAAACCTTTGTAGACGCCGTCGGCATCCGTGCGCTCGGTTATTACATCGGAGAGGACGACGAGCCTTGGGAGCTGGATGACGCTGGATGGGCCTTCATTCGCACGAAGATTCAAGATCCGGTCACGCCCTCCGTCATGCTCACGGCGGATGCGCGCTACCCGGAGAAGATCGAATTCGAGTACCTGGGCAGGGACATCCACGCCCCCGTATTCCGTCGCGCCCCAGGCACGGTGACGGCCGTTCGCTTCATCTTGCCCCTGTCCTGGTTGAGGGCGCACGGTACTTCCCGTGTCCGCGAGTTGGCCCTGGCCCTGGCGGCACCGCTGCCATTCAGCTCCGGTCATGCAGGGTTGTCGGTCACCGGGTATTTGAACGTAGGAACCGTCATGACGGAGCTCGTCCCATTGCTGCGCCCCTACCCTGGGATTGACGTCCAGAACTTCGACTTGACCGCCTCGGAGATCGGCACCCGCCTGCGCGTCCCGCACTGGATGACGTTCATTGGTGAGCCTTCGCTGAGCGCCATGGGCGGCGTGGACTTCCTGCGCTCCCAACTCCACGCACCCGGAACCACCGTGGAAGCGCTGGACGCGTCCCGGGCGGTCGTCACCCTCGGTCCCGAGCCGCTCGCAGGCGGTCCGGACCAGCCGCTTCCGGCATATCGGGAGCTGGCCCGTGTCCTGGAGCCCTGGGCCTTCCACTCCAGCTGGCGCCCCGCGGGCTTTGCCGACGACGACTTCTTCCAGTGGGACCGCCGGTTCCTCGACTGAACCGGCGTCCCCTCCCCGCGCTTCAGTTCTTGGCGCGCTCGTACTGGTGCGGCCACAGCACGTCCGAGCGCAGCTCCTTCGCGGTGCGCAGCGGCCAGTACGGATCCCTCAACAGCTCCCGCGCAATGATGACCAGGTCCGCCTGTCCCGTGGCCAGGATGTGCTCGGCCTGGAACGCGGAGCGGATCATCCCCACCGCGCCCGTCAGCACGCCCGCCTCCTTGCGCACCTTCTCCGCCAGGTGCGTCTGGTAGCCCGGGCCCACCGGGATCTTCGCGTACGGCACCACGCCGCCCGACGAGCAATCCACCAGGTCCACGCCCTCCTTCGCCACCAGCCGCGCCAGCGCCACGGAGTCCTCCGGCGTCCAGCCTCCCTCCACCCAGTCCGTCGCGGAGATGCGCATGAAGAGCGGCAGCGACTCCGGCCACTTCGCCCGCACCGCGCGCGTCACCTCCAGCGCGAAGCGCGTCCGGTTCTCGAACGTGCCGCCGTACCGGTCCGTTCGCTTGTTCGACAGCGGCGACAGGAACTCGTGCAGCAGGTAGCCGTGCGCCGCGTGCAGCTCGATGACCTGGAAGCCCGCCGCTTTCGCCCGCACCGCCGAGTCCGCGAACGCCTTCACGATGCGCTGGATGCCCGCCTCGTCCAGCGCCACCGGCACCGGATAGCCCTCGTCGAAGGCCTCCGTCGTCGGCCCCAGCACCGTCCAGCCGCCGTGCTCCGGCTCCACGCGCTTGCCCGCGTCCCACGGGCGCGGCGTGGAGGCCTTGCGCCCCGCGTGCGCCAGCTGCACGCCCGACGCGGCGCCGTTCTGGTGCATGAAGCGGTTGATGCGCGCCAGTTGCTCCACGTGCGCGTCCTTCCACAGCCCCAGGTCCTGCGGCGAGATGCGGCCCTCCGGCTCCACCGCCGTGGCCTCCGTCAGCACCAGCCCCGCGCCGCCCACCGCGCGGCTGCCCAGGTGCACCACGTGCCACTCGTTCGCGAAGCCGTCCTCGCTCGAGTACTGGCACATGGGCGAGACCACCACGCGGTTGCGCATCGTGATGTCCCGCAGCTTCAGGGGGGTGAACAGCTTGCTGCTCATGTCGGATCCTTTCGGGGAATCGAAGGCGTCTGTTCCGGCAGCCCCAGCGCCGCGCGCACCTGGGCCGTGCTCTTGCCCAGCCAGTGCCGCCGGTGGTTCTCCTGCGTCGACAGGCTGCGCGTCTCCATGCGGTCCACGTAGAGCGTGCCGTCCAGGTGATCCAGCTCGTGCTGGATGATGCGCGCGTACCAGCCCCGCGCCGACACCGTCACCGGCTGCCCGGTCTCATCCAGCGCCTCCACCCGCACGCCGCGCGCCCGGGGCACCAGCGCCGCGAAGCCGTTCACGCTCAGGCAGCCCTCGTGGAACTCCACCTGCGTGGGGTCCTCCACCACCAGCCTCGGGTTGATCAGCACGTGGAAGGCCACCGGCGCCCGCTCCCGTAGCGCCAGGTCCGCGGGCGAAGCGCCGGCCTGGTACTCCGCCCGGTCCTCGATGACCACCAGCCGCAGGCCCACGCCCACCTGCGGCGCCGCGAGCCCCACGCCGGGCGCGTCGCGCATCGTGTCGCGCATCAACTGGATGAGCTGCCGCGTCTGTTCGCTGCCGATTTCTTCCGGCGTCAGCTCGCGCGCGCGCTGGCGCAGCACCGGTTCCCCTGCCTGGACGATCTTGAGCACCATGGTGGCCCCACCGTAACAACCGCTCTCCCGCCACGCCGCATCGCCGTGGGCCCGGCATGGGACCGGCCGCCCGGCTCCCCACGAAGGGGGCAGCCCCTGGCGTGAGGGGGTGCCACTGACGGTAGGCTGTGTCGCACCATGGCTCGCCGCAAGAAGGCCGACGAAACCACCGCGCGCGTGCGCAACCTGCTCGCCCTCGACGCCGCCGGCATCATGCGCCGGCTGGCCGCACGCCGGGAGGAGATGTTCCTCCTCTTCTCCCGCCTGCGCAGCCGCGACCCGTTGGTGGAGACGGTGGCCTCGCGCTACGCGGACGGCGCCTTCGCCCAGCTCATCCACCTCTCCGAACAGGAGCAGGCGGTGGTGGACCACTTCTACGGACGGCTGGACGAGCTGCGCTGGTACTTCACGTACACCGAGGACATGCCCGGCACCGCGCACCAGACCTTCAGCGCGCTGCACCGCCGCCTGGAGGAGAGCTACCGCCTGTTCGTGGAGACGCTGGGCCTGCCCGTCCAACCCGACGGCGTGCGCGTGGTGAACGCGGAGGCCGTCCGCCAGGAGGACACCGCCGCGGAAGCCGCGCCCGTGGCGCTCGCCCCGCTGCCCCGCCGCCGCCGCGCGCCGCCTGCCTGACGCTCAGGCCGCGGAGGCCTCCGCCCGCGCATCCGCCGCGGACATGGCCGGAGCCGCGGCCTTCACCAGCCGCTTCATGGACGCCTTGCCCACGACGACGTCCACCATCTTCCGCGCGCGCGTCCAGACGCTCTCCTGCACGTAGGGGATGCCGTACTTCTCGCAGAGGGCGCGCACGTGCGGCTGCGCCTCGCGGTACTTCAGCATCGGCAGGTCCGGCCAGAGGTGGTGTTCAATCTGGTAGTTCAGCCACAGGTGGGCGTAGTCGTTGAGGTCGCCACCGGTGCGGTAGTTCGCGCTGCCCACCACCTGCTGCACCATGCGCTCCGCCTTGTTCGCGGGCGCGGAGTCGAAGCGGTACAGGTCCTCGCCGGTGTGGTTGGGCCCCACCACGAAGAACGTGTGCAGGTTGGTGACGACGTCCGCCAGCACGGAGTTGCAGAACACGCTGAACGCCGCCCACGGCCCCAGCACGAGGAACGCCGCCGGGTACAGCCCGAAGAAGACGGTGGCGTACGGCAGGTAGCAGCGCGTGAAGAGTTCCCACAGCTCCGCGCGCGTCAGCGACCCGCCCTCGCGCCGCCCCTTGCGGCGCAGCGAGCCCAGCGTCTCCGGCGCGTAGTAGCTCGCGCGCCAGGTGACGGCCAGCAGCGCCAGCTGCACGTAGCGCAGGGGCAGCGACCGGCTGTTGTCACGCAGCGACCCCTCCGCGTTGCGCTCCAGCAGGTCCGGATCCGCCTCCTCGCCGGTGTGCGAGTGGTGCAGCACGTTGTGCTCGAAGACCCACGCCTCCGGCAGCATCCAGTCCAGCCAGTCCACGAACCGGCGGGCCCCCTTCGCGAAGCCCTTGCTGGTGCGCGACGCGGGCATGCCCGGCACGCGGTCATAGCCCCGGTGCCCCACGTGGTGCATGAGCAGCCAGCGCGTGGAGCGGCCCAGGCCCAGTGCCACCGCGGAGAGCGGATTGGGAGCGATCCACGCCGTGGCCATGCCCAGCACCGACGCCACCTTCCCCCAGCGCTCCAGCTTCCGCAGGTGCGCCGCGTCCGCCTCGCCCAGGTTCGCGTCCAGCCGGGCGCGCAGCTCCTTCAGCTCCCGGTAGAAGCCCTCCACGTCCACGGAAGCCAGGTCGAAGTCAGGGGTGCCGCGGGACATGCGAAGGACTCCTCGGGAGCGGGACGGGGACCCCGGCCGGAAACGGCCGCACGGTAGCCTCCACCCGCCCACGCGCAAAGCGTCCCGTCCCGCTCACCCGCCTGCCGGGCGGCGGGGCAACACCAGCTTCGCGACGAGCACCTGCAGCACGTCGCCCTTCTGGTTGCGCGTCTCGCTGCGCACGGTGGCGATGCCCCGGTCCGGCCGCGTGCGCGAGGGGATGATCTCCAGCACCTCGCTCTCCACGTGAAGGACGTCCCCCGGGCGTGTGGGCTTGGGCCAGCGGATGTCCCCGCCCGCCCCCACGATGCCGCCCTTGAAGGGCAGTCCGCTCTGGACGTTGAGCTTCATGGTGAGGGCCGCCGTGTGCCAGCCGCTCGCCGCCAGTCCCTCGAAGAGCGTCTCCTTCGCCGCGGCGTCGTCCAGGTGGAAGCCCTGCGGGTCGAACTCGCGCGCGAAGGCGATGATCTGCGCCGCGTCCAGCGCGTGCGTGCCGCTGAAGAACTTCTGCCCCACCGACAGGTCGTCCAGGAACAGCGCCTGCCGCCCACCCTCTTCCGTCGAAGCCATGCCCACGTCCCTCCCAGATAGATGCATATCCAGATGATGACAATAATGCATCCGCGGGGAGGATGCCTCTTCATCGACAAGGGGGCCGTCCCATCCGGTCCGCCCGCCGGCCCTGGGGCCACTGTTCTCCAGGGCGCACTGATGCCCCGGGACGACCGATGCGGGACGCCGAACGTTGAACACCACGCGCACGCACCTGCGGACCCACGTTGAAACAGCCGGGGCCCGTGGACCGTGCGGTATGAGCAGGGCGTGCCGCTCCCCCGCTTCCGCCATCACCTGTCCGTCCTCGCCGTGGCCCTGACGGGCCTGGCCGCCCCCATGGCCCACGCCGACGAGGACATGCCCGTGTCCGAGCCCCAACGCCCGGAGGTGGCGGAGGTGACGGTGGAGGGCGCGAACAAGACGACGTCCTCGACGGTGCGCGCGTTCGGGCAGCTGGACGTGGGCGACGCGGTGGACAGCGACGAGTTGGAGAAGGTGGAGCGGCGGCTGCTGGCCACGGGGCTGTTCCAGGACGTGCACGCGAGCACGGAGCCGCTGCCGGACGGACGCGTGCGGCTGGTGCTGCGGGTGAAGGACAAGGCGTCGTGGGTGGTGGCCCCCACGGTGGCGCTGTCCTCCGCGAACACCGGCGGCGGGCTGCTCTATGCGGAGAACAACCTGGGCGGCCGCGCGAGGAAGCTCGCCCTCGCGGCGCAGGTGAGCACCGGCGAGAGCGGCGTGTACGTGGGCTTCCTGGATCCCATCGTCTTCGGCCTGCCGCAGCTCAAGTTCAGCCTGGAGGGACAGCTGCGGAGCGACCGCGTGGACGAGTACCGTCCGGGCGCCAGCCAGGACGACCCGGAGATCCTCCGGCGCACACGCTTCAACTCGGCATCCATCAGCTCCGAGCTGGGCTTCATCCTCTTCGAGCGCGTGCGCGCGGCGGCGAAGTACCGCGTGTCCAGCATCGACGCGCAGTCGCCGGACCCCGAGAAGCCGGTGACGACGCAGGCCTTCTCCACCGGCCCGTCCCTGCGCGACACGTCGCTGCGCTTCATGGTGGGCCTGGATTCGCGCCAGACGCTGCACGCGGTGACGGAGGGGCTCAACCTGGAGGGCTCCTACGAGGTGTCCGTCCCGGGCGTCTGGAGCGAGTTCCGCTACCGGAAGTTCGGCATCCTCTACCGCCACGGCCTGCGCTTCTTCAACGAGCACAACCTGGTGCTGCGCGGGGAGCTGGCCGTGGGCAAGGACCTGCCCTTCCACCAGGAGCTGGTGATGGGCGGCACCACGCTGCGCGGCTTCCAGTACCGGCAGTTCCGCGGCGACACCCGCGTCACCTTCACCGCCGAGTACCACTTCCCCCTCTTCAAGGTGAAGTCGCTGGCCTTCCGGGGGCTGGGCTTCTCCGACACGGGCGTCATCGCGTGGCGCGACCTGCCTTCGGACGGGCAGCTGCGCGACGCCAGCGGGCGCCTCATCCGCGGCTACCTGCCGCAGACGATGGCGAGCCCGGACTCCGCCACCCTGGCCCAGGGCGTGGGCGCGGGCCTGCGGCTGTACCTCAACAACGTCGTGCTGCCCCTCCTGGGCGTGGACGTCGCCTACGGTGTCAACTCCGGCCAGGTGCGCTTCTACCTCGTGGCCGGAGTCACGCCCTCCTGAGGCGGTCCGCTAGCTGGCGCGGGCGTTGACGCCCACGTCCGCGTCCGCCGTCGGAGGCACCACGCCGGGCCACGCCTCCGGCGGCAGGTCCAGGCTGAAGGGCGGCGCCTCGCCGAGCACCGTCCGCCACAGCGCCTTGTCCGCGCACAGCGCCTGGGCGATGCGGCCGGACGTCGTGCGCACGCGCTCCACGACGGCTTGGTACTCCTCGGGCGTCTGCGCCTCCAGCATCGCGACGACGTTCTCCCAGACGCGCTGCCGCCAGACGATGAGCATCTGCATGACGGCCCGCTCCACGACGGGGCGGCTGAAGGGCACCTTCAGCAGCAGCTTCGTGGAGGTGCAGTGATAGCGCTCGGCGAGCAGGTCCAGACACTCCGGGATGCACGAGCGGAGGATCTCGTTCACGTGGAAGTAGTCGTGCCGGTAGCGCGCCATGCGGCGCGCGTCCGCCGGCGGGGACTGGTGCGCGATGTTGTCGTAGACGACCATTCCCAGGTCGTGGTTGATGTGGGCGCTCACGCCCAGCAGCGCGTCCTGATACGGCTGCGTGAGCCCCTGCGCCGGGTAGTGCGTCGCGAAGCGCCACGCCGCGGTGGGCAGCGGCAGGTTCTTCAGCGAGTCGCGCACCGCGATGAGCGCCTCCTCCGCGAAGCGGCCCGTCAGGTGGGACAGCCACTCGGGCTCCATGAAGCCGCCCGCGTCCGGCCTGCTCAGCAGGTGGACGACCTTGCGAGTGACGATGGCGTAGATGTCCAGGAAGATGGCGCGTGAGTCATTGCGCGCGTTCAACCGGGCGAGGATCTTCTCCAGCCCTTCCAGCGCCTCCTCGGCGTTGGTGGGGTTCCAGAGCACGTCATCCAACCGGATGGGTCCCTGCGCGTCCGGCGCCTTCGTCTCGTGGAGGTGGACGGGCTTCGAACGCTGCTTGCGGTGGGACGAGGGGGAAGCGGGTGAAACAGTCATGGAATGACGCTCCGCGGGGTGGGGGAACGACTTCGCATGAAAGCTTATATCAACCTGCACTTCCTGTGACAGCGGCCCACCCCGGAAGCGGTGAACTGTTTCAACGAGCCCCCGCGTGTCGACACTCACGCGGGGGCATTTGTCACACCGTCGTCAAATTCAGGGCGCGGTGCCTTCGCTGACGCTACCGCCCGTCTTGCCCAGCACGTACTTGGCGAGCGCCAGGGCGTTGTTCTCGTCGACGAGGGTCGCGTAGGTGGGCATCTGCGTGCCGGGCTTGAAGGACTCCGGGTTGCGGATCCACTTCGCCACTTCCTCGGGGGCCTTGCCCTTGGCGCCCTGGAGCTTGGCCTCGTAGGCCTTGCCGGGGGCGTGGCAGGTCGCGCAGCCCAGGGAGCTGAACATCTTCTCCGGGTCGCTGGAGGGCTCCGCCTTGGGACGGCCACCGGACGGCGGCGGCACGACCTTGTCGTTGGGCTTCATGGAGCGCAGGAAGGTGTAGAGAGCCGTGAGCTCCACGTCGTCCGCGTAGCGGTACTTGGGCATGGGCGCGCGCAGGATGAAGTTCCCGGGCGTCACGCCCGTGCGCATGGCGTGCTTGAACTCATCCAGCGTCCACGTGCCGATGCCGGCCTTCTCGCTGACGGTGATGTTGGGCGACAGCAGCTTGCCCTCGCCGCCCAGCGGCGCCAGGTCGAACTCGAAGCCGCCGCTCAGCACGGTGTCCGGGTGCTGCAGCTTCACCGCGCTGCCGTCGAAGCCCGGCGAGTGGCAGAAGACGCAGTCGTAGACGCTGCCGGCCAGGTAGCGGCCGTACTCCACGGAGTCCGCCGCCTTCGCGGGCACGGGCACCGGCTCCGTGCGGCCCTTGTCGTTGATGCCCATGGCGAACGCGAACACCATCCGGCCCGGGGGCGTCAGCTCGGAGCGCGGCGGCTGCTGCTTCTCGGGCGCGAAGTCCGGGTGCCCGGAGCGCATGAAGCCGATGACCGCCGCGATGTCCTTGTCACCCATGTTGGGGAACGCGGGCATGGGGCGGAAGTGGTGGCTCTTGTCGATGCCGTTGATCACCATGCGGGCGATCTCCTGGTCCGTCCAGCCCCCCACGCCCTTCTCCATGTCGGACGTGATGTTCGCCGAATAGAACGTGCCCAGGTCGGGCGGGAAGTCGTGCATCCGAACGCCCACGGGCTTGGTGTTGCCACCGCCGGCGTGACACTCGGCGCACACCGCGCGGAACACCTGCTCACCGCGGGCAATGCCCTCCGGGGAGCTGTCCCGCGTGATGTTGGGCAGCGCGACGTAGTCATACGTCTTGTTGATCTTGTGGGTGGCCACGCCCATGGCGGTGCCCGCACCAATCAAGACCAGGGCGACCAGCACTCCAATGGCCAGCAGGATCTTCTTCATCATGGGGAACGTTGCTCCGGAGGAACGGGGACGAAACACGGACGCTCCGTCCTCCCCACGGGGAGGGGTGGACGGAGCGCAGGCGTTGAGGCGGGTGCGGCGGCTACTGCCCGGGCACGCAGGTGCTGGGCGGGGGAATGGAGGGCGTCGCCGAGGGGACCGCGGGCGCCATCTGCAGGCCCGCGAAGATGACGAGGCCCGGGATCTGCGGGAGCTCGAGCGGCATCAGCGACCAGGGGCGGTTCTCCGGCACGCTCGTCGTGGCGTCCTTCGCCGTGTACGTCACGTTGCCCGGAGGCCCCATCAGCGGCGGGTGGACGATGGCGACCAGGCCCAGGCTGCTGTTGGGCGCCGGCGGACCGGGCGGGATGAAGAAGCCGCGCGCGGACTGCAGGGGCGCGAGCGGCGGCGGCAGCGCGCCGACGGGCGCCCACTCGATGTTGAACACGCGACCGGACGAGGCCTCCACGGTGGTGTTGGTCGCGGGCACGCGGAACACCGGGAAGCCCGGCTGGTACAGCCAGAAGATGGTGATGCCGCCGAAGCGGGCCGGGTTGAGCAGGTCCGCCACCGTCACGGCCGTGCCCTCGGAGGACAGGCGCTTCGCCACGGCCTCCATGATGCCGTTGTCGCTCACCTGGAGCGCTTCCAGGCCCACGCACGCGCTGTGCGCCGGCACCACCGGCCGGATGGTCATCGTGGGCAGGTAGTTGCCCTCCGGCACGGGCGGCAGCACCAGCGGCGGCGGCGCCGGGACGTCGTTGGCCAGCTTGACCTGCGCGGACGGCCCGCCCAGGGACAGGACGAAGAACGGCGGCCCCCGGCGCGTGGGCACCTTGTCCAGGGTCCACAGGCCGGCGGCGCTGGACACCGTGGGCGGTGCCGGGTCGGGCGGCCGGCCCGTGGCCGGGTCCGGCACCGTGTCCTGGAGGGTGATGGGCGCGTTGCGCACCACCGCGCGCTGGAGCAGCGGGCTGAACTCCGCGTACAGCGGCGGCAGCGCGCACCGGGCGGGCGGCGGCGCGCAGTTGGCCAGGTTGATGAAGTAGGCCTCCGGGTCCACGGTGAAGCCGGTCAGCCGGGAGGTGAGGCCCTCCGGCTCGCGGTTCTCGTAGGTGGGCCGCGGCGTGAAGGTCGACGACGCGGGGTTGGAGGATTCCGTGCAGCCGGCGTTCAGCAGGGCCGCGCCGAGCAGCGTTCCGACGAAGAGGGCTTTTTGCATGGCGGGTCGCATCCCCTACTTCGCGGGGAGGATGTGGCCGGCGGGAAGCTGGTCGCCGCCGTGGCACGTCTGCGCGCAGTTGCCGAACTTGCTGGGCGAGCCGCGCTGGTTGAAGGCGATCTGGAAGAACTCGTCACCGTGCTGGGAGATGTGGCACGAGCCGCACAGCGACAGGCTGGGCCGCTCCGTGCTCTTGCGCGTCAGGTGGCACACGGTGCAGTCCGCGCGGTTCGCCGGGTAGCTGGGCGAGTTCATGTGGATGCGGTGCACCATCTCCTGCGTGCGGCCCACCGTGTCCGTGTCGTAGTGGTGGCAGACCTTGCAGCTCTCGATGTGGTCCACCGACAGGCCGTGGCGCAGGTTGTCCAGCGACAGCACGCCGCGGTGGCAGATCTGGCAGTTGCCCACGTTGCCCGGGTACGTCGTGGGCTCGTCCTGGCCCACCTGGAAGAAGAACGGGTTGAGCTTCGCGACGCGCTCGCCCATGGACGCGCGGTTGAACTTCACCAGCGCCACGTAGGTGCCCGGCTTCGCGTTCGCGGGCAGCGTGAACGTCTGGCGCGTGGGCCACTTGTAGTCCATCAGGCCCGGCGTCAGGCCCGTGAGCGTGGCGTCATCCAGGAACGCGAACGGGAACGGCTTGGCGAAGAACTGGGGCTGGTCGCTGGGGTTGCCCAGCACCTGGAGGTCCTGGATGGGACCGGCGATGGCCACGTTGGAGATGGAGTCGTTCTCCGTGACGGTCGCGATGACGTTGGGCACGAACGTCTGGATGCCGTTGGCCTGGCCGGTGATGATCTCCTTCGCGTTGGGCAGCAGGTCCTTGGAGTGCAGGTGGGCGCCCGCGCTGTCGCGCAGGTCCACGTAGACGCTCACGTCCTCGCCGGGCTTGTAGAAGCTGCCCTCCTTCGGAGGAGAGAACACCAGCCGCGAGTCCAGGCCCGGGCTGCACTGCACCGGGTTGCCGGCGTCGTCGGTGCAGGTGGACGGGCGCTCCTCCGGGAGGACGTAGGTGACGGGGAAGTAGAACGGCTTGTCCGGCAGCTGGCTCCAGGTGGCCTTCAGCGCGCCGGGGCCCGACAGACGCGGGACGCGCAGCACCTTGAAGGGGTTGGTGCTGCCCACCATGTCCACGCGCGCGATGGTGCGGGTGATGGCGCTCTGGTCCAGGCCGCCCGGGAACCCCGCCACGGTGCCGGGGTTCTTGTCACCGGGGAAGCGCGGCGGCTTGAGGTTCTCCGAACGCCAGGAGAAGCGGCTGTGGCCGGCGTAGGGCGAGGACGCCAGCAGCTCCGAGCGCAGGTACGTCTGGCTCGCGCGCGAGGTGCCCGTCTCGTCCAGCACCTCCACGGTGATGGTGTCGTCCTTCACCTTCTGCCAGTTCGCGTTGCCGAACTGCACCTCGCGGGTCCAGCAGTCCTCCACGGCGCCGGCGAGGCTGTAGAAGCTCCACTCGTCCGGGCCCTGGTTGACGTTGCCCCAGTCCAGGCCCGCGAAGACCGACTGGTTCTTGATCCACGCCAGCGCGGCGGTCTGGTCGTTGGGGTTGTTGTGCTGGTTGACCACGGTCTCCGAGACGGAGAACTGGTTCAGGAAGTACTGGTTGTCCGCCAGGATCTGCAGCGTCCCGTTGGGAGGCGACAGCTTCAGCGGGTCCTGCCCGAGCGGCGTGATGCAGAGGTCCGGGTACGGGACGGGCACGCCGTTCTTCGCCACCATCTGCCCGTTGGGCAGGAAGGCGCAGCCATTGATGTACTGGAGGCTGAGCCGGATCGCGCCGGAGTTCAGGCCCTGGTAGGGGTCGAAACGCTTGGCGCCGCGACCCGTGGTGGAGCCCTCGTCGTCAGTGACCTTGAGGAGGTTGCAGGACAGCAGGGGCACCAGCAGGGCGCACCACGCGCTCTTCAGAAGGATTGAGCGATTCATGGAAGACGAGGCCGGAGGCAGACAGGGGGAGGAAAGGGAGCAGATGTCCTCACGCGCGGGCCCACGCGTCCCACCCTTCCCGACGCCGCCAACGCTCCGCCACGCGGAGACGGTGAGGTCCGGTAAGGGTTGGGAGGAGAACACCTCATCGCATCGAACTGACCACATTATGAGAGTCCGCGCAATTCGCGGACTTCAGATCGCACAGAGGGGCTTGGGCGCCCGTCGCGCCTGACTCAGGGCGTCGTCTGGGGCCAGAGGCTGAGGCCCGCGGACAGGAGCAGCGCGAAGACGAGCCCCAGCGCCGCGGTCTTGCCCAGGTGCGGGTTGAGCGCGCTGCCGTCCTCCCGCCAGATGGCGCGGATCTGTTTCACCGCGAGTGGCAGGGCCGCCAGCGTGAAGAGCCAGCCGCCCCTGTGCTCCGGCAGCGCCAGCCAGGCGATCACCGGGAGCACGAACGCGCCCCCCACCGCCAGCGTGTACTCCCACTGCCCGAAGCGCTGGCCGAAGCGCACCACGAGCGTCCGCTTGCCGGCGACGACGTCCGTCTTGCGGTCGCGCAGGTTGTTCACCGCGAGGATGCCGGCGGAGAACAGGCCCATGGACAGCCCCGCCAGCAGCACGGCCGGGGTGACGTGGTGGGCGAGCACGACGTAGCTGCCGCTCACCCCCAGGAGCCCGAAGATGATCAGCACCAGCGCGTCCCCCAGCCCCAGGTAGCCCAGGGGAACGGGGCCCGCGGAGTAGAAGACCGCGCCCGCCAGGCAGAAGGCGCCGCCCGCGAACACCGGCCACCCCTCCGCCTGCGTCAGCAGCAGCAGCGCGAGCGAGGAACCGGTGAACGCCAGCGCCGCGGCCGTCGCCACCTCGCGCGCGGACAGCCAGCCCTTCTGCGTGACGCGCGCGGGCCCCAGGCGCGCCTCGGTGTCCGCGCCACGCTCGAAGTCCGCGTAGTCGTTCACCAGGTTGCTGACGATCTGCATGAGCACGAAGCCCACCAGGAACGTGAGCGCGGGCACCGGCCGCCAGACGCCCTCCGCGTTGGCGAAGGCCCACCCCAGCACCGTGGGCGCGATGGAGGCGGTCAGCGTCTTGGGCCGCAGCGCGAGCCACCAGACGCGGGCCAGAGGGGGTTTTGCTTCAAGCGCGACACTCGACGACGGGAGACTCGGAGTGGCCATGGATGTCCGGGGGAGGTCAGCAGGCGCACGGTAAAGCTACAGGCGCACCAACCGCAAGAGGACGCAATGCCTCACATCGCTTCTCCTGATGTATCACGTGTCACAGGTCCTCACGCCCTGTCGCAGACGCACCTTGTCAACATTCGCGTCCGCCCACCCCGTGACTCAAAAGCAGACGCCAGTCGCACCTCAAGTGAATTCAAGAACAAATAGAATTCATTGAATAATCAGTTTGGCGGATGATAGAAGGCGGCCATGAGCTCCTCTTCCATCACCTCCTCCCCTGCCCCGTCCCTTCCGCGCCGGCGTGCCCTGGCGCTGCTGGGTGCATTCGCGTTCGCGCTCGCCGGCTGCCATCCGATCCTCTCCATCGCCGACGCGCGTTCGCGCACCAACGGATCAGAGGTGACGGTGGAGGGCGCGGTCACCGTGCCGCCTGGCGCGTTCGTCTCCGCCATGGGGGATGAGGGCTTCGCCCTCCAGGACGACACCGGCGGCATCTACGTCAAGATGGCGGAGAAGCAGTCCTTCGGGCTGGGGGCCCGCGTGCGCGTCACCGGCACGCTGGACGAGCAGAACCAGCTGCGCATCCTCAAGACGGTGCCCGCGGACGTGGACCTGAAGTCCGGCACGGAGCAGGTGGCGCCCCGGGACGTCACCACCGGCGGCGTGAACGAGTCCGTGGAGGGCCAGCTCATCCGCGCCAGCGGCGCCATCACGCAGGCGTTCCAGGACGACTCGCCCTACGGCTACAAGCTCTACATCGACGACGGCACCGGCGAGGTGCAGGTGTTCGTCCACGTGTCCGCCGGTTTCGACAAGGCCGCGCTCCAGGCCCTCACCGTGGGACAGCGCATCGCCGTGGTGGGACTGGCCGCGCAGTACGAGACCACCTACGAGGTGGCCCCCCGCATGCCGAGCGACCTGGTGCTCCAGACGACCGCTCCCTGACAGCAGGCAGGCGCCCCTGGGTATGTAGCACCCCAGGCGCCAGTCGAGCGGCCGCCGGGCCGTTGGCTTTCGTGCAGCGCGCCGGATGTGTGCGAGGCGCTGGATGCACGATAGCCAACGTGCGCTTGGCAAGCAGTCAGCCGGGCAGGTTCCAAGCGCACCGGCAGTGCCAATCCATCGGGGTCCCTGGCGGACGAACGAGGGCTGGCATGGACGGACTTCGAGGAACAGCTGCGGTCTTGCTTGCGTGCGCGGGCCTGTGGGCCCCTGACGCCGCGTGGGCGCAGGCGCCCGGTGAGGACGACTCCGGCGACGTGATGTCGGAAGAGAAGCTGGAGGCCCTGCTCGACACGCCAACGGCGCAGCCCTCCCAGGACGAGGTGACGGCGGAGGCCTTCGGGCCGGAGCGGCTGGCGCCCTACTTCGCGGAAGGCCTGCTGGCCAAGGCGAAGGCGGAGTTCGACCGGGGCCGGTACAAGTCCGCGCGGGCGCTGCTCGCCACGGAGTCCCCTCCTTCCCTCCCCGGCCGCTTCCTCCAGGCCCAGAGCGCGTTCCTCGCGCGCGACTTCGCCACCGCGGCCGCGGAGTTCACCGCGCTCGCGGAGGACTACGTCCCTTTGCGCGACCACTGCCTGATGCGGGCCGCGCAGTCGCATGAGCGGCTGCACAAGCCGCTGCGCGCGGCGGAGCAGTACGGCCAGGTGAGCCCGGGCTCCCCGCTCTACCCGGAGGCCCGCTTCACCATGGCGCGCGTGCTCAAGAAGCAGCTGCGCATCCCGGAGGCGCTGGCCGCGCTCCAGGAGTTCATCGACAGCCGGCAGGCCCGCGGCCCGGATGCCCTCCGGATGAAGGCGCTGCTCGCGTACTGCGAGCTGGCGCGTGCGGCGGGGCAGTACAACGCGGAGCACCGCGCGCTGCTGGAGGTCTGGGCCACCGCGCCCCTGTCGAAGGAGGCGGACCGCGCGCGCACCCTGCTGCGCGACCTGCCCCTGCCCATGAAGTGGCGCGTGCGCCGCGCGGAGGCGCTGGTGGAGCTGCACCAGAACGTCGCGGCCATGAACATGCTGGCCCGCTCAGGCCCCCGCACGGAACTCCCGGATGAAATGGCCTGCCGCGCCCAGCTCACCCTGGGCCGCGCCCTGCGCAAGGAGCGCCAGCACCGCCGCGCCATCCAGGTGCTGGAGCCGGTGGCGCGCGAGTGCCAGTCGCCCGAGCAGCGGCCGCAGGCGCTCTACCTGCTCGCCTATTCGCAGTCGGTGGTGCAGCCGGAAGCGGCGGTGGAGACCTACGCCACGCTGGCGCGCGACTACCCGGAGCACGGCTACGCGGACGACGCGCTGTTCTTCGAGGCCTGGACGCAGCAGCGGCTGAACCGCACGGACGAAGCGCTCCAGAACTACGAGGCGCTGGCGAAGCGCTACCCCGCCGGCAACTTCGCCGCCGAGGCCCTCTTCCGCGCCTTCTGGCTGCACCTGCGCAAGAGCGAGACGCAGCCGGGCCTGGCGTCGCTGATGGCGGTGGAGCAGCTGCCGGAGGCCGCGCGCACCGACGAGGCGCTGTGGCGCGCGCGCTACTGGCAGGCGCGGGTCCAGGAGAACGGCGGCGCGCTGGACGCGGCGCTCGCGCGCTACGAACTCATCGCCACCGAGCGGCCCACGGCCTGGTACGGGCTGCTGTCCCGCACGCGGCTGGCGCAGCACGCGCCGGAGCGGCTGGCACGGCTGACGGAGTCCGCCGCGCAGGCCGTCCCGGCGAAGACGCTGAACACCGCCGCGCCGGCCAACGACGAGGTCTGGCCCCTGCCCCCGGGCCCGCTCCAGAAGGATCCGCGCTTCGCGGCGGGCGTGGAGCTCTTGCGCCTGGGACAGCCGGGCGTGGTGGAGGAGCTGCTCGCGGTGGACACGCGCGGCCTGGCGGAAGCGCCCGCGCGGCTGCTCTACCAGACCATGCGCCGCACCGGCCGGGGCCGGGCCACGCGGCAGGTGGCCCGCGTGACGCTGCGCCAGGAGGCCGCGGGCCCCCTCAGCGCCGCGTCCCGCCCGGTGTGGGAGGCGACGTGGCCGCTCGCGTTCCGGCCGCTCATCCAGAGCTACTCGAAGGCCGCGCGCGTGGATCCGGACCTCTTGCAGGGCCTCATCCGCGAGGAGAGCCGGTTCAACCCGACCGCGCGCTCCTCCACCGGCGCGCTGGGGCTCGCGCAGCTGATGCCCGGGACGGCGCAGCAGGTGGCGGACTCGCTCAAGCTGGCGTCGTTCGAGGTGTCGTCGCTGCTCCAGCCCGCGCAGAACATCCGGCTGGGCGCGGCGTACCTGGGCTCGCTGCTCAAGCACTTCGACGGCAACCCCGCCTACGCCGTGGCCGCCTACAACGCGGGCCCCGCGGCGGTGGAGCGCTGGCGCAAGGCCCTGCCCCAGGCGGAGCTGGACGAGTGGGTGGAGCACATCGCCTTCGACGAGACCCGCGACTACGTGAAGCGCGTGCTCAGCAGCTACAGCGCCTACAAGCTGCTCTACGCGAATGAAGTCCCGGCCTCCTTCGCGCCGGCGCGCAAGGCCCCGATGGAGGCCACGCGCTCGCCCACGGTGAGCCCCGCCACCGGCGTGGGCGGCAGCGGCCGGAACTCGGCGACGCCCACGTCCTCCGTCTCCGGGAGACGCTAGCGGCACGACGCCGGACGGGAGGCGGGAAGCCCCCGTCCGGCACCGCCTCAATTGCTACTTCACGCCCGTGGGCTGCGTGATGGACTCCGACCGGATGGTGTACTGGCCGGCGATGGCGTTCGTGTCGATGCCCGTGAAGTGGCGGTACGGATACGCGCCATCCGCGATGGTCTCGATGAACTCCACCGAGTCACCCGTCACGGTCTTGCCGTCGAGGTCCACCGTGAAGGTGTTCTTCTCCGCGTCCAGGCGCCACACGCACGCGCCCACGCTCGTCTCCGCGGAGCCGGTGGACAGCCCGTCGATGTCGAAGAGGTTCAGGAAGTGGTGGTGCATCTCCGCCCAGCGGAGGAAGTCCCTGAAGTTGTGGAAGACGATCATCATCCCGGCCGGCTGCTGGCTGGAGCCCTGGAGCACGCCGCCCCGGTAGATGTTCATCCGGTACGCGGAGCCGCCCGGCGAGCCCGTGAACGTGGGCAGCATGTTGACCGAGTTCGCCTCACGGCCCGGGGTGACCTTCAGCGTGCTGACGACCTGGTCGCCGTCGCGCGCGGCCAGCTGGTAGCCGCCCTGCGCGCCCAGGCTCATCGCCACGCGCTGCTCCCACTTCACGGCCTGCGCGAAGCTGCTGGAGACGCCGTCCTTCTGCGTCAGCAGCCCCGACACCGCCAGCCCGTCCGCGACGGCGTCGACCTTCGCCCCGCCCAGCGCACACGTCGTGATGCCGTCGAACTTCTTCACACACTGGGACGCCGCGGACTCCTGCGTGCTCAGCGAACCGGAGGCCTGGCTGTCGTCGCCGCCCGCGCAACCCGTGATGCTCAACAACATGGAAGCCAGCAGGGAGCCCGTCATCTTCAGGTGCATGCACTACCTCGGGGTGTAGGGGTGGACTGCCCGCGGCCCCACTGCACCCGGCGCGCCAACACCTCGAGTCTGTCTGTTTTCACTCTTGCAATTCATTGCATGAGAAAACAAGAGTAGCGTTTCATGTTACATGAAACATACGCCGTGTAACAGTCCCGGTCTCACGCGGAGCGGCAGGACGTCTCACGCGTGGGCGTGCTCGTGAAACCTGGATTCAGGGAATGAGCCGTGCGCGGGCGGAACTTTGCCGTGGCGCACAACTCCCGAGGGGCGCGGTCGGATAATCTGGGGAGCGCGGTTCCTCCCCCGGACTCCCCACCATGGCCTCGAAGATCAACGACAGCTCGCGTCCCCTCACCTCCGTCTCGCGGCTGTCCTCGCAGGACGCCCGGAGCGCGGAGGCGAAGACGCGAAACCGTCCCATCGCGTGGAAGGACGGCTTCGAGTCCTCCGGCGCGCGTCCCGCCGCCAAGCTGCCGCAACTGCCGGCGCCGCCTCCGGTGCTGTCGCTGCCGCCGCCCGCCACCACGACGCCGGTGCCGCCGGAGGCTCCCACCGAGCCGCCCGTGTCGGTCGACTCGGATCCGATGAAGCACATCGAGTACCTGTCGTCGGACGCGCTGCAGGGACGTGACAGCCCCTCCGCGGGCCTGGACGCGGCTTCCGCCTACGTGCAGGCGCACGTCCAGAAGTACGGGCTCGTGGGGCCGAACTCCAACAACCCGGAGAACCCCTTCCAGCAGAAGTTCAACGTCTACTCGTGGCTGGGCGCGGACAAGGCCGGCGAGGCGGCGGGCGCGGCCCATGCCGGGCACAAGCAGTTCGGCCACCAGACGTTCCAGGAGGGCTTCTACCTGGACGAGAAGATGCCCAAGGACACGCTGAAGCTGCTCAACCAGCAGTACGAGCAGACGATGAAGGCCGCGGGTCAGACGGCGGTCCCGGCGCGCGCCGGCAAGCAGCGCGGCGTGGAGGAGCTCAAGCAGGTGGCCACCGCCACGGGCCAGGCCGTGAACACGATGGCCATGCTGCCCGGCACCGGCCCGCACAAGGACGAGGTGATTGTCGTGATGGCCCACCTGGACCACGTGGGCGTGGACCGCAAGGGCAACGCCTACAACGGCGCGGACGACAACGCGTCCGGCAGCGCGGTGCTGATGGCGGCGGTGCCGGAGCTGGCGGAGGCCGCGAAGAACGGCAAGCTGGACCGCTCCGTGCTGTTCGTCTGGACGGGCGCGGAGGAGAAGGGGCTGGTGGGTTCGCAGTACTTCGTGGACCACCCCATCCCGGGCGTGGAGCTGAAGAACATCGCCGGCGTCATCAACACGGACATGGTGGGCCGCTGGGATGATCAGCGCCTGTCCGTGGTGGACACCAACACCAAGGGCCAGCCCAACTACTTCCGCGACGTGGTGGACCAGGCGAACCAGCAGCTGGCGGATCCGTTCGACCGCATCAACCGCGACATCAACGTCTACCGCGACCGGCAGGACGGCGCGTCCTTCGGGCGCAAGGGCGAGGATGTCCTCTTCCTCTTCGAGGGCCTGTCCAACCCCGAGGGCGGCGGCGACCTCATCCCCGAGTACCACCGGCAGGATGACGACATCGAGAAGATCATCGAGGACAACGGCGGCAACAAGCCCCGCCGCGTGAAGGACCTGCTGCTCAACGTCATCAACATCGCGGCGAACCGCACGACGGAGCCGCAGCCGAAGTAGCGCGGCGCCCTCCGCCGGAGGCAGTGCCTCCGGCGGAAGCGGGACCGCTAGGCGGCCAGCTTCTCTTCGCTGCTGGCCACGGGCCCGCCGGCGAGCGCGTCGACCTCGTGCTCGCTCAGCACGAGCTTCTCTTCAGAGCCGCGCCAGACGAACGGGATGCCCGGCTGCCGGTAGAGGTTCGCGGGGATGTCGCGCGCCAGCTGCGCGTGCAGCTCCGGCAGCTTGGACCAGTGCAGCCCGTGCCGCGTGTGGTGCGCGGTGTGGTAGCCCAGGTTGCCCGTCATCAGGTTGTAGCCCTTGTGGAGGATGTTGTACGAGGCCTCCGAGTGGTTCGCCGTGTCCAGGCCCACGTGGTGGAAGTAGGTCGCCCAGACCGTCACGAAGAGCGACGCCAGCATGGGCAGCAGGAACACGAACAGCGCGTTGTAGGGGTTCACCCAGAACAGGCCCGCCAGCAGCACCACCTGGAGCGCGGCCATCCACACGAACACGCGCAGCGCCTTGGGATGCAGCTTGCGCCCCACCTGGTACGCGCGCGGGTACGCGGTCAGCATGGTGCTCAGCGAGTACTCCAGCTCCGCCATCGTCGAGCCGTCGTCCCGCTTCCAGCGCGACTCGTCCTGCGTCTGGTCCAGGTAGTTCTTGTGGTGGCCCAGCACGTGGTGGAGGAACCAGGCTTGCGAGGTCACGCCCGTCTGGAAGCCGAAGATGAGCTCCAGCAGGCGGTTGGGCAGCGCGTGCTTGAACATGGACAGGTGCTGGTGGTGGTGGTTCCACGAGCAGATCCATCCCTTGGGGATGATGCCCAGCCCGAACCACAACACCGGCACCCACCAGCTTCGCGCCGTGAGGAACACCGTCACGTCGAGCGCGAACACACTCAGGAACATCAGGACCGGGATGCGATCTTCAGGGTGCCGGAACAGGGTCATGCGCCTTCCACGACAAGAGGAATCAGGGGAGAAATGCCGATTTTCGGACTGTAGGACGGCACCCCCCACCCCGAACAG
>NZ_RAVW01000110.1 GCF_003611585.1 Corallococcus exercitus | reverse complement strand
GGACGGGACGGTGGGGCCGCTCGGCTTCGCCAAGATCATCGTCGCGGCGGGGGCCTTCGACCGCTGCGTGGTGCGGCACCTCCATGCGCAGGTGCTGGGGCGCGACATCGATCCGGCGCGGGAGGCGGGCTACCTGGACGCGCAGGTGGAGCGCTTCGTCGCGGGAGGCCGCAAGGTCCGCCCGTTCATCAAATCCCTCACGCAGTCCAACCTCTTCCAGCGGGGGCGCTGACATGAACCGCTTCGCACTCCTCCTGCTCACGCTTCCCGTGGCGCTCGCGTGCGGCCGGGACGGCACCGCGTCCGCTCCCTCCACGCAGTCCCAGAAGGCTTGCGGCACCCCGGCCAGCTCCGAGACCGTGCGCATCATGCAGGGCCTCAAGCCGCATTGTGAGGGCTGTCACTCGCAAGGCGCGCGCGGGTACTTCGCGTCGGTGGACGCGTTCCAGGGCCTGCTGGTCTCCGACGCCCGGCTGGTGAAGGCGGGCAGCCCCGACGACAGCGAGCTGGTCCGCCTGCTGGAAGGCCGGGGCATCGCCGCGTTCAAGCAGATGCCCATTGGCGAGAAGTCCTACGCCCAGCTCGTCTCCGAGGGCACGGCGACGCTGCCCATCGCGGACGTCCGCGCGTGGATCCAGGGCCTCACCACCCAGCAGCGCGACGCACGCCCGGACCCGGACGCGACGCGCATCACCCGCATGAGCGCGACCCAGGTGCAGCGGGCGCTGTACCAGCAGCTGGGCCTCACGCATGACGACTTCTTCATCTCCGCGACGGAGTTCGGCATCCCGATGGCGGAGCCCCGGAACGACGACCTCTACCCGATGCAACCGCCGGACGCGGTGCCGGCGCCCCGGCAGCTCCCCACCGCCGAGCGCTTCTACGGGCTGGGCGGCGGCTCGGTGATGAACCAGACCGCGCAGGACCGGAGCACGTCCCCCACGTTCGCGCTCACGCTGACGCAGGTGTCGCAGCGCTGGTGCCGGCTGGCCCTGGCCAAGACGGGCAACACCGCGCTCTTCCCCGCGGGCTCCCAGCGCACCGCCGACCCCGCGGACGTGAAGGCCACGCTGCGCCGCTGGTCGCTGCACTTCCTGGGCGAGCGCTTCACCGACGCACAGGTGGACGCGCTCTACACGGACGTCTTCGTGCCGCTCTCGACACCGACGGACACCGAGCCCGCATACGTGGGCGTGTGCTCGTACTTCATCCGTCACCCGCACTGGATCTTCTACTGAAGGGGCACCCCATGAAGCTCTCGCGTCGCAAGCTGTTCGAGCTGGCCCTCGGGGCCACGCAACTGGGACTCATGGCGCGCTTCGGGCTGTCCACGGCCTCGGCCGCGCCAGCGCCGGGACGGCCCACGAAGCTCCTGGGCATCTGGCTGGATGGAGGCCTGCACTGGGAGAGCTTCTTCTCCCCGCTGTCCCGCGCCGGCATCACGAAGTTCATCCCGGTGGCTCAGGGCGGCGTCATCCCGTTCGGCTATCTGCCCGCGCAGGTGGAGAACTACGACCGCTCGCCGGTGGACCTGGATGCGCCGGGGCCCGTGCGCAAGCTGCGCGGGCCCATCTACTGGAACTGGGCGAACCCCGCGGACGCGCGGGGCACGAACCCCGCGGCGAACAACCAGCAGCTCTACCGGCCCTGGGGCTACGCGTGGGCGGACCCCACGTACAGGCTCTACGAGAAGGCCGCGCTGCTCGTGGGGGCGGACCAGAACACGGCCGCGCACACGAGCGGCATCGTCGCCAGCATGTGCGGCGTGGCGGGCGCGAGCTTCCGGGCTCCGGCCGTGCAGGCCGTCATCGCCAACGCCATGGCCCAGCGCTTCCCGGACCGGCCCATCCCCAACGTCAGCCTGGGCGGTGAGCTCCCGAGCGCGTTCGGGCTGTCCGCGCTGGCGAATCCGACGGTGCTGCGCTCCGCGTCGTCGGTGGAGCCGACGCTGTCCGACAAGCGCGGCAGCGCCTGGAACGGACTGCGCGCCCGCAACGACGTGCCGGACGTGGCCTTTGACGGCTCGGCGCTTCCGGGGACGGTGCCCGCGACGGCCGTGGACGCGGCGATCATGAAGGCGCTGCGCGCGGAGCGGGGCGTCTCCACCAGCGGCACGGACGCGATGCTCGAGCAGCTCTACGACACCTACAAGGGCGCGAGCCGGACCATCCGCCGCGACATCCTGTCGGTGCTGGCCAACACGCTCTCGTGGGAGAAGCTCAAGAACGACCCGCGCTACCCGGTGGACTGGACGGCCTGCATTGGCTACGCGGACGCCTGCGGCACGGGCCCGTCGATGGGCTCGTATGACTTCGCGTTGCGGCTGCTGAAGTCGGACCTGGTGACGTCCGTGAACCTGCGGGCCACGAGCTTCAACAACAACTCCTTCGACACGCACAGCGCGAACGGCGCCCAGATGCACGCCAACCACCTGCGCATCGCGCTGGAGATGGTGGGCCAGATGTGCATCGAGATGAGCCTCACCCCGAGCAAATCCGACCCGGCCCGGTCGCTGCTGGATGAGACGCTCGTGTATGTCTACAGCGACTTCGGGCGGACCTTCCCCAAGCAGGGCAGCGACCACCACCCGGCGACGTGCGCCCTGCTGGTGGGCGGCGGCATCCAGGGCAACCAGATGTTCGGCGGCTACGACGAGACGATGAACGGCTCGCCCATGGGGACGCCGGTGACGCTGGTGGAGGAGGACGGAAGCCGCGTGTCGCGGGCTCCGCGCTCCCAGGACGTCGCGGCGACGGTGATGCGCGCCTTCGGGCTGGAGCCGGGGAAGGACTTCTTCATCCCCGGCGGCTACGGCGTCTTCGACGGTGTCGTGACGGGCTGAGCGGGCTGGACGCCGTACTGGGCGTCGCTGACCTTCTCCATCCACTCGACGACCTTGCCGTCCAGCTGTTCCTGGATGGCGAGGTGAGTCATCGCGGTGGTCGGCGAAGCCCCATGCCAGTGCTTCTGGCCGGGAGGCGTCCAGACGACGTCGCCCTGCCGGAGCTCCTGGACGGGGCCGCCCCAGCGCTGGATGCGGCCGGAGCCCGCCGTCACGATCAGCGTCTGGCCCAGGGGATGGCTGTGCCAGGCGGAGCGGGCTCCGGGCTCGAACGTGACGGAGGCGCCGGTGGTACGAGCCGGAGCGTTCGCCTGGAACAACGGATCCACGCGGACGGAGCCCGTGAAGTTCTCAGCGGGCCCCTTGCTGGAGGGCTGCGAGCCGCCGCGCGTGATGCTCAGGCCCTGCGCGCTCTCGCGTGAGGCGGCGCTTCCTCCGTCGTGCGTCTGGGCGAACGCCGAGGTGACCAGGGACAACGAGATGGCGGTGGCTGCGATTCGCATGGCCTCTCCAGGGGGTTACTTCAGGGTCGCGGCGTCGATGACGAAGCGGTAGCGGACGTCGGAGGCGAGCACGCGCTCGTAGGCGTCGTTGATCTTGCTGGCGGGGATGACCTCGATGTCCGCGCCGATGTGATGCTTCGCGCAGAAGTCCAGCATCTCCTGCGTCTGCGGGATGCCACCGATCAACGACCCGGTGAACACGCGGCGGGGCATGAAGAGCGTGAACACGTTGACGGAGAGCGGCTCCGCGGGTGCGCCCACGTTGACCATCGCCCCGTCCAGGGCCAGCAGGGACAGGTAGGCATTCAGGTCGATCTTCGCGCTCACCGTGTTCACGATGAGGTCGAACGAGCCCGCGAGCTTCTGGAACGTCTCCGGGTCCTTGGTGGCGTGGTAGTGGTGCGCGCCCAGGCGCAGGCCGTCCTCCTTCTTGCTCAGTGACTGCGACAGGACGGTCACCTCCGCGCCCATCGCGCGAGCGAACTTCACGCCCATGTGTCCCAGGCCGCCCAGGCCCACGATGGCCACCTTCTTGCCGGGGCCCGCGCCCCAGCGGCGCAGCGGCGAGTACGTCGTGATGCCGGCGCACAGCAGCGGCGCGGCGGCGTCGAGCGCGATGCCTTCGGGAATCCTGAGGACGAAGTCCTCGGTCACGACGATGTGGGTGGAGTAGCCGCCCTGCGTGAGCTCACCATCCCGCCCGATGGCGCCGTACGTTCCGACCATCCCCTTGAGGCAGTGCTGCTCCTCGCCCTTGCGGCAGGGCGCGCAATCGCCGCACGAGTCGACCATGCAGCCGACGCCGACGCGGTCACCGACGGCATGCTTCGTCACCTTGGCGCCGACCTGGGTGACGATGCCGGCGATCTCATGGCCGGGAGCGAGCGGGTAGGTCGTCTCGCCCCACTCGCCGCGGACGGTGTGGATGTCCGAGTGGCAGATGCCGCAGAACTTGATCTCGATGAGGACGTCGCGAGGGCCCAGCTCCCGGCGCTGGAGGGTGATGGGGCCGAGGGGCGACGTGGCGGAGCGGGCCGCGTAGGCGTTGACGGTGGGCATGTGTCTTTTCTCCGGGGGACTTGGGGCCGATGCGCCCCGTTCACGAGAAGAGAGATACGCGCCGGACCCGCCGATGACTACGCGCGCGTGAGCCAATAGGCTCTTAACCCATGCTTAACAGTGGGCTCGGATACGGTCCTCGCGAATGAATACGGCGCCCTTCACGCAGCTGCAGGTGTTCCTCGCCGTGGCCCGGCTGCGCAGCTTCAGCGGCGCGGCGCGCGAGCTGGGTGTCTCCACGGCCGCGGTGAGCCAGTCGGTGCGGCAGCTGGAGGAGCAGCTGCGGGTGGTGCTGCTCACCCGTACCACGCGCAGCGTGGCGCTGACGGACACTGGCAGGCGGCTCGTGGAGGAGGCAGGCCCGGCGGTGGGGCAGGCGCTCACCGCGCTTCGAGAGGTCTCCGCGCAGCCGGGAGAGTCCGTGGGCCGGGTCCGGCTGACGGTGCTGACGGCGGCGGTGCCCTACGTCATCGCCCCGGTGGTTCCCACCTTTCGCGCGCGTCACCCGCGGGTGGAGCTGGAGGTCGTCGTCGAGGACCGCTTCGTGGACATCGTGGCCGAGGGCTACGACGCGGGCGTGCGGCTGAGCGAGGCCATCGAGCGCGACATGGTCCAGGTGCGGCTCACCGACGCGTTCCGCTTCGTGGTGGTGGGCTCGCCGGCCTATCTCGCCCGCCACGGCACGCCGCAGCGTCCCGAGGACCTCCTGCGGCACGAGTGCATCACCTTCCGCTCGCAGACGACCGGGGCGCTCTACCCATGGGAGTTGGAGCGGGGCCGCAGGAACTGGCGCGTGCCGGTGCGCGGAGGCGTCATCAGCAACGACCTGCATCTGCCGGCGACCCTGGCAGAGGCGGGCGTAGGGCTGGCGTATGCCTTCGAGCCGGCGGCGGCGGAGCCGCTGCGCACCGGGCGGCTCGTGCGGGTGCTGGAGGCCTACGCACCCATCGTCCCGGGCTTCTTCCTCTACTACCCCAGCCGCGCGCAGCGCTCCGCGCCGCTGCGACTCTTCGTCGAAGCGGCGCGCGAGCTGGCGATGAAGGCTGTTTGACGGCCGCCTGTGGGTCTCAGCGGTTGATCATCTTCTGCATCGCCTCGGGGTAGCGCTCTCCCTGTGCCCTGAGCTTCGAGGCGGCGTCCGTGAGCTCGCGGAGCTCATCCGGCGTCAGCGTCACCTGGAGTGCACCGAGGTTTTCGTCCAGACGGTGGAGCTTCGTGGTGCCCGGGATGGGAACGATCCACGGCTTCTGCGCCAGGACCCAGGCAAGCGCGAGCTGGGCTGGGGTCACCTGCTTCTGGGCCGCGACCCTGCCAATCAGGTCGACGAAGGCCTGGTTCGCCTGCCGTGCCTCCGGGGTGAAGCGCGGCAGGACATTGCGGATGTCGCCCTTCTCGAACTGAGTCGCGTCGCTCAGCTTGCCGGTCAGGAAGCCCTTGCCCAGGGGGCTGAACGGAACAAAGCCGATGCCGAGTTCCTCGAGGGTCGGGAGGATCTCCTGCTCGGGTTCACGCCACCACAGGGAATATTCGCTCTGGAGGGCGGTGACTGGCTGGACCGCGTGCGCGCGGCGGATTGTCTTCACTCCCGCTTCGGAGAGGCCGAAGTGCCGGACCTTGCCTTGCTGGATCAGCTCCTTGACTGCTCCGGCGACGTCCTCGATGGGCACCTCCGGGTCCACGCGGTGCTGGTAGAACAGGTCGATCGTGTCGGTCTTGAGCCGCTTGAGCGAGGCCTCGGCGACCTGCTTGATGTGCTCGGGCCGGCTGTTCAGCCCGGACTGCTTCCCGTCGGAATCGAAGCCGAATCCGAACTTCGTGGCGATGACCACCTGCCCTCGAACAGGAGACAGGGCTTCACCGACGAGTTCCTCGTTCGTGAAGGGGCCGTAGACCTCGGCGGTGTCGAAGAAGGTGACCCCCCGGTCGACGGCCGTCCGGATGAGCGAAACCATCTCCCGCTTGTCCGCCGGCGGACCGAAGCCATGGCTCATTCCCATGCAGCCAAGCCCCAGGGCCGAGACCTCCAGGTTGCTGTTTCCAAGTTTGCGCTTCTGCATCGTGTTCTCTCCTGTGCGTTCTGCCGCACGAAGAGAGATACGGCCTGGCCCCACTGCGGACCAGATGTGTGGACGCAATGGGCTCTTAAGCCCAGCTTGAAGATGCACGGCGGCCAGGGCCACGCCTGCACTGCGGGGCCCTGCGTCCTCCGCGCCGCGTTACTGGGGGCTCACGCAGTACAACTGGCTGCATTCGGCGTAGGCGTCCATGCACGCCTGGACCTCCTCGATGTCTCCACGCTTCACGCGTTGGAGGCAGGCGGTCCGCTCCGTGGCGCAGTCCGCGCAGGTCGCCGCCAGCTCATCGTTGCTCGACGCGGAAGCGCTGCTCGGAGGGATGCAGGCATACCCGGTATCGCCACACGAAGAGAGGCGCATGACCACGAAACAGGGCTCATCGCAGTAATTGAGCTCCTCACAGACTTCGGTGCACTGGATGGGCAGGGCAAAGCTGACCGCGGGAGAAAGGGCAAAAGCGGCGGCAACGGCCAGCAGCTGGCTGAGGCGCATGGCAACTCCGACTCAAGGGTGGGCGAACAGTCTGATTCCCATATCGAGTGCCGGATATCGCGGTTAACCACTATAGGCTTACATGTCGGATAGGTCTTGGGTCGGTGAAAGCGTTCAGTCAGCAACGATTGCAGCGCTGAAGTCTGTCATTGCGCCACGGGGTGGCGTCTCCTGCCAGACGTGCCTGCCCTCGGGCAGACACATCCCCCTCGCAATGGAGTGTCGATGAACGCGCTGAAGAAGTCCCTGCTGGCCGTCACCGCTGCCCTCGGCGTCGCCCCCACCGTCGCCTTTGCCTATCCGCCGCAGTGCTGGGATGTCTGCACGAGCTACTGCGACCAGATTTGTTACGAGGGGACCTTCCGGACCACCTGTGGCGAGGGCGGGTATTGCTTCGCGCCGGCGCAGCCTTCGCAGGAGACCGCCTCCGTCTCCTCGGCGCAGACCCAGCGGTCCGAGGACACCGCGCCGGTCTGCGACGCCGCCCAGCCGGAAGTGGAGCAGGCCCCGTCCGCTGAGAGCTGAGCGGTCTTGAGCACCCGCGAGGCCCGGTGTCGTGTCCGGGTCTCGCGGTTCAGACCAGTGCCGCGGCCAACGCGTCGAGCGCGCGCTCCTGCTGGACGGAGAGCCGCACCGCGGGCCGCGCCTGCCGCACCCGAGCGAGTGCCGTCTTCGCGTCCGGTGCATCGCCGCGAGCCACGAGGAGCGCGGCGGCGATCATCCCCGTACGCCCATGTCCCTGCGCGCAGTGGACGTATAGCGGCCCGGGCAGGGCGGCCAGCTCCCGAAGGACCGGGACCACCCGCTCCACGGGCAACGTCGAGGCATCCAGGATGGGGAGCGACACGTAGCGGCAGGCGCTTCGGATGCCTTCCGGTTCGATGAACTCGGAGGTCAGGTCGAGCACCGCGCTGACGCCCGCGGGCAGCTCGCCGGGCAGCAGCCGGCGTCCCACCAGGACACCTGGCGTCACTTCATCCAGGACACGCTCCCGGGAGACGCGCCGTGCCAGGTGCCAGGTGCCCCACGTGAGCAGCAGGAAGGGCAGGAGCGCGAGCACCGCCCCCGGACGCATCCGTCCATCCGCTTGCTTCCCGAAGGCCCGCGCACCCACTCCGGCATAGGCGACCGCCACGACGGCGAAGCTCACGGAGGGCCACAGCAGCAGCCAGCCAGCGCCTTGAATTCGCTGGGCCAGGAAGGCGAGGAGCACGGCCGCGGTGGTGAAGACGAACGTGTATTTCATTCGCGGCGCAGCGTAGCCGGTTCCCGGGTGGCCTCCATGCGGCGGAGGCCGACCCGGACGTGACGGCTACTGGCTCACGACGCAGCCCGGCTGCGCGATGACACACCAGGAGTTGGCTTCACTGACGCAGATGCTGTCCCAGGACGTGGTGCAGCAGTACGGGTCGCGGTTGCACACCGAGAACGTGCAGGAGTTGCAGTCCTTGGTCAGCGACGTGCCCGACGTACAGACGTTGTGGGAGCAGGCCGCGGCGACACAGACGTTGCTGGCGGAGCAGGTCTGCCCGGCGCCACAGGTGCCGCAGGTGAGGAGGCCGCCACAGCCGTCGGAGATCGTCCCGCAGGTCTTGCCCTGCGCCGCGCACGTCGTCGGGACGCAGGTGGCGGACGCGCCGAAGACCTCGATGCTGGCCAGCGCCTGCATGTTGCCCTGGGCGTTGTAGGTCGTTCCTCCGAGGAACAGGACGCTGCCGTCCGTCAGCGCCACGGTGGGATGTTCGACGCGGGACTGGGTGAGCGTTCCCACCGTGCTCCAGGTGTTGGTCGTGGGGGAGAACAGCTCCACCTGCATCGTGTTGTAGGAGCCCCCGGCCATCAGGATGGTGCCATCCGGCCGCGTCACCGACGGCGCGGTGAAGTGCTGGACGGCGGTGGCGCCGGTGTTCGTCCAGGTGTTGGCGGCCGGGTCATACAGCTCCGCCGCCACGACGTAGCCCGTGACCAACGCCTTGCCGCTGGCGAGCAGCTGCAGCGTGTGGCCATTGCGCCCCGCGTTCATCGACGTGACGGTGGTCCACGCCCCCGTGGACGGGCTCCAGATCTCCGCGTGGTTGCTGGAGGACGTGGTGCTATTCCCACCGCCCGCCACGAGCACGCGACCGTCCGCCAGCAGCACCGCGGCCTGCCCCATCATCCCGGCATTGAGCGAGCCCGTGGCCGCCCAGGTGTTCGTGGACGGCGTGTAGACGTAGGTCGTGGTGACGTAGCCCACGCCGCCCACCACCAGCACGCGGCCGTCCGCCAGCAGCGTGGCGCTGTGGCCGTAGCTGATGCGCGGCAGCGGCGCGGCGGCGCTCCAGGTGTTCGTGGCGGGGTCGTAGCGCTCGGCGGACGCGATCACGCTCGAGTTGACGCCGCCGACGACCAGCACGGTGCCATCCTGCAACCGCGTGGCGGTGTGACCGCGGCGCGCGGTGAGCATCGACGGACCGCTGACCGAAGTGGCTGTCGCCGGGTCATACAGCTCCGTGGTGGCGTACGTGCCCGAAGGCGTCCCGCCGCCCGCCACCAGCACCTTGCCGTTGGCGAGCAGCGTGGCCGTGTGCTGATAGCGCGCGGACAGCATCGAGCCGCCGGACACCACGACCGCGGACGACTGGGAGGACACGAGGTCCTCCTCGGGTAATTCGCTCTCGGGACTGCAACCGAGACAGAACAGCAGGGGAAGGACGGCCAAGGACATCCAGTAAGAGGTGCGCATGTGGGGCTCCCAGGAAATGGGGCCATGACCATGGCATGCGGCGCCTGGATTCGTTTCATGAAACATGAACACAAATCGGGTGTCTCAAGACACCCGGGTTTGTCTCAGGGCGCAGGAAACGCCGGGTCTGAGCTGGTTTCACTGGGGGTCAGTCGACGCGGACCAGGACACCGTCTCCGTGCTTTGCGGCCGTGACGTGGAGGGCGCGGAAGAGGTCGAAGCGCTCGCGGAGCCACTGCCAGGCTTCGTCGATGTCCTCCTCACGCGGACACTTGTAGACGCTCGCCTGTCGCAGACGTTCGAAGGTGAAGTACTCGCGGTGCGCGTCGAACGGGAATGTCTCCAGCATCCGGGCGATCCGCTCCACCGTCTCCGGCCGCGTGTAGCGCAGGGGCACGCCCTGGGGCGCCACCACATGCGGGGCGATGTCTTCCTCCCCCCGGATCGCGATGCCGGCCAGGGAGTCGTCCTCCGTCTCCGGCGCGTCCCTGCGTCGGGCGGACAGGACGAAGTGCAGATGATCCCATCTGCGGGCCAGGTCGACCTGTTGCGTCGCCAGGTCGGGGCGGGTCCGCAGGAGGTCCCGCACGGCCTCCAGGAGATCGAGTTCGTCGGGGTCAGGACCGCCCGGCGCCAGGCTCTCTTCACGGGGATCCCGGAGCAGCCGCGTGACGGAGATCAGCCATCCGCCCACGCCAGTGTTCCGCCGGGCCAACTCCAGAAGAGGGGAGCCGCCGGGAAGGGCTTGATAGCTCGCATCGAGTCCCATGCGGCCCTTCCTAGCAGCTCCGGTGCCCTCGGTTTTCAGCTGGCCGCGCTGTTCATCTGCACGGCGGTGGTGGGAGGCACCCCGGCGGCCGCGGCTTCCGCGGTCTTGCGCGTGTTGGCTTCCGTGGCGACCTGACACAGCGCCACCTGCGCCTGGAGCTGGAGCGCGAAGGCCCGGCCCCGGCCGAACATGACGCCAATCAGCGCCACCACGAGACCGCCAATCACGACGAAGAGGCCTTCCGCCTGCATGGCCTTCGCCATCACCGCGCCCGCGATGAAGCCGATGACGCCCCACGCGAAGATGATCAGGGATGCGCGGTCGTACAGCGCCTGCGCGTGCTTCGTGATGATGCTGGGATCGTAGCGAACCGCCATGGGAGCTCCGCTGGGTGGAGAAGAAGGGGCCCGTGGATCAGGCCCGCACGACTCCATCCCACCGTGCGAAGCGCCTGGACATCCCCCGAGGGAGGGATGCCCGGCGGCCTCATGCGCGTGCTACTTCGGCACCCAGACGGCGACCCAGTCGATCTGCACGTTGCCCGCGGCGCTGTTGCTCGGCGGCGTGCCGCTCAGGTCCGTCTCCGTCTGGAGGACCCAGTGCATGGGCGTGCTCGGCACGCGGCTGGTCTTGTCCAGGATGACCGCGCCATCGAGGATGAACCGGCACCGTCCCGGGCTCCATTCGATGACGGCCGTGTGCCACGACGTGTAGCGCGCGCTCGTGGAGACCGCGTCCTGATCCCCACCCGACGTCCCGTTCTGCCGGTGCATGAACCCTGAGATGGTGCCGTCCAGGTCGCCCTCCGGGAAGTCGATCTCCCCGTCGCGCGGCCACACCTCGCTGTCCGGCCAGAGCAGCCACGCTGTCTTGTAGCCGGGCACCGCGTCGGCCCGGAAGCGCACCGCGTAGCGTCCCGCGGGCAGCCCGCCGGACGCGTTCGCTCCGGGGATCTTCGGCAGCACCGCGGCCACCATGTGCACACCGTTCTCCGTGTGCAGGTATTTGTTCAACACGCCGTTCTGGATGCTGACGACCTTCGAGGGCGAGTACGTCCCGTTCTTGCTCGTGTCCTTCCAGCCGTCCAGGTACACGCTCCACTTCGACGACACCGCCGCGGGGAACTGGCCCACGGGAACGTTGGTCGTGAAGTCGTCGGTGAACACCTGCCGCCAGCCTGTGAGGTCTCCCACGGGCATCGGCTCGCCGGACGGGTTCGTGCCGCCGTTCGTAGGCTCCAGCGTGATGGCGTCCACGAGGATGGCATTGCCCGACGTCGCCTGGTTCTGGAGGACGTAGACATCCACCGTGTCACCGACGCGCTCCACGGTCCCTGTTACGGAGAGCCGCTGGAAGCCGGTAGTCAGTGTCGCGTCCGCCGTGAAGAGCTTGTACGTCGTTCCAGAGGCGTTCTTCTCCCGGAGGATGAGGCTGACAGGCTTGCCCACCGTGCCGGTGTTTCCCGCGGCGACATACGCCGTCGCCGTATAGGTCTGCCCCTGCGGCGCGTTCGCGATTCCGCTCTGTGCGCCGTCCAGCGAGTAGAGCGTCGCCGAACCACTGACCGTGACGCGCGCGACGTATTGCCCGTCAGGCGCTCCGGTGCGCGCCTCCCGCGTCAGCGTTCCCTGCCAGCTGGACCATCCGCTTGTGTTCGTCTCGAAGGACGTGTTGGTGATCACCGAAGCCAGGGACGCGGAGGTCTGGGCCGGGGCATCGGTCTCAGGTTCCGGGTTGCAAGCGGTCACCAGGGGGACGGCCAGCAACAGCGCCCAGGCAGTGCGAAGGACAGGGGACTCACTCATGGTACTCTCCGTGGAAAACTTGAAATATCTGCCTAGTTGTAAATAGCAGATGCGGCGCATCGGACAAGCCCACCGTGTGCCTGCGTCTCCCACTCCGGGCGTGCATGGCCATCCTCGGCCGAAGAGGAGAGACGCCATGTCCACCGATGCGAAGAAGCCCTCCGATTCCGGCCTGGATCCCCATGCCCGTGCGTTCCTGGAGCAGTTGAAGACAGCGGGCGGACCCGCGCTCGAAACCCTGCCTCCCGCGGATGCGCGCGCCGTGCTCCGGAGCGTGCAGTCGGGAAAGAGCGCGAAGAAGCCCGCCCGCATCGAGGACCGCGTCCTGCCGGTGGGCCCCGACGGCCAGGTCTCCGTCCGCATCGTGCGGCCCGTGGACGCGTCGGAAAAACTCCCCGCGGTGCTCTACCTCCACGGCGGTGGCTGGGTGCTGGGCGACAAGGACACGCACGATCGGTTGATCCGCGAACTGGCCGTGGGGAGCCGGTGCGCCATCGTGTTCGTCAACTACACGCCCGCGCCCGAGGGGCAGTACCCGACGCAGATCGAGCAGGCCTATGCCGCGCTCCAGTGGATCGCGAAGAACGGCGGCGAAGCGGACCTGGATGGCCAGCGGATCGCCGTGGCCTCTGACAGCGCGGGCGGGACCCTGGCGGCGGCGCTCACGCTGGTGGCGAAGGAGCGCGGCGGCCCGCGCATCCTGCAGCAGGTGCTGTTCTATCCCGTCACGGATGCCCGCTTCGACACGGCCTCCTACGAGCGCTACGCGGACGGCTACTTCCTCACCCGGAGCGAGATGCAGTGGTTCTGGGACAACTACGCCCCGGACTCCTCCGCCCGCACCGACCCCCTGGTCAGCCCGTTGCGCGCGACCGACGAGCAGTTGCGAGGCCTGCCTCCCGCGCTGATCCTCAACGGCGAGTGCGACGTGCTCCGCGACGAGGGCCAGGCCTACGCGCGCAGGCTCGTGGACGCGGGAGTCCCGACGCTGGCCCTCCAGTACGACGGGATGATCCACGACTTCGTGATGCTGGATCCGCTGGCGGACTCACTCGCCGCGCGCAACGCCATTGCCCAGGCGTGCCTGACGCTGTCGGAGGCGCTGGGCACGCGGCGGCAGGTGGACGCGACGCTCACGCCCCAGCCCGCGCAGGTCCGCGAGCGGGAGAACGCGCGTCACTGACGCGGACTTGCGTCCAGCCACGCGGCCAGTACGTCCGCGTGGCACGGGCCGGGCTTGCACCAGCAGCCCAGCCGCTTGCCGCGCAAGGTCCGCACGTCGCGCAGGAAGTCCGCGTCATGCTTCGTGCGCAGCTCCAGGTACCAGCGGAAGGACTCGAACGCGTCCGGGCCGGGCGCCATGCGCCGCTGGGCCTCGTCGCGGATCCGCGCGGCTTCGTCGGCGGGCAGCTTCGCCAGCCAGGGCTCGAAGTACGTGCGGATCATCGCCTTCCAGGTCTTCACGCCCCCGGGCTTGAACGGGTTGCCGAAGCGGCCTGGCACGGGGTTGAGCGGGCCCGGCTTCGCCCAGGCGCGGAAGGCGCGGCCCACGTAGACGTCACAGGCGTCGTGCACGTGCACCGCGGTGGTTCGGGATTCGGACATGGCGCGTCCATCGTTAACAGACGCGCCCGTCACATGCCTCGCGGGATGGCGGGGAAGGGGAGCGCTCCGGGAACGCTCCCCAGCCCCGTCAGCAGGCAGGGCTCACCAGGGGCCGATGCCCTGCTTCTCGTGCGGCGTCTGCGTGAACGTGGACTTGAACACCGAGGCCGCGCCGTTGAGCCCCGAGCCGAAGGCCTCCACCGCGCCCTGCTTGAAATCGCCCTTGCTGAAGCTCACGAAGGCATCGCGGCCGAAGTTCAGCGCCTCGCGCTGGTGCGCGTTGACCTCGCTGCGCTGGCCCGTCTCCACCTTCTTGACGTTGTCGATGACGCTGTTCCTGGAGCGGTCGGAGATGCCGATGTTCCCCTTGTCGAGGATCTGGTTCACGCCGCTGACCGAGTGGCTGTAGTCGCTCGTCTTGCCCTGCGTCGTCGTGTCGATCTGCTGGCGGGAGGGGTTCCGGAACGTGTGGTTGCTGGTGACCTTGAACATGGTTTGCCTCGCTGGGGCGGCGGCCGGTGGCCCCGCTCGCGGTAGGTGATGCGTTTGAAATGATTGTCGGGGCGTGTGGGCAGGAGTTTCCTGAAGACTTTCATTCGCGCACGTATACGTCATTTGTCGTATGCCGGCCTTCAGGGGGCCTCCGCAGTGGTCAGGCCCGCCGGAAGACGGCAACGTACGCGCCCGCCTCCTCCCACCCCTTCCGCGGTCATGATCGCCAACCTCCACGACGCCGAAATCCCGAAGCCCGTGCTCGAAGTCATCACCCGCCTGCGCGAGCTGGGCCACCCCACCTACCTGGTGGGCGGCTGCGTGCGGGACATGGTCCGCAAGGTCCACCCCAAGGACTTCGACGTCGCGACGAGCGCGCTGCCGGAAGAGGTCCAGCGCGCCTTCCGCAAGGTCATCCCCACCGGCATCCAGCACGGCACCGTGACGGTCGTCACCGGCGGCAACCACGTGGAGGTGACGACGTTCCGTTCGGAAGGGGACTACCTGGACGGACGGCGCCCCAGCTCCGTGTCCTTCGAGCGCGACATCGTGAAGGACCTGTCCCGGCGCGACTTCACCATCAACGCCATGGCGTACAACCCGCTCGACCGCGAGCTGGTGGATCCGTTCGGCGGTCAGGTGGACCTGCCCGCGAAGCTCATCCGCTGCGTGGGCTCCGCGCTGGAGCGCTTCTCCGAGGACGGCCTGCGCCCGCTGCGCGCCGTGCGCTTCGCCGCCGTGCTGGGCTTCACCCTGGACCCCGCCACCCGCGACGCCATTCCCGCGACGCTGGCCGTGTTCCGCAAGGTCGCGCTGGAGCGCGTGCGCGAGGAGCTGCTCAAGCTGCTCCAGTCCCCCCGCGCGGAGACGGGGCTGCACCTGCTGGCCGACACGGGGCTGATGGAGGTCTTCCTTCCGGAGGTGGCCCGCGCGGACGCGGAGTCCGCCCGGCTCGCGCGCGCCGCCGTGCAGGCCGCGCCGCCGGACGCGGACCTGCGCATGGCCACGCTGCTCGCGGACATCGACACCGCGACGCAGGCCAAGGACCTGTGCCTGCGCCTGAAGTTCCCCAACAAGTCCGCTGACCTCATCGGCCTGCTCGTCGAGCACGCGAAGCTGGAGACGCGCGTGAACGACACGGACCCCGCGCTGCGCCGGCTGCTCGCCCGCGTGGGGCTGCCTCAGCTGCCCGCGCTCCTCGCCGTGGCCAGGGCCCGCGTCCAGGTCCGCGCCCCGGAGCAGCTTCCGGCGCTGGAGGCGCTGGCCGCGCGGCTGGAGGCGCTGGCCGCCGCGAAGCCCCCCCTGTCCGCGAAGGAGCTGGCGCTCACCGGGGGCGACATCATGAAGACGCTGGGCATCGGCCCCTCGCCGAAGGTGGGCGAGGCGACCCGGTACCTCGTGGAGACGGTGCTGGATGATCCGACGCTGAACACCGCCGATGAGCTCCGCTCCCGGCTCACGGCCTGGGCATCACGGAGTTCTTGAAACGGGGCCACCTCTCCGGCCGGAGGGCAGGGGAGGGGGCCTGGAGCACCTCGGGCCGTGCGTCCCGGCCCGGGGGCGTGTAGGAAGGAGCCCCATGCGAGTCGTCGTTGCCATGAGCGGTGGGGTGGATTCCTCGGCCGCCGCCGCCCTGCTCAAGGAGCAGGGCCACGAGGTCATCGGCATCACCCTGCGCGTCTGGTCCTACGAGGGCAACGCGAAGTGTGGCAGCTGCTGCAGTCCGGACGACATCGACGACGCCCGTGCGGTGGCCCAGACGCTGGGCATCCCGTTCTACGTGGCCAACGCCGAGGAGATCTTCCAGGACCGGGTCGTCAACCCGTTCGTCCAGTCGTACCTGGGCGGCAAGACGCCCATCCCGTGCGTGAGCTGCAACCGAGACGTGAAGTTCAACTTCCTCCTCAAGCGCGCGCGCGCCCTGGGCGCCCGGCTCGCCACCGGCCACTACGCCCAGGTGGAGGAGGTGGACGGCCGCTTCCACCTGCGCCGCGCCGTGGACGCCGCCAAGGACCAGAGCTACTTCCTCTTCACGCTGGGCCAGGAGGAGCTGAAGGACGTCCTCTTCCCCGTGGGGCACCTCACCAAGCCGGAGGTGCGCGCCGTCGCCGAGCGCCACCACCTGCCCACCACCCACAAGCCGGAGAGCATGGAGATCTGCTTCGTGCCCGACGGCGACTACGCCGGGTTCGTGGAGAAGGTCGCCGGGCCGCAGCCCTCCGGCGAGGTCGTGGACCCGGACGGCAAGGTGCTGGGCACGCACAACGGCATCCACCGCTTCACCGTGGGGCAGCGCAAGGGGCTCAACCTAGGCGGCGGCGAAGTCCGCTACGTGCAGCGCCTGGAGCCGGAGACGAACCGCGTCGTCGTGGGCCCCGCGGAGGGAACCGGCCGCGCGCAGTTCGGGCTGCTCCAGCCGCACTGGGTGGACGGGCCGCCTCCGCCCGAACAGACCGTGGAGGTCCGCATCCGCCACCGCCACGCGGGCGCGCCGGGACGGATCCACATCTCGCAGCACGGGCTCGTGTCGGTGAAGCTGGATGAGCCCGCGCGCGCCGTCACGCCGGGCCAGGCCGCGGTGGTCTACGACCGGGATCGCGTGCTCGGCGGCGGGTGGATCGTCTGATCCCACCCGGCGCGTCGTGCGCCGTCCACCAGAGCCGGTGGCAGCACCGCCGGGGCCTGACTTTGGGCCTCGCGCGCGTCGGTCCGACGCGGTCTCCGTGAATTTGACCCGCCTGGGGGTGGGGCGTAGCTTGCGCGCACGCTGTCGCTACAGGCCGTTACACAGCCCGAGCGCGCGACGAGGTTTGCCCCGCCATGCGTGACGCCCACCGGATGAAGGAGAAGTTCGACGTCTCGTTGGACAATCGCCAGATCGTCAGCCTGTTGATCGCTGGCATCGTCGTGATGGGCGCCGTGTTCGTGCTGGGCGTGGTGGTGGGCAAGAAGCTCTCCGGCGACGCGCAGACCGCCGCCGCCCCGGACCTGCTCTCCGCGCTGGACGCCAACGCGCAGGTCCTCCACGACGCGCGCCAGGAGCCGCCGCTCACCTTCCCGGACGAGCTCACCCGCAAGACGGGCGCCGAGCCCCTGCCGCCGCTGCCCAAGGCCGCCGCGAAGCCGGAGGCCCCCAAGGCCGCCGCCGCCGTGAAGCCGGAGCCGAAGCCCGCGGAGGCCCCGAAGGTCGCCGCCGCGAAGCCGGAGCCTGTGAAGCCGGAGCCCGTGAAGGGAAAGGTGGAGGAGACGCCGGTCGCCACCCGCACCACCGTGCGCGACGGAGGCATGAAGGAGGCAATCGCCCGGGCCCAGGCGCTGCCCGCCGAGCCGCCGCGTCCCTCTGAAGCGGTGAAGGGTGGGGCGTTCACGCTCCAGCTCTCCGCCTTCCAGAGCCGCCAGGACGCCGACCGTTTCGCCGCGCGGTTGCGTGATAAGGGCTATGCCCCCTATATCCTGTCGGCGGAGGTGCCCGGAAAGGGCACCTGGTACCGCGTCCGGATGGGCAGCTTCGCCAGCAAGGAAGCCGCGGGCCGGTACCTGACGGACTTCAAGCGCGAGACCCAGCTCGACGCGTACGTGGCCGGCACGAACTAGCGCTGCTGGGCAAGGAAGAGACGAAGCAACATGACGACGACGAAGCGGGTGGAGAAGCCCTGGGGTCACGAGCTCATCTGGGCCCACACGGAGCGCTACGTGGGCAAGCTCCTGCACGTGAAGGCCGGCCACAAGCTGAGCCTCCAGTTCCACAACGTCAAGGACGAGACCATCCACGTCCAGAGCGGCAAGCTCCTCTTCGTCGTCGACGAGGGCCAGGGCCTCATCGAGAAGGAGATGAACCCCGGTGAGAGCTACCACATCAAGCCGCTGACCAAGCACCGCATGGTCGCCATCACCGACTGCGACATCCTCGAGGTCAGCACCCCCGAGCTGAATGACGTCGTGCGCCTGGAGGACTCCTACGGGCGCACGGGCACCAGCGCCCCGTAGCCCCTGTCGTACCGCCCGCCAGCGCGCCCACGCGGTGCGCGCTGGCCCGGGCTCCCGGCGTCACTCCTTGGGCTTCGCCGCGGCCGGGTTCGGGTTGCGGGTCCACTGGTCCACGGTGCCGTCGCCGTCCAGGTCCTCGCCAATGCGGTCCACCTGGCCGTTCTCCCAGTACTCCCAGTAGTCCACCCGGCCGTCGTGGTTCGCGTCGCGCTCCTTCCGCACGAGCGTGTCGTTCTCGTAGTAGAGCCACGAGTCCGCCTTGCCATCGCCGTCCAGGTCGCGCTCGCCCTTCGTGCGCTTGCCTTCGGCGTAGTGGTACGTGGCGTCCACCTTGCCGTCGTAGTCCAGGTCCATCACCTCGCGGACCTTCGCGCCCTGCGGATCCAGGTACTGGGTGACGTCCACGCGGCCGTCCCAGTTCAGGTCCAGCTCCTTGCGCACGAGCACGTCCTTCACCCGGTACTCCCAGACGTCCGTGCGGCCATCGCCGTTGGCGTCCAGCTCCGTGACCGTCTCCCCGGGCTCCTGCTTCCCCCGGATGGACTCCGCCTCCGGGCGCTTGCGCACCGCGTCAGGGGTCTCCGCTGGCTTCTGGGAGGCACAACCCACAAGCGCGCCTGCCGCGAGGAAGCCCAGGAAAATCAAACGGTTGCTAGAAGCCAAGGTGCCTCCCAAGCCGGTGGGGCGCCATGTTCGCGCCGCTTCCACTCCGTGCTTCGCAGGCCACGTCATTCCATATATTTTCACGTATCGCCATGGCCCGAAAGAAAGTCAGCACCACCATCTACATCACTCCGGAGCAGAACGAACTGCTCAAGGCGCTGAACCAGAAGACGAAGGTGCCCGTGGCCGAATACATCCGGCAGGGCATCGACCTGGTGCTGGAGAAGTACAAGGCGCAGCTGCCGGGCCAGGCAACCTTCGACGAACTCTCCTGACGAACGAGGCGTGACGTGACGAGCATGCGTGGCAAGCGGGCGGTGGTGCTGGGTGGGGCCGGATTCGTGGGCTCGCACCTGTGTGAGCGGCTGCTGGATGACGGCGCGGAGTCCGTCCTCGCGGTGGACAACCTCATCACCGGAAACGAAGCGAACGTGCGCACGCTCAAGCCGCGCGCGGGCTTCCAGTTCGTGAAGCAGGACATCACGGAGGGGCTGGAGGTGGACGGGCCGGTGGACTTCGTCCTCAACCTGGCCTCGCCCGCGTCGCCCATCGACTACGCGAACCTCCCCATCGAAACGCTGCGCGTGGGCTCCATCGGCACGGAGAACGCGCTGAAGCTGGCGGAGAAGAAGAAGGCCGTGTTCCTCATGGCCTCCACGTCGGAAGTGTACGGCGACCCGCTCGTGCACCCCCAGAAGGAGGATTACTGGGGCAACGTGAATCCCATCGGGCCGCGCTCCGTGTACGACGAGGCCAAGCGCTACTCGGAGGCCATCAGCGCGGCCTACGAGCGCAGCCGCGGCGTGAACGTTCGCATCGTGCGCATCTTCAACACCTACGGCCCTCGCATGCGCCTCAACGACGGCCGCGTGGTGCCGGCCTTCGTCGGCCAGATCCTCCGGGGCGAGGACTTCAGCGTCTTCGGCGACGGCAGCCAGACGCGCTCGTTCTGCTACGTGAAGGACCTGGTGGACGGCCTGGTGCGGCTCATCCTGTCGGACGTCCGGGGCCCGGTGAACATCGGCAACCCACGCGAGATGACCATCAAGCAGTTCGCGGAGGCCGTGCGCGCCGCGGCGGGTGGAGGTGGGAAGATCGTCTACCACCCCCTCCCCAAGGATGATCCGAAGCAGCGCCAGCCGGACATCACCCGCGCGCGCACGCTGCTGGGGTGGGAGCCCAAGGTCGCGCTGGAAGATGGTCTGCGGGACACCATCGCGTACTTCCGAGAGGTTGCCGGTCGCCCCACCGGAGCATAGGTTGGCCGCGCGCGAGTGAACGCGAGGTAGTCGACGGTCCGGCCCCCCTGGTGGCCGGGCCCAGGGGAGAACGGCGTGAAAGTCCTGGTAACGGGCGGCGCGGGCTTCATTGGCTCGCACGTGTGCGATGAGTTCCTCCGCAATGGCCACGAGGTCATCGCGCTGGACAACCTGTCGAGCGGCAAGAAGGAGAACCTGGATCCGCGCGTGCGGCTGGCCGTGCACGACATCCGGAGCCCGGAAGCCGCGGAGCTCATCCGCACCGAGAAGCCCCAGGTGCTCTGCCACCTGGCCGCCCAGATGGACGTGCGCCGCAGCGTGGAGGACCCGGGCTTCGACGCGGACGTGAACATCCGCGGCATGACGAACCTGCTGGAGGCCGCGCGCCAGTCCGGCGTGAAGAAGGTCATCTTCAGCTCCACCGGCGGCGCCATCTACGGCGAGCAGGACTACTTCCCCGCCCGCGAGGACCACCCCACGCGGCCGGTGTCGCCCTACGGCGTCTCCAAGGCGGCGGGCGAGCTGTACCTGGGCTACTACCGCGCGCAGTACGGCCTGCCGTACGTGGCCCTGCGGTACGCCAACGTGTACGGCCCCCGGCAGAACCCGCACGGCGAGGCGGGCGTGGTGGCCATCTTCTGCCAGCGCACCATCGCGGGGCAGGGCTGCACCATCTTCGGCGAGGGCAAGCAGACGCGTGACTTCGTCTTCGGACCGGACGTGGCCCGCGCCAACTACCTGGCCTTCCAGAGCGACTACGTGGGCGCCGCGAACATCGGCACCGGCGTGGAGACGGACATCAACCGCCTCTACGAGCTCATCGCGCAGGCGGGCGGCAGCTCGCTGAAGGCCGCGCACGCGCCGGGCAAGCCGGGCGAGCAGATGCGCTCGTGCATCGACGCTTCCCACGCGAAGAAGGTGCTGGGCTGGGAGCCGACCGTGCAGCTGGCGGAGGGCCTGAGCCGCACGGTGCAGTTCTTCCGTGACCAGGCCGCGGGCCCCGTCCGCGCCCGGGGTTAGGTCCCCCTCTCGGCCCGTCCCCCTGGCTTCTGGGCCAGGGGGAATGCGGGACGTCAGGCGGGTGGAGTGCTCGGCGAGCGGGAGTGCGCCGGTCGTGGATTTTCAGGCGGTTCGGTGTTACCTACGCCCGCTTCGCGACCGACGAGCGCCCTGAACATGCCGGCTGAAAACGCGCACATCCGCAACTTCTGCATCATCGCCCACATCGACCATGGAAAGTCGACGCTGGCCGACCGCCTCCTGGAGAAGACAGGCACGCTGACCAAGCGTGAGGCGCAGGCCCAGTTCCTCGACAACATGGACATCGAGCGAGAGCGGGGCATCACCATCAAGGCCCAGTCCGTGCGGATGACGTACACCGCGAAGGACGGCCAGAACTACGTCCTCAACCTCATCGACACACCGGGGCACGTGGACTTCGCCTACGAGGTCAGCCGCAGCCTCGCCGCGTGCGAGGGCGCGCTGCTCGTCGTGGACGCGACCCAGGGCGTGGAGGCGCAGACGCTCGCCAACGTCTACATGGCGCTGGACCACGACCTGGAGATCATCCCGGTCATCAACAAGATCGACCTGCCCAGCGCGGACGTGGAGCGCACGCGCGGGGAGATTGAAGACGTCATCGGCATCGACGCGTCCATCGCGGTGCCGGCCTCCGCGAAGGAGGGCATCGGCATCCACGACATCCTGGAGTCGGTGGTGAAGCGCGTGCCGCCGCCGTCGGGCTCGCCGTCCGCGCCGCTCAAGGCCCTCATCTTCGACTCCTGGTACGACAACTACCGGGGCGTGGTGACGCTGGTGCGCGTGCTGGAAGGCACGCTGAAGCTGAAGCAGAAGATCAAGATGTTCAGCAACAACAAGGTCTTCGAGGTGCAGGAGCTGGGCGTGTTCAGCCCGTTCTCGCGCCCGGTGACGCAGCTCATGGCGGGCGAGGTGGGTGTCCTCGTCGCCAACGTGAAGGAGCTGCAGGACGCGAAGGTCGGCGACACCGTCACGGAGGAGGCGCGGCCCACCGAGCAGCCCTTCCCGGGCTTCAAGGAAGTCAAGCCGATGGTGTTCTCCGGCATCTTCCCGGTGGACTCGTCCGACTACGAAAACCTGCGCGACGCGCTGGCGAAGCTGACGCTCAACGACTCCGCCTTCACCTACGAGCCGGAGTCGTCCACGGCGCTGGGGTTCGGCTTCCGCTGCGGCTACCTGGGCCTGCTCCACATGGAGATCGTCCAGGAGCGCCTGGAGCGCGAGTACAACCTCAACCTCATCACCACGGCCCCGTCGGTGGTCTACCGCATCACCACCACCAAGGACGAGGTGATGCTGGTGGACAACCCGGCGAAGCTGCCGCCCACGCAGAACATCACCAAGTTCGAGGAGCCCATCCTCACCTGTCACATCCACGTGCCCAACGAGCACCTGGGCGCCATCCTGAAGCTGTGCCAGGACCGGCGTGGCGTGCAGAAGGACATGAAGTACCTGGGCTCCAGCGGCACGCGCGTGCAGGTGACGTACGAGATGCCCATGGCGGAAGTCGTGTTCGACTTCTTCGACCGGCTCAAGAGCGTGTCGCGCGGCTACGCGAGCCTGGACTACGAGCTGTCCGCGTACGCCGAAGCGGACCTCGCGAAGCTGGACATCCTCATCAACGGCGAGCCGGTGGACGCGCTCTCCGTCATCGTGCACCGCGAGCGCGCGTACCTGCGCGGCCGCGAGGTCTGCGAGAAGCTCAAGGAAGTGATTCCCAAGCAGATGTACGAGGTGGCCATCCAGGCCGCCATCGGCGCGAAGATCATCTCCCGTGAGACGATCTCCGCCATGCGCAAGAACGTCCTTGCCAAGTGCTACGGCGGCGACATCAGCCGCAAGCGCAAGCTCCTGGAGAAGCAGAAGGAGGGCAAGAAGCGCATGAAGCAGGTGGGCACGGTGGAGATTCCGCAGGAAGCCTTCCTCGCGGTCCTCAAGACGGAGCAGTAAGCCCTATGAGCACGGCCAGTCCTTCCGCGAAGCTGGGAGCGGCCATGGCCGCGCGCCGTACGCCGGAGCAGCTCAAGGCCCGCCGCCAGCTGATGTGGCGCGAGCTGTTCACCAGCCTCTGGGCCCCGCTGTGCGGCGTGGGCCTGGCGTTCATCCCGTACCTCATCCTCATCGAGTCGGCGCCCGCCACCGCGTCCTGGGCCCAGCCCGTGATGAAGGGCTTCGGCCTGCTGATGGTGCTGGCCTTCGTGGGCCTGCTGGTGTGGCGCAACGCCTCCAAGAAGGAGTCGCAGCTGCGCACGCTGCGCCACGAGGCGCGCGAGCTCATCGCCGAGGACGAGCGCATCCTGTCGCGCGTGGGGACGAAGGTGTCCCCGGCCGCGGCGGACCGCATCACCGAGCAGGCCCTGCGCGTGGAGTCCGCCTCCGTGGCGGGCAACGTGGAGCAGCTGCGCACGGAGACGAAGGCACTGGAGACGCTGACGCAGGAGCACCTGGGCGCGTACCGCAAGCAGTCCGTGTGGGACTTCGTGGGCGGCTTCGGCAAGGCGCTGTTGATCGCCCTGGTCATCCGCACGGTGCTGGTGGAGCCGTACCGCATCCCGTCCGGCTCCATGCTGCCCACGCTGCAGATTGGCGATCAGGTCTTCGTCAACAAGTTCATCTACGGGGTGCGCATCCCGTTCATGAACGTGGTGCCGTTCCGCATCGTGCGGGCGCCCCAGCGCGGGGACGTCATCGTCTTCAACAACCCCGTGGACGAGTCCAAGGACTTCATCAAGCGCGTCATCGGCATCCCCGGCGACACGGTGGAGATCGTCGACGGCGTCATCCGTATCAACGGCGAGCCGCAGCCGCGCACGCTGGTGTCCCCGGACTTCGTGGTGCACAACCAGGACGACACCACGGGCCGCTGGTTCGACCAGGAAGAGGTGCTCTACCGCGAGGACCTGGGCGGCGTGGTGCACTCGTCGCTCCAGCACCCCATGCGCCTGCCGGGCCGCGAGCACGAGGGCCCCTACACGGTGCCCGCGGACAGCGTCTTCGTGATGGGCGACAACCGGGACAACAGCGCGGACAGCCGCTACAACCTGGGCGGCCCGGGCGGCGCCGAGGTCGCCTACGTGCCGTACGGCCACATCAAGGGCAAGGCCATGGTCGTCTGGCTGTCGCTCGGGTGGGGGGGCCTGCTGGGCAACCT